>NZ_JCALEJ010000014.1:0-121993 GCF_059813315.1 Mycobacterium sp. NGS11
GCGAGATGATCGACTCCCACTGGGTCGCCGTCGAGCTCACCTCCGCGGCCAGGTTGGCGTACGCCGCCGCGGCCGCCATGAGCGGCGCCGCGCCCGGACCGGTGTAGACGAGCGTGGAGGTCAGCTCTGGCGGCATGGCGGCAAAATCAAAAACCATTTGTCTTCTCGCTCCCTTTATCCGTTCGGAAACTGCTTCGCTTAACCGTGCTCGCTGCTTAGACGGTCGCCGCTTTCGGCATGACGATCGGTTTGACGCCGTAGCGCGGCGCGCCGAAGCCGGCGCTGTTGCGCGCGGCCGCGCCCATCCCGGGCATCCCGGGGATGATGGTCCCCGCGCCGGCCTGCGGTGCGGCGGCAGTCCAGCCCACCGTCTCCAGCGGCGCAGCGCTGGTGCCGACGACCGGGGTGGCCGAGCCGGCCCAGGTCGGCGGCACCGACAATTTGCCGACCATGGTGGCCTGTCCTGCTGCGGCCATCGGCGCGCCCAGGCCTGCCATGCCGCCGCCAGCCATGGGCGCCATCGGCGCTGTCGAGTCGGCGAGGCCCGCCGCGTCGGCGGCCGAACCGGCGGCGTCGGCCGCAGAGGTGTCGAGCAGACCGCCACCGGCCAGACCTAGCAGGTCCGACCCCGCAGACGCCCAGTTACCGGCGCCGATGTTCAGGATGTTGGCGCCGTTACTCGAAAGGCCGAAGATCCCGCCGAGCATGTTCGGATTGGTGCCGTTGCCGGTGCTGCCGAGCAGGTAGGAGAGGAAGTCCAGCGGAGTGTTCGAGGGTGTGGCCGCAGCGGCAGCGAGAGGAGATGCGGCACTCGAAAGCGTGGCCTGGGCGGCGTTGATGGCTTCGGTGTCCCCGTAGCTGCCGGAGCTGATGCCGAGGGTTTGCGCGTAATTCTGCAGAAGGGTCTGCGCCTCCGCGGCGATCGTTTGGTACTGGGTGCCGTACGCCGAGAAGATTGCCGCTTGCTGAACCGACACCGGGTCTGCTGCGGCGGGCGCGATGACCGTCGTCGCCGCCGCGGCGCCCGCGTTCTGCGCCGCCAGATTCGTGTTGATGCCCGAGAGCAGCCCCTCGGCGGCGAGCATCTCTTCGGTCTGTGTTGTCAGAAAAGCCACGGTTGCTCCTAAGCTGGAACGAGCCGACCACATGTGCTGGTCGACCTGTGTGTTTGCGTAACGGCCCCTGTGCGTTGGCGTAACACTAACGAGCCACACGTCCACGTTCCCGGCCTAAAGGGCCAGGTTGACAGCCGTTTACGGCTTTTTAACGATGGAGCCGGCAGTTTTAACACGGCCTTGCCGGATGACATAGCGGCGTCATCTGTCATCTGACGGAAAGCCACCGTTAAGGCGGGCGGGCGCGGATCCTAGCCCAGACTCATCCCGAATGCATCTTGCGAATTTGTGGCGATTCGAGCGGGATGCGATGCCCTGAATTCGGCGGCGGCGCGCTAGATTCGCCGCCGGGCCCCCATAGCCCAATTGGCAGAGGCAGCGGACTTAAAATCCGCCCAGTGTCGGTTCGAGTCCGACTGGGGGCACCAAGTTTGCCGGGAACCGCGCGGCCGCTCTGCTACGCGTGGTCGCCCTAATCTCCCCGGTTGCCGCCGTTTCCCTTGCCGTGCCCTTTGCCGGGGCCGTGCAAGGCGGGGACCGGCGGCTGTTGCGGGGGCGGGGAAGGCGGTGGCGCGGCGCTATTGACAGGGACCGGCGCCGGCGTGCTGGTGGTGGCGGGCTCCTGGGGTGCGTGCGAGGACGACGCGTCAAGCGCGAGGGCGAGCGGCACCAGGATCAGTACCGCCACGACCGCCATGATGCCCAGCAACTTTCTCCTGCGGCTCGTCGTCGAATCGACCAGCGCCGGGAAGAAAGTGTTCGTGGGCCGGCCGGCTACCGGCACTTCCAGCAGCTTGGTGGCCGGATAGGGTGGCGCCGCGACCGGCATGGCTGCGGCCGCGTTGCGACCGTGGTGCAGCTCGGCGCGCATCTCCTCGGCACTACCGAACCGCTGTCGTGGGTCGTGCGCCATCGCGCGTTCGATCAGCGTGACCAGGCTGGGTTCGACGTCGGGTCGCAGCCCGGCCAGCCGCGGCGGGCGTCCGTGCAGAATGGCCCCGGCCAGCGCCGCCATATTCTCCTGTGGGAACGGGCGGTGCCCGGCGAGTGCTTCGTAGCCCACCACGCCGACCGCATACAGATCGTCAGCCACGCACGCAGGTGCTCCGGCGAGTCGCTCGGGGCTCAGATAGGCGATGGTGCCGAGGATCTGGCCGGTGAGCGTCTTGGTGGCTTCCGGAGTCTTGGCAATCCCGAAGTCTGCAACCTTCATGGTTTCGCCGCCCGCGGCAAGCAGAATGTTTCCGGGCTTGATGTCGCGATGCAGGATGGCGGCGCGGTGTGCTTCAGTCAGCGCCGCCAGGACGCTGTCGAGCAATGCGTGGACCCGCTGCTGCGAGAGTGGGCCCTGGCGCACCTCGTCAGCCAGGGTTCCGCCGGGCAACCGTTCCATCACGATGAACGGCCTGCCGTCGTGCTCGCCGGTGTCGTAGATCGCGACGATATTCGGATGGTTGAGCGCCGCGGCCGCGCGGGCCTCCGCATCAAACCGGTTCCGCATGCCGCTCTGGGCGCTCACGTCCGGATGCATCAGCTTGATCGCGACCGGTCGGCGCAATCGGGTATCCCAGCCGTCGCAAACCTCGGCCATGCCACCACGACCCAGCCTGCCGCGCACTTCATAACGGCCGGCGAGCAACACGCGGGTGTCCATTCGCCCTGCTAACTCCGTGCCCCTGCGGTCACAATCGTGCCGTCGTTTACCCGAACAGCGACGGCTCAAAACGCTCATCCCCGACCCGCGCAGCGCAAGCGCACAAACACGTACCCGCACCAGGCGATGTCGTTTGCGATGAACTGAGTTTCGCGGTGCGTCATCGCGCGCACAGAATCGGCGGGCGCAGTAAGTTCGTCGTACCGTTGGGCGATCCGCCACCGCGAAGGAGCAAGCGCCGAAGTGACCGAGGATGCGCGGGTCGACGGTGTCAGCCGTCAATACGATCGGTGGGAATATCCGCCTCCGGTAACCGATCTCGCGGCGTGGACGTCTAATCACTGGGATTGGTTCGACCCCTATTGGTCCCACCGGATGCTGTGGCCCGATCGGGACTACAAAGCGGACTTGGACATTCTCGTTGCCGGATGCGGCACCTTCCAGGCGGCCCTGCTGGCCTACATGAACCGCGGCGCCAGAGTCGTCGCGATCGACGTCAGCCAGTCTGCGCTGAATCACCATCGGCAGCTGAAAGACAAGCACGGTCTGGACAACCTGGAACTGCATCTGCTTCCGATCGAAGAGGTCTCGGCGCTCTCCCGCGACTTCGACCTCATCGTCTGCAGCGGCGTCCTGCACCATATGGCCGATCCGCTGGCCGGGCTCACGGCGCTCGGCCAACGTCTGCGCCGGGACGGGGCCCTGGGCGTCATGCTCTACGCGAAGTACGGCCGAATCGGCGTCGACATGCTCGAATCGGCGTTCCGCGACCTGGGGCTGTCCCAGGACGCCGCGTCGGTGCAATTGGTCGTCCAGGCGATCGCGACGCTACCTTCCGACCATCCGGTCCGCTCCTACCTGCAGGCTGCCCGCGACCTGATGTCCGAGGGTGCCGTTGTTGACACCTTCTTGCATGCCCGCCAACGCAGCTACACCGTCGACGAATGCCTGGACCTGGTCGCGTCGGCCGGGCTGGCGTTTCAGGGCTGGCTGCGCAACGCGCCGTATTACCCGCACGACTTCGTCGCGCCGGCGAGCCAATTCCAGTCGCTCGTCAACCAGCTGCCCGACACCACACTGTGGTCGGTGATGGAGCGGCTGCAGCCGGCGAACGCCACCCACTTCTTCCTCGCCTGCCGCCCCGAACGCCCGAAAGCGGGTTATGCGGTCGACTTCTCGGCGCCGGCTTGCCTCGACTACGTCCCGCTGCTGCGCACCGCGTGCCTGCTGTCCGGCGAGACGATCCACCTGCCCGGCGCGACGCTGAAACTCAACCCGGCCCAGTTGCCCTTCGTTCAGCACGTCGACGGCCGTCGCACGATCACAGAAATCATCGACTGCGTGGCGCGGCGCGGCGACGTCAGACCGCAAGATGGAGAGCGCGTGCAGGAATTCGGGCTGGCACTGTTCCGCTCGTTGTGGCGGCTCGACTTCCTGGCGATGGCGCTCAACACGCCGGCCCCCGCGTAGACCCGGGTTAGGTTGCGGCGCAAGGTTTTTGAAAGTCCTGCGTGCCACCACCGGCCGCCGTGTTCGGCGCGCGGACCAATACTTTGGGTTAGCCGCCGACGGCGCCGCAAAGCGCCACTCATACACTGACGCAGCATGGGGATGCTGTTCGGCCTCGCGCCGTGGATCGTGTATTGGGTGCTCGTCGGTAACGTTCCGTTCGTCGCGGCCGTGCTGGTCGCCCTGGCCATCGCCGCCGCCAGCCTGGGCGTGGGGGGTGCGGTGGGCAGGAAATGGCAGTTCTTCGATTTTGCTTCCGTCGCAGTGCTTTTGATTCTCGCCGTCCTGGCCTTCACGCTCAGCGAGTCGTTCCTGCAGCGGTGGATCCTGCCGCTGAGCAACGCCGGGATCTTGCTGGTGACGCTCCTCGGGGTGCTGGTTGGCAAGCCCTTCGTGGCCGAGTTCGCCGCGGCTGAACAAGCTCCCGACGTCGTCAAAACCGAGCTGTTCGGCCGGGTCGTCAAGATCCTCAGTTGGCTGTGGGTCGCAACTTTCGCCGGGATGACGGTGTCGTCGGTCATCCCGTCGGTCGCGCAAAGCCCTACCGGGACCACCGCGGCCTGGATGCTGGACACGAAGACCCCACTGTCGTTTCTCTGCTACTGGATCATTCCCTTCGGGCTGCTCGGGCTCGCGGCGGTGGCGTCGCGGCTGCTGCCCGACCGATTGCTCGTCGGCATCGACGACGTCGCGCGGGAGACCTCGTTTGTCGCCTACGACGAAGCCACCATCGATGAGCTCTACTTCCTGGCCCAGGAGCACGCCAACCGTGAGGTCGGGCCCGGCAAGGAGGCCTACGCCGTCAAGGTCGGCGGGATGGGGACTCCGCTGACCGGAGACGAGTCCCGAAAGTCGTGGCCCTCGACCTACAAGGTGCGCGACAAGCGGCACTGAAAACCCGCGGCGCGCTACGTTGGTTCTCGGCGGAGCGGACCGACTGCAGCGGCGCTCCGCATCCGGGTGGCGCGGGAGTGCCATCGGAGCGGAGACGAGGAGTCGTGATGAACGCATTCAGCGCGGACGCCATCCGCGCAGAAACCATCACCATCGCCGGCCACGGCGGCGACGAGATCGAGGCGTACCAAGCCGTGCCGTTGGCACCGGGCTCGCGGGGCGGCGTGGTGTGGATCCACCACATGCCCGGATATGACCGGGAGACCAAGGAGTTCGTCCGCCGCCTCGCCGTCAGCGGCTACAACGCGGTGGCGCCCAACCTCTACTCGCGGGAAGCGCCGGGTGCCGCGCCCGATGACGCGGCCGCCGCGGCGCGGGCGGCGGGCGGAGTGCCCGACGAACGATTGGTCGGCGACGTCGCGGGCGCGGTCGAGCACCTGCGCTCGTTGGCCGGCGCCAACGGCAAGTTCGGTGTCATCGGGCACTGCTCGGGCGGACGCCACGCCTATCTGGCGGCCTGCTCGCTGCCCTTCGACGCGGCGGTGGACTGCTACGGGGCGTTCATCGTCGAGGACCCGCCCGAGGGCATGCCCAAGGTGATGAAGCCGATCCTGGATCTGGCCGCCAGTCTCAGCTGTCCGCTGCTCGGCTTGTTCGGACTCGATGACCGCTTCCCGGCCCCCGCTGCGGTGGCCACGCTGGATGCCGAGCTCAACAAGGTGGACAAGCCGCACGAATTCCACTCCTACGAGGGCGCGGGTCATTCGTTCTTCTCGGTCGACCGGCCGGCGTACCGGCCGGAGGCCGCGGTGGACGGCTGGCGGCGCATCGACGAGTTCTTCGCCACCTACCTGAAAGGCTAGGCACGCGCCATGTGCACCTATCTCACCGAACATGTCGAGATCGACGGCAGCGGCAAGGGCGCGACGGGATGGTTCGGCGCCGACCGCGCGACGGTATACGTCGACCATCCGGTGCACGCGCCCTACGGTCACACCGTCAACATCGACGTGATCAATCCGCAGCTCGGCCCGTCGGCGCGGGTGGCCCTGGAATTGACCGAGGAGAGCGCGCTCGCGCTGGCCGACGCCATCCGGAAGGCCATCGGTCACGCACCCGCCGGGCTGGCCTCCAAGAACCAATAGGCCACGCGATGACCGACTACCCGCAGATGGCCGCCGAGCGGGGCAGGATCGAACCCGCCCCGCGCCGGGTCCGTGGTTATCTCGGCGATGCCCTGGTGTTCGACACCACCTCCGCGCGGTACGTGTGGGAAGTCCCGTATTACCCGCAGTACTACATCCCGCTCGACGACGTCCGCTCGGAGTTCCTGCGCGACGAAAACCACGCCCAGAAGGTGCAATTCGGCCCGTCGCGGTTGTACTCCCTGATCGGCGCCGGCCAGACGTACGAGGCCGCGGCGCGGGTGTTCGACGCCGACGGCGACGGCCCGCTGGCCGGTACGGTGCGATTCGAGTGGAATCCGTTGCGCTGGTTCGAAGAAGATGAGCCGATTTACGGTCACCCACGCAACCCTTATTCGCGCGTCGACGCCCTGCGTTCGCACCGGCACGTCGTAGTGGAACTCGGCGGAATCACCTTGGCCGACACCAGTTGTCCCGTTCTGCTATTCGAAACAGGTTTGCCGACAAGGTATTACATCGATCCGGCCGATGTCGCCTTCGAGCACCTGGAACCCAGCGTGACGCAGACGTTGTGTCCCTACAAGGGAGTGACGTCAGCGTATTGGTCGGTGCGAGTGGGATCCGCCGATGAGCAAGACTTGCGGGCGGACCTGGCGTGGACCTATCACTATCCGCTTCCGGCGGTCGGACAGATCGCCGGTCTCATCGCGTTTTACAACGAGAAGGTCGACATCACCGTCGACGGGGTGAGGCTCGCGCGGCCGCAGACGCAGTTCAGCTAGCGTCGAGCGGTGTGATCTATCCCTCGTCGGCCGACAAACCTGAGAATTCCGTACTTCTGTACCGATATCGCCCTCACGTGGGCTGTTAGCGGCGCGGGCGAAATCCGCCGGAAGCGCGTTTGCCTGACTTTCGCTACGGGTAAGCGACTGCGGTACAGCTCGATTGGAAGTCTGAGCAGAACCTGAGTACGCGGAGTGACGTAGCTAACGTCGAGCACTTCGAACCGCGGTGGGGCGATTTTTGGCCAGTAGACTACCGAAAACCAGTCTCGTCAGCGCCTTTCGGTGCTGAAAGCCGGTGATTCCGGAAGGCCAGTCCGTCGCACACGTATCGGCGGCTTCGCCTCCGCGCCGAAACACACAGCAAAGGCGGTGCCAGCGTGAACGATGTGAACGGCCCAACGGCCGCGCACGGCGATCGAGACCGGCGAGTCTTCGAGCTCGACACCACTTCGGTGAGGCGAGTCCCGTTGCACAACGGTCCGATCAGCGATCTCGACATCAGCCCCGACGGGCGCAGGCTGGTCGTCACGAATTACGCCCGCGACGTGGTTTCGGTCGTCGACGCCCACACGTGTCGCGTCTCGAGCATCGTGACCGAATTGGCCGAACCGTTCGCGGTCGCCATGAGCAGTGCGGACTCCAACTATGCCTACGTCAGCACCGCGACCCCCGGCTATGACGCCATCGACGTCATCGACGTCGTCACGAGCTGGCGCATCGCCACACACCAGCTCGCGAACAGCGTGAGCGGCCTGGCGGTGAGCCCGGACGGAAATTATCTCTACGCCAGCCGGAACGCGGTTCGCGGCGCCGATGTGACGGTGCTGGACACCACCACCGGCGAGCTCGAGGTCATCGACCTGGCGACCGCGCCGGGCGCCACCACCGCATGCGTGCGGATCAGCGCCGACGGACGCCGGCTCTACGTCGGCATGAACGCCCCGACCGGCGGCAGTCTGGCCATGATCGAGACCCGGACGCGGTCCGACAATCGCCGGGTCGGCGGACGGTCGCGCATCGTCGGCGTCGTCGATCTCGGTGTGCCCGTCCGCGATGTGGCGTTGAGCACCGACGGCGGCACGGCGTACGTCGCGAGCTGCGATCCGGTCGCGGGCGCGGTGCTCGATGTGGTCGACACCCGGTCCAACAAAATCGTCGGCACTCACAAGGTCCCGGAGATCACCGGCCCCCTCACCCGGATGACGCTCAGTCGTGACGGCGCGCGCGCCTACCTGGTCAGCGACGACCGCATCACGGTGCTGAGCACCCGCCAGCAGGATGTCGTCGGCGAGGTCACGCTGTCCAAGAACCCGTCGTGCGTGGTCGAAAGCCCCGACGGCGGCCATCTCTATGTCGCCGACCACTCCGGTGTGGTCACCGCGGCGCGGATCGCCTCCGCGACACCGACGCAGACCCACCGCGGGGCGTACCACCCGGACCTGTCGATTGCCGGCTGGCTGCCGGAACTTCCGGAGTGGGAGCCCGTCCTGGCCTAGCCCCGCCGCAGGGGCGGGCCCGGCGCGCCGGGTGTGAACCGTGTGCGTTCGGTGCGAGGGTGCGGCAATGCCTAGGCCCAAAGCTGCCCCGGCCGAACGGGATCCACGCAGTCGACCAGCAGTCTCCTCAGGTGCTGCCACGCGCGCCGATTTCAGGCTTAGGGTAGAGGCGGCCGGCGGCACATGCGGTGCCGCGCCGAGAGTAAGGCGGTAGCTCAGTGGACGGCACGATGCAGGACTTTCCGTTGACCATCACCGCGATCATGCGTCACGGCTGCACGGTGCACGGGGAGCGGACCGTCACGACAGCCACTGGGGATGGCTACCGGAGCACGACCTACCGGGAGCTCGGCCAGCAGGCCGCGCAACTGGCGAACGGCCTGCGCCGGCTGGGCATCACGGGTGATCAGCGGGTGGGCACCTTCATGTGGAACAACGCCGAGCACCTCACCGCATACCTGACATTGCCGTCGATGGGTGCCGTCCTGCATACGCTCAACATCCGGCTGTTCCCCGAGCAGATCGCCTTCGTCGCCAACGAGGCCGAGGACCAGGTGGTGCTGGTCGACGCCGCGCTGGTCAAACTGCTCGCACCCGTGCTGCCCGACCTGGAGACGGTGCACACCGTGATCGTCGTCGGCGACGACACCGACCCGCTGCAGGGGTCCGGTAAGACCGTGCTGCGCTATGCCGAGGTCCTCGGCGCCGAGTCCACCGAGTTCGACTGGCCACACATCGACGAGAACTCCGCGGCCGCGATGTGTTACACCAGCGGCACCACCGGGAACCCGAAAGGCGTTGTCTACAGCCACCGTTCGAGCTATCTGCACACCATGGGCGCGTGTACCACCAACGGCATCGGCGTCGGGTCGACCGACAGCGTGCTGCCCGTGGTGCCGATGTTCCACGCCAACGCCTGGGGGCTGCCGTATGCGGCGCTGATGGCCGGCGCCGATTTGGTGTTGCCGGATTGCCACCTCGATCCGCCGTCGCTGGTCCGGATGATCGAGGACTTGAAGCCCACCGTGACCGGCGCGGTGCCGACCATCTGGAACGGCGTTTTGCACCACCTCGAGGACGAGCCCGACCACGACCTGTCCTCGTTGCGGTTGGTGGTCTGCGGCGGCTCGGCCGTCCCGATTTCGCTGATGCGCACTTTCGAGGAAAAGCACGACGTGCAGATCCGTCAGCTGTGGGGCATGACGGAGACGTCGCCGCTGGCCACCATGGCGTGGCCCCCACCGGGTACCAGTGCGGATCAGCACTGGTCCTATCGCGGGACGCAGGGCCAGCCGGTCTGCGGGGTGGAGATGCGCATCGTCGACGACGAGGGGCAGGTGCTGCCCAATGACGGCAACGCCGTCGGTGAGGTCGAGGTGCGCGGGCCGTGGATCGCCGGCTCGTACTACCTGGGCCGCGACGAGTCGAAGTTCGACTCCGGCTGGCTACGCACCGGCGACGTCGGCCGCATCGACGAGCGCGGATTCGTCACCCTGACCGACCGCGCCAAGGACGTCATCAAATCCGGTGGGGAATGGATCTCCTCGGTCGAGTTGGAAAACCTCTTGATCGGCCACCCGGACGTGCTCGAGGCCGCCGTCGTCGGCGTTCCCGACGAGCGCTGGGAGGAACGGCCGCTCGCGGTCATCGTTGCCAAAGAGGGCGCATCGGTGGGCGCCGACGAGCTGCGAAACTTCTTGGCCGACAAGGTCGTTCGATGGTGGCTGCCCGAACGGTGGACCTTCATCGACGAGATTCCCCGCACCAGCGTCGGCAAGTACGACAAGAAAAGCATTCGGTCGCGATACGCCGCGGACGAATACCAGGTGATCGAGGCGCGCTGAGCTTGAAAGGCTGGACCCCGGTGGCACATTCGCTCGTCGTCGACCAATCCGTGGTGGCCCCGGTCGAGGTACGGCACGCGTTTGACCGGACGCTGCCGATTCCGCTCCCGACCCTTTTTCACCGCTGGTACGGACCGTTCCCCCCGATCAGGGAAGTGCGCGAACAGACCGGCGCTTGGGACGCGGCGGGCCAGACCCGCGTCGTGCATCTGGCCGGCGGCGCCAGCATGCGCGAGGAACTGACCAGCGTCGACCCGCCACGGTCGTTCGGCTACCGGCTCTCCGAAATCACCGGCCCGATGGCCATGCTGGTCGACCACATCCTGGGCGAATGGATCTTCACACCCGCATCGGGTGGTACCGCTATCACCTGGCGCTGGGACATCCACCCGCGCTCGGCGCTGACGGCCCGGGCGCTGCCGCTGCTGGGAATGATGTGGAAGGGTTACGCGCGGCGCGCGCTGCGTCACCTGTCTGCCTTGCTGACGGGTTGATCGTCGAGCGCTAGCGTGGAAAGCCATGTGCCGACTCTTTGGCGTACACGCCGGGACCCACGCCTGCACCGCGACCTTTTGGCTGCTGGATGCGCCGGACAGCCTGGCCGAACAGAGCAGAAGAAATCCGGACGGCACCGGCCTGGGCGTCTTCGACGAGCACGGCCGGCCGCACGTATACAAGGAGCCGATAGCTGCCTGGCAGGACGCCGAATTCGCGACCGAGGCGCACCGGATGACCGGCACGACCGTCATCGCCCACGTCCGCTACGCGACCACCGGATCGCTCGACATCCATAACACCCACCCGTTCCTGCAGGACGGGCGGATCTTCGCGCACAACGGCGTCCTCGAGGGATTGGACATCATCGACGAGCGCCTGCGTGAGGTCGGCACCGACGATCTGGTGTTGGGCGACACCGACTCCGAGCGCGTCTTCGCGTTGATCACCGGCGCGATCCGGGCGCGCGACGGCGACATCACGGCCGGCCTCACCGACGCCATGCGATGGCTCGCCGAGCACGCTCCGATCTATGCGGTCAACGTATTGCTGAGCACCGCCACCGACATGTGGGCGCTGCGATACCCGGAGACCCATCAGCTCTACATTCTGGATCGATCCGGCGATAGGGGTTCGCGCGATCCCGAATTCGACTTGTGCACCAAGAGGATTCACGCCAGGTCGGAGCATCTGTGTGAGCGGCCGTCGGTGGTGTTCGCCACCGAGGTGATGGACGACGAGCCGCGCTGGCGGCTGCTGCCGGCCGGCGAACTCTTCCATGTCGATGCGAATCTGCAAATCCACCGCAGCATGATCCTGCCCGACCCGCCCGAACATCTGCTGCGCCGCGAGGACCTGAGCTCGCCGGTGGAGGAATCGCAGCACGCCCTGCCGAACACCCGGCAGCTGGCGTGATCCGTGCTGGCAAGGTGAACGGCATGACAACCAAACGCGCGTTGGTGCTTGCCGGCGGTGGGATAGCGGGAATCGCCTGGGAGACAGGTGTTCTGCGGGGCATCGCCGACGAGTCGCCGACGGTGGCCCGGCTGTTGGGCGAGTCGGACGTTTTGGTGGGGACGTCCGCGGGCTCGGCCGTCGCGGCGCAGCTGAGCAGCGGCCGCACACTGGACGAGCTGTTCGACCGCCAGGTCGCCGAGTCGTCGGCAGAGATCGATTCCGGGGTCGACATCGAGACCATCACCGAACTGTTCCTGACGGCTCTGGGCGAGCCGTACGAGGAGACACTGGACAAAACACGCCAACAGATGCAGCGGATCGGGGCCGTGGCGCTGGCGACCAAAACCGTTCCCGCGCCGGTGCGCCGGGACGTGATCGCGCGTCGCCTGCCGTCGCACCGCTGGCCGGATCGCGACTTGCGGCTCACCGCGATCGACGTCGAAACCGGCGAGCTGACCGTGTTCGACGGCGACTCCGGTGTCGACCTGGTCGATGCCGTCGCGGCCAGCTGCGCGGTGCCCGGGGCGTGGCCGCCGGTGACGATCGGCGGCCGCCACTACATGGACGGCGGGGTCGCCAGCTCCGTCAACCTCGCGGTGGCCACCGACTGCGACACCGCGGTGGTGCTGGTGCCCGCGGGCGTCGATGCGCCGTCGCCGTTCGGTGCCGGGCCGGCCGCCGAGGTCTCGGCGTTCCCCGGCGCCGCCTTCGCCGTCTTCGCCGACGGCCAATCGCTGGCCGCCTTCGGGCCCAACGCCCTGGATCCGGGCTGCCGCATCCCGTCGGCGGTGGCCGGGCGCGCGCAGGGCCGCCGCGAGACCGCGGCCATCGCCCACTTCCTGGGGCTATGAAAGTGCCTGGCGCACAACCGAGTTGAGAGTGCTCAGCGCTGGATCGCGGGTGGGACGTCCTGGTCGTCCTCGACTTCCAGTGCGTCCAGCGCCTCGTCCGCCAGCGCGCGGCCGACGGCAATCACCTCCACGGCCCGGTGGAATTCCAGGGCCCGGCACGTCGACCGCGGCACCTCGATGTGCAGGTCGGGCGGGTAGACCGCCAGCGTGTGGCGCGCCAGCGCGGCCTGGGCGATGTCGATGGTCCGGTTCATCACCTCGAAGCTGCCCAGTTTCGGCACCTCGGTGCCCACACCGGGCAGTTCGGCGGCGTCGTCAACCGGCTGCTCGTCGTCCGGGGTGTCCGACCAGTCGTCCGGTTCGCCGGCCGGCCCGCCCAATCTGCTCAGCACCGCCCGGGCGGTCGGCCGATCGAGCAGCGAACGGGCGGCGGCGGTGTCGAGCAGCGCGGAGGTGCTGCGCACCATGCGGGTCAACCACTCGATGGTGGCGCCGGGTTCCGGCTCGCGGTTGGCGATCGTCTCGCTGCCGGACAGGCTCACCGCGATGGTCAGGTCGGCGTTGACCGCGGCGAGCGGGGCCATCGGCAGCGGATCCAGAATGCCCCCGTCGGCGAGTAGCCGACCGTCGACAGCGTGGGGTGCGATCACGCCGGGGATCGCGATGGACGCCCGGATCGCCTCGTCGAGCGGGCCGCGCTGAAACCACACCGACTTGCCCGCCAGCAGGTCGGTCGCCACCGCCGTGTAGGGGACGGGCAGTTCTTCGATGGCGACCGGCCCCAGGATGTCGCGCACCGCGTCCAAGATCTTGCCCGCCCGCATCACGCCGGCCGCGCTGATGGACGGGTCCAGCAGCCGCAGGATGGTGCGCTGGGTCAGCGACTTCGCCCAGTCGGCAAACTCGTGGAGCCGCCCGGCCGCCTGCAGGCCGCCGACCAGGGCGCCCATCGACGAGCCGGAGACGCCGACGATGTCGTAGCCGCGCGCCGTCAGGGCTTCGATCACCCCGATGTGGGCGTAGCCGCGGGCGCCACCGCTGCCGAGCGCGAGTGCCACCCGGGTCGGTTCGGATCGACGCGGAGTCTCGTCAGGCACCCCTCCATTTTGCGCGGACGACGTTGCCCGGCGGGCGGCGCGGGCACTTTTTTCACCCGTGATCGCAATTGCGCGGCGGCGAAGAATTGCCGGGACGCGCCGCTACCCGCATTCGTCGTTCGCGGCCGCCCGCGCGGCGACGATCACAGCGGCCTGCCGCGCCGGCGTCAACGTCGACCACGGCGCATTCCAGCTGCCCGCGGTGCCCGACGGCGACGCCTGGACCATCGACAGATACGGCTCGAACAGCGACGCGCCGGTCTTGGGTTGCGCGTCCATCCACTCGTGCGCGGCGTGACAGGCCTGGTAGTACTCCTCCTCGGTCGAGTCGGCGGGGACGTCGACCCTGGTCGTCACGCCGGCGGGGGACAGCCCGACTGAGCCCGGCGGCGCCGAGCGCGGGCCGTTGGGATTGCCGGATTGCCGCGTCGGCGGCCCCGAGGGGGCACCGCTGTGGGAACCGTGCGAGCACCCCGCGACGGCCAGCGCCCCGGCCGCGGCGACAACCACACACCACCGCCGGGACCGATCGCCGCTGAAGCGCACGCCCTCAATCTATGCAACACTGGCGGCCGTGATGGAGCGCTTCGGATTTTGCGAGTGTTGTCGGCCGTAACACGCCGCCGCTTGTCCCATCCGTTTTCCGTCCTGGAGCCCTCCGATGTCTGTGCCCGTCTTTACCGCCGCTGCCCCGCGCCCGCGGCCCCTTTCCGCCCCGTCCTCCGGTCCCACCCGGCTGCGCGTGCCCGATTTGCTTTACGCGACCGACCGGGCCGCCGACGATGTGCTCAGCGGGCGCTGCGACCACCTGCTACCGGAGGGCGGCATACCCGAGTCGCGGCGCTGGTTCACCCGCATCCACGGCGACGAGGAACTCGACGTGTGGCTGATCAGCTGGGTGCCCGGGCAGCCGACCGAACTGCACGACCACGGTGGGTCGCTGGGCGCATTGACCGTCCTGTCCGGATCGTTGAATGAATACCGTTGGGATGGAAGGGCGTTGCGGCGCCGTCGGCTCGACGCAGGCGATCAGGCCGGGTTCCCGTTGGGCTGGGTCCACGACGTGGTCTGGGCGCCCCGGCCGGTCACGGTGCCCGTTTCCCGGCCCGTCGCGGAGGCGCCCGGCGTCGGCGCCGCGGCGGTAGGGCCGACCCTGAGCGTGCACGCCTACTCGCCGCCCTTGACGGCGATGTCGTACTACGAGGTCACTGACCGCAAGACGTTGCGGCGCGAGCGCACCGAACTGACCGACCAGCCGGAGGGATCGCTATGAGCCGCATCGACGTCGTGTTGAGGTCCGCCCGGCGCCGGTTTCGCCGCCTGCCCGCGGTCGAGGTGCCCGACGCGCTGCGCCGCGGCGCTGTGCTGGTCGACATTCGGCCGCAGGCCCAGCGTTTTCGCGAGGGCGAGGTGCCCGGGGCGCTGGTGATCGAACGCAACGTGCTGGAGTGGCGCTGCGATCCCACCAGCGAGGCCAAGCTGCCCGAGGCCGTCGGCGACGACGTCGAATGGGTGATCCTGTGTTCGGAGGGCTACACGTCCAGCTTGGCGGCGGCCGCGCTGCTGGACATCGGCCTGCATCGCGCCACCGACGTCATCGGCGGCTATCACGCGCTGGCCGGGGCCGGCGTGCTGAGCGAGCTGGCGGGGGGCGCTGTCGATCCGGTGTTCGCGGACACCGGCGGCGCCGCCCGCCGCTGGCTCTAACCCGTGTCGCCGGAGTGCAGTAACGGACGCAGTTTCGCCGTCTTGTCCGGCGTCCAGCCGGGCGGTGGCAGCACGGCCGCCCAGCCGTCGGCGACGTCCGCGACATAACGGTGGCCGTGCCCGTCGGGTACGTCCACCGCCACGGCCATGTCGGCCGAAACCTGGAGGAAGGTGACCACCGGAATCCAGCGCGTCTGAGGTAGCACGTCATAGCCGCGCGGTTCGCTCAGCCAATCGGGCTTGCTGAACAACAGGTCCGGCGTCCACCAGGCGATCGGATCCGACGCGTGCTGCAGATACACCACCCGCGGGTGATCCCACGGCGCGTTGGGGCGCGTCAAATTCTTTGCGCGGGCGACGAATCGGACGAACCGACCATCCTGGTAGATCGGTAACCACTCCGGCGATCCGCTGTCACGCGTCGACGTCAGATCGGTCCAGATCGTGTTTTTGAAGGTCGGTCCGCTGAACAACGCCCCGTCGGTGCGCGCCAGCACATTGTTCAAACTCAAAAACGGCGCTTCGCCGCCGAACGATCCCAGGCTCTCGCCGAACACGACGAGCTTGGGTCGCTGCGCCTCGGGCATTTGGCGGATCAGCTTGTCGACGGCCTCGAAGAGCGCCTGTCCGGCGTGCCGGGCGTTCTCTTTGTCCACCAGGAACGACAGCCAACTCGGCAGGAACGAATACTGCATGCTCACGATCGCGGTGTTGCCGTTGTACATGTACTCCAGCGCCGAGGCTTCCGCCTCGTTGATCCAGCCGGTGCCGGTGGTGGTGCCCACCGCGACGACGGCGCGCTGCAGGCCGCCGGTGCGCTGCAGTTCCCGGGCCGCCAGCTCCGCGGCCGCGGTGATGCCCTTGGACGAGTCCAGCCCGGCGTAGGCCCGGATCGGCTCGACCGCGGGGGTTCCGTTGAACGCGGTCAGATCGGCGAGCTTCGGTCCGCCCTCGATGAAGATGCGCCCTTGGTGGCCAAGGGATTCCCACGACACCAGCGACTGGGGCCCACCGGAGCGCAGCGGGGTTTTCGGCGCGGCGCTGTCGGGGCTCATCTCGTCGTTGGCCGAGGCGAAGGTGTCGTTCATGGTGCGCATGGCGAACTTGAGCACGACACCGTTGAGCACGGCGACGGTCATGACCACGAGCGTGACGACCACGATGGTCGCCGAAAGCCGAAACGGAACGAACCGGTCCACCTGACCGACCAGAAAGCGCACCAGCCAGCGGGTGAACTGGCCCAGTTCGACCACCGTGAACAGCACCACCAGCGACAAGACTCCCGCCAGCGGGTAGTCGTACCACTGCAAATGCGCCACGCCCATCAGGTCGCGCACGTCGTCCTGCCACACGTGGAACCAGATCGCCATCAGCACCTGGCCCACCACGCCGATCGGGATCAGCACCTTCCATGCCCACGAAGGCGGCGGCGGGCTGTGATCCTTCTCGCGCATGAACCGCACCAGCCAGACCGAAAAGACCCCCAGCCCATAGCCGATGGCGCCCGAGAGTCCGCTGACCAGCCCCTGGAAGGACGGGCCGCGCGGGAGCAGCGAGGGGGTCAGCGAAAGCCAGATGAAGATGAGGCCGACCGCAGTGCCGGTAAACGTGTAATGCCTTACCCACCAAGGTCTTTCAGTCCAGGGCAGGGTGGGCGCCGCGCGCCCGGCTCGTGGCGCGGGTGCCCGTTGCGGTGCGACGTCCGGCTCGGCCTTCTCGGCGACGTCGGCCGCGGGCTGCTCCGCCTCGGTGGGTGTCGCGGAAATCGGCTCGCTCATCCAGGCGTCCTAGCGGTGGGTGAAGTTCGGCGGGCGCTTCTCGACAAAGGCCGCCATCCCTTCGGACTGATCCTCGGTTGCGAAAGTCGAGTGAAACAGCCTGCGCTCGTACAGGAGTCCCTCGGCCAGGGTGGACTCGAAAGCGCGGTTGACGGCCTCCTTGGCCATCCTGGCCGCCGAGCGCGACATCTGCGCAATGGTGGTCGCGACGGCCTTGGCCTCGGTCAGCAGATCGTCGGCCGGCACCACTCGCGAGACCAGGCCGCTTCGTTCTGCTTCCTCGGCGCCGATGGTCCGGCCGGTCAGGATGAGGTCCATGGCCTTGGCCTTACCGATTGCGCGGGTCAGCCGCTGCGAGCCGCCCATGCCGGGCAGCACACCCAGTTTGATCTCGGGCTGGCCGAATTTCGCCGTGTCGGCGGCGATCAGCACGTCGCACATCATGGCGAGCTCGCAGCCGCCCCCTAGTGCGTGCCCGGCCACCGCGGCGATGGTCGGGGTCCGGACCGCGGCGAGCTTGCTCCACGGGGCGAAGAAGTCGGCGCCGAAGGCGTCGGCGAACGTCAGCCCGGCCATCTCCTTGATGTCCGCGCCGGCGGCGAACGCCTTGGCCGAGCCGGTGATGATGATCGCCCCGATGCCCGGGTCGTCGTCGAAATCCGCTGCCGCGCGGGTGACTTCGTTCATCACCTGGGTGTTGAGCGCGTTGAGGGCCTTCGGCCGGTTCAGGGTGATGATGCCGACCCGCTCTTCGCGTTCGACGAGGATGGTCTCGTAGTCTGCGTCTGCCATCTACAACCGCCTTTCTAGAAGCTCAAGTCGTCGTCGGCCGGGGTGAAATACGCCTCGACGTCGGCCGCGGTGACCGCGGACAGCTGCGCCGGTGACCACTTGGGGTTGCGATCCTTGTCGATGAGCTGTGCGCGGATGCCCTCCACCAGATCGTGTGAGCGAAGCGACGCCGAGGACACCCGATAGTCCTGTGTCAGAACGTCTTTGAGTGTCTCGAGTTCGGCGGCGCGGCGCACCGCCTCCAGGGTCACCGACAGCGCGATCGGGGAGCGGGTGGCGATCAGGTCGGCCGCGTCGTTGGCCGGCCCGGCCCCGTCTTTTCGGTGCCCCCGCAGACTGGCGATGATGTCTTCGACGGTGTCGCCACCGAAGCATTCGTCTATCCAGTCTCGTTGCGCGGCAAGCTCACTGGGCGGCGGCTCGACGGCGTACTTCTCGAGCGCCTTGCCGACGCCGTCGGTGATCACCGCGCGGCGGAACGCCTCGACGTCCCCGTGCGGGACGTAATGGTCGGCAAAACCCATGGCGATGGCGTCGGCGCCGGAGAACGGCGCCCCCGTCAGCGCCGCGTGCAGGCCCAGCCCGCCGGGGGCCCGCGACAGCAGATAGACGCCGCCGACGTCGGGGATGAAGCCGATGCCGACCTCGGGCATGGCGATCTTGGAGGTATCGGTGACCACCCGGGTGTTCGCATGGGCGCTGACGCCGACGCCACCTCCCATCACGATGCCGTCCATCAGGGCCACGTACGGCTTGGGGAACTCGGCGATCTGCGCGTTGAGCAGATACTCGTCGCGCCAGAAGCGTCGCGCCTCGACCCCGTCCTTGCGCGCGCTGTGATAGATCGAGACCACGTCGCCGCCGGCGCACAGTCCGCGTTCGCCGGCGCCGGAAAGCACGACCGCGCCCACGGCGTCGTCGTCCGCCCAGCCGGTGAGGATGGCGCTCAGCGCGTCAACCATCTGCTGATTCAGCGAGTTGATGGCCTTGGGGCGGTTGAGGGTGATCAAGCCGACGCTTCCCTCGACTCGGGTCAGAACCTCATCGGATTCGTCGGTCACGCCCTCGCCTCCCATCGCCGGTCCAGCCCCGAGCAAGAAATCTAGATCGTCACGACCGGCGCGGTACCCGCGGGTACGGGTTATCTTTAACGCGACGACAACGGCGCAGGCCATATCCACCCCCGAAACGCCCAGGTCCGCTGGGAACCGGGGTGCAACGCCAATCGTTGAGATTGTGTTCGCACAGCTCGAAGCCAATTAGAGAGGATCCGACGGTGCGGGAGACAAGCAACCCGGTATTTCGTTCGCTGCCAAAGCAGAGGGGCGGATACGCGCAATTCGGCACTGGCGCGCCCCCGATGCAGGGCTATGGCTATGGGGCCGACCCCTACGCGGCTCCGTATCAGGCTCCGTATCAAGAGGCCAAAGCTTCGCGGCCGCTGACCATCGACGACGTCGTCACCAAGACCGGCATCACGCTGGCCGTGTTGGCGGTCTCCGCCGTGGTCTCCTACTTCCTGGTCGCCCGCGACGTCGCGCTGGCCATGCCGCTGGCCCTGGTCGGCGGACTGGGCGGCCTGGCCCTGGTGCTGGTGGCCACCTTCGGCCGCAAGCAGGACAACCCCGGCATCGTGTTGAGTTACGCGGTGCTCGAGGGTCTGGTACTGGGCGCCATCTCGTTCGTCTTCGCCAACTTCTCGGTGTCGAACGCCAACGCCGGGGCGCTGATCGGTGAGGCGGTGCTGGGCACCTTCGGGGTGTTCTTCGGGATGCTCGTCGTCTACAAGACGGGGGCCATCCGGGTGACGCCCAAGTTCACCCGCATGCTGGTCGCCGCGATGTTCGGCGTGCTGGCCCTGATGCTCGGCAACTTCGTGCTGGCGATGTTCCACGTCAACGGCGGCACCGGCCTGGGCCTGCGCAGCGGCGGCACGGTGGCGATCATCTTCTCGCTGGTGTGCATCGCGATCGCGGCGTTCAGCTTCCTGATCGACTTCGACGCGGCCGACCAGATGGTCCGCGCCGGCGCGCCGGAGAAGGCGGCATGGGGCATCGCGCTCGGCCTGACCGTGACGCTGGTCTGGCTGTACATCGAGATCCTGCGTCTGCTGAGTTACCTGCAGAACGACTAGCTCCGCCACAGAGAAAAACCGGCACGCCGCTTGGCGTGCCGGTTTTTTCGTGTGCACTGAGGGCGTCGAGTGTGAAGCTATGGCGCGCACACGCGGCGTGTCGCCGCCGCAGCTTCACACTGGACGCGGCGAACGGCCTAGCTCAGCCGCTCGATCACCATCGCCATGCCCTGGCCGCCGCCGACGCACATGGTCTCCAGACCGAACGTCTTGTCATGGGTCTGCAGGTTGTTGAGCAGCGTGGTGGCGATGCGGGCACCCGTCATGCCGAACGGGTGGCCCAGCGCGATCGCACCGCCGGAGACGTTCAGCTTGTCCTCGTCGATGCCCAGCTCGCGCGCCGAACCCAGCACCTGGACCGCGAACGCCTCGTTGATCTCGAACAGGTCGATGTCGCTGACCGACAACTTGGCGCGCGCCAGCGCCTTCTTGGTCGCCTCGATCGGACCGAGGCCCATGATCTCCGGGGACAGGCCGCTGACCCCGGTGGACACGATGCGCGCCAGGGGAGTCAGGCCCAGTTCCTTGGCCTTCGTGTCGCTGGTGATCACCACCGCGGCGGCGCCGTCGTTGAGCGGGCACGCGTTGCCCGCGGTTACCGTGCCGTTGGGCCGGAACACCGGCTTGAGCTGGCTGATCTTCTCGTAGGTGGTGCCGGGGCGGGGGCCGTCGTCGGTGCTCACCGTGGTGCCGTCGGGCAGGGTCACCGGGGTGATCTCGCGCTCGAAGAACCCGCTCTTGATCGCCTCCTCGGCGCGGTTCTGGCTGCGCACTCCCCAGTGGTCCTGGTCTTCGCGGCTGATGCCGGTCAGCAGCGCGACGTTTTCGGCCGTCTGGCCCATGGCGATGTAGACGTCGGGGATGTTGTCGTCCGCGCGGGGGTCGTGCCACTCCTCGGCGCCCTGGGCCGCGGCGGCCGACCGCTCCTGGGCCTCATCGAACAGCGAGTTCTTGGTGTCCGGCCACGAGTCGGCGCTGCCCTTGGCGAAGCGCGACACGGTTTCCACACCCGCGGAAATGAAGGCGTCGCCCTCACCGGCCTTGATCGCGTGGAAGGCCATCCGCGAGGTCTGCAGCGACGACGAGCAATACCGGTTGACGGTGGTGCCAGGCAGGAAGTCGAAGCCGAGCTCGACCGCGATGACCCGCGCCAGGTTGAATCCGGATTCCCCGCCGGGCTGGCCGCAGCCCAGGATCAGGTCGTCGATCTGGTGCGGATTCAGCGCGGGCACCTTGTCGAGGGCGGCGCGCACGATCTGGACGGTCAGGTCGTCGGGGCGCATGTTGACCAGCGACCCCTTCATCGCGCGGCCGATCGGCGAGCGAGCAGTTGAGACGATGACGGCTTCAGGCATGGCGGTTCCCTTCAGATCACTGCAGATCCCACAGATGGGGCTGGCTCGCTTCACCGTTGGGCGGTAGGTCCACCGCGACGGGCGAGAACAAATCTAGTCGCTGCCGACCTCGGGGCACGAAGACGGGGCAGGTCCGGGCGTCGGGCGCCGCCACAGCCGCGACATCACGCTGGTGCGGGTGTGCCCCTGACCGAGCACCGGTGCCGCCGCGGGCACCGCCGGAGTCAGCGGCGGCCGCTGGACCTCCTCACCCAGCGCGTCGCAGAGGGCGAGCAGCAGCGCGTCGGCCGCGAGCGCGTAGGCGGGTGCGGAGGGATGGAACCCGTCGGCGGAGAACATCACGTCGGGGGTGGCGCGGAATTGCGGCGCCATCAGCTGCGCCAGCGGCACCGGCACACCGCCGGCCGACCGGACCGCCGCGGTCTGGGCCCGGGCAAGCTGCAGGCAGCGCTCGTGCGCGATCGACCGCAACGGCTGCGGGATGGCGCTGATGAATCCGAGGTCCGGGCAGGTGCCGACGATCACCACGGCGCCGCGGGCGCGCAACTTGCGCACGGTCAACCCCAGCCGCTGCGCCGACTGGCTGATGCCGTTCAGCGCGGTCACGTCGTTGGCGCCGACCATGATCACCGCGATGTCCGGCGGCGGGCCGGCCACGAACATCGCGTCGACCTGACCGCACACGCCCTTCGAGGTGGCGCCCACGATCGCCTTGGTGCTCAACCGGATTCGCTTCCCGGTCTGCTCGGCCAGGCCGCGGGCGATCAGCACCCCGGGCACTTCGTCGGCGCTCATGCAGCCATATCCGGTGGCGGTCGAGTCACCGAAGATCATCAGGTGCTGGTCCACCGCCATGCCGCGGTGCCAGCGTTCCACCGGGCCGCCGCCGCGCACGTACACGCCGTCGGCGCGGGGCGGGATGTCCCACGCTTTCGGAATGATCGTGCGCGCGTGCGTGGCCTGGCCGACCAACAGGCTCCGCGCCCCCAGGTAGGCGGTTCCTGTTGAGGCCAGCGCGCCTGCTGTGGCCAGAGCGATTGCCGAACGACGTGGCACACGCATGGTCACGCAATCAAGTTTAGTGCGACTTAAGAGTTCTCGGCGTGCGGCTGGAAAACGAACTGATCACGGTGCGAAGCAAAACTGGTATCAAATCAGCTATTTCATACGTTGTACTAAGCAACGCCTGTCAAGCTGAAGACAAGGGATTGGCTGAGCGCTCTGGCAAACGGCTGAACCAGACGCTCGGGCTCCTCGTCACATGCTGTATCGCACTACAACGGCGTAGGAAGTGTTGAGCATGACCGCACCTAGTAAGGAATCGGGGTTATCGGCAAATACCGTTCGGCCCCATGACGTCCTGCGAACGCGTCGAGCCCAGGCGCGCAAATTCGCGATCAGCGACGGCGCCCCGGTCGAGGTCCTGGAATCGGGGCCCAGCGTCGCCGCGCGACTGGCGAACCTCACCTCGCGGCTGACCATCCGGCCGATTCTGTCCGTCGGCAGCCACGTCCCCAACCTGCCGTGGCCCTGGGGTCTCATCGATCTCACGGCCCGGGTCCTGATCCCGGCGTCGGCCACGGTCCGCGAGGCGGTGCAGCTGCCCCACGCGTCGGCGCAGCTGGTTCGCGCTCCCGGGGTGCTACCCGCCGACGGCAGCCGCCGCGTGATCGTCTACCTGCACGGCGGTGCCTTTTTGACCTGTGGGGCGAACTCGCATGGCCGGCTGGTCGAAGCCCTCTCCAAGTTCGCCGACTCGCCGATCTTGGTGGTCAATTACCGTCTGCTGCCGAAGAATTCGGTCGGAATGGCGATCGACGACTGCCATGACGCGTACCGGTGGCTACGGCGGCGCGGATACGAACCGGACCAGATCGTGCTGGCCGGCGACTCCGCGGGCGGCTACCTGGCGCTCACCCTGGCCCAACGCCTGCAGGAGGAGGGCGAGGATCCCGCCGCGCTGGTGGGAATCTCGCCGCTGCTGCAGCTGGCCAAGGAACCCAAGCAGGCCCACCCCAACATCGAGACGGATGCGATGTTCACCGCCGGGGCGTTCGATGCGCTCGCCGAGCTGGTGGCCGGCGCGGCCGAGAAGAACATCGTCGACGGGAAGCCCGAAGAGATCTACGAGCCGCTGGACCACATCAAGCCGGGATTGCCGCGCACGCTGATCCACGTGTCGGGCTCCGAGGTGCTGTTGCACGACGCGCGGCTGGCGGCGAGCCGGCTGGCCGCGGTGGGCGTGCCGGCCGAGGTGCGGGTATGGCCCGGACAGGTCCACGACTTTCAGCTCGCGGCGCCGATGGTGCCCGAGGCCATCCGCTCGCTGCGGCAGATCGGCGACTACATCCGCGAAGCCACCGAGTAGGCGCGCGCAAACTCCGCGGAGTGTGGTTGTGCGCCGCGCGAAACCGCCTGAGACGATGAACGCATGCGGATCGCGCAGCACATCAGTGACCTCATCGGCGGCACACCGCTGGTGCGTCTGAACTCCGTCGTCCCCGACGGTGCCGGCATCGTGGCGGCCAAGGTCGAATACCTCAATCCCGGTGGCAGCTCGAAGGACCGGATCGCGGTCAAGATGATCGACGCCGCCGAAGCCAGCGGGCAGCTTCGGCCCGGCGGCACCATCGTCGAACCCACCTCGGGCAACACCGGCGTCGGGCTGGCCCTGGTCGCCCAGCACCGCGGCTACAAGTGCGTGTTCGTCTGCCCCGACAAGGTCAGCGAGGACAAGCGCAACGTGTTGATGGCCTACGGCGCCGAGGTCGTCGTCTGCCCGACGGCCGTCCCGCCCGATCATCCGGACAGCTACTACAGCGTCTCCGATCGGCTGGTCACGGAGATCGACGGCGCGTGGAAGCCCGACCAGTACGCCAACCCGGAAGGCCCGGCCAGCCACTACGCCACCACCGGCCCCGAGGTCTGGGCCGACACCGACGGCAAGGTCACCCACTTCGTCGCCGGCATCGGTACCGGCGGAACGATCACCGGCGCGGGCCGCTACCTCAAAGAGGTGTCCGGCGGCGCGGTGCGCATCGTCGGCGCAGACCCCGAGGGATCGGTGTATTCCGGCGGCACCGGCCGGCCCTACCTCGTGGAGGGCGTCGGCGAGGACTTCTGGCCGCAGGCATACGACCCCACGATTCCCGACGAGATCATCGCCGTTTCCGACTCCGACTCCTTCGACATGACCCGGCGGCTGGCCCGCGAGGAGGCGATGCTGGTCGGCGGGTCGTGCGGGATGGCGGTGGTCGCCGCGCTCAGGGTCGCCGAGCAGGCCGGGCCCGACTCGATCGTGGTGGTGTTGCTGCCCGACGGTGGGCGGGGCTACATGTCGAAGATCTTCAACGACGCCTGGATGTCGTCGTACGGGTTCCTGCGCAGCCGCCTCGACGGCTCGACCGACCAGTCCAGGGTCGGCGACGTACTGCGCCGCAAGTCCGGGGAGCTGCCCGACCTGGTGCACACCCACCCGTCCGAAACCGTGCGCGACGCCATCGGCATCCTGCGCGAGTACGGCGTGTCCCAGATGCCGGTGGTGGGGGCCGAGCCCCCGGTGATGGCGGGGGAGGTGGCCGGCAGCGTCTCCGAACGCGAACTGCTCTCGGCCGTCTTCGAGGGCCGGGCGAAATTGGCGGACGCGGTCGCGCAGCACATGAGCCCGCCGCTGCCGATGATCGGGGCCGGAGAGTCCGTCAGCGCGGCCGGCAAGGCGCTGCGCGATTGGGATGCGTTGATGGTGGTCGAGGAAGGCAAACCGGTCGGGGTGATCACCCGCTATGACTTGCTGGGTTTCCTCTCCGACAGGCCTCGGGGGCTGCCCGGGCGCCGGTGATTCGCGACGCCGCGCGTCTCGCCCGGCCGCGACGCGCTCGGGTACTGTTTCGGCCTAGTTCGGCTGGACGCGAGTGGAAGGTTGCCCATGACCGATCAACCGCCGCCCGGCGGCGCTTACCCGTCACCCCCCTCGTCGTCCGGCACCTCGGGTGGTCAGCAGCCGCCCTCGGGCGGGCAGGAGACCGCGCCGCCTCCGCAGTCCGCCGCCGGTGGGACCTACCCGCCGCCCCCGCCGCCGCCCGGCGGTTCCTACCCGCCGCCCCCACCCTCGGCGGGGGGATACGCGCCGCCACCACCCGGACCGGCGATCCGCACGCTGCCGACGCAGGATTACACGCCCTGGCTCACCCGGGCGCTGGCATTCATCATCGACATCCTCCCGTACGTCGTCGTGCACGGCATCGGGACCGCGATCCTGGTCGCCACCCAACAGACCGCCTGCATCACCGACGTCACGCAGTACGCCGTCAACCAGTACTGCGCCACGCAGAACTCGACGGCCGGCATGGTGGCGCAGTGGCTGGCGTCGATGATCGGGCTGTTCTATCTGATCTGGAATTTCGGCTACCGTCAGGGCACCACCGGCTCGAGCGTCGGCAAATCGGTGCTCAAGTTCCACGTGGTCAGCGAAGTCACCGGCCGGCCCATCGGCTTCGGAATGTCGGTGGTGCGCTCGCTGGCGCACTTCGTCGACGCCGTCATCTGCTTCATCGGTTTCCTTTTCCCGCTGTGGGATTCGAAGCGTCAAACGCTGGCGGACAAGATCATGACGACGGTGTGCCTGCCGATCGACGGCGCCGAGAGGCCCGCTGTCACCTAGGCTGATCGTCGATGAGCGACGACCCCAACCGACATCCCGAGTTCACCGGGCTGGCCACCAAAGCCATTCACTCCGGCTATCGGCCGGACCCGGCAACCGGCGCGGTGAACGCACCGATCTACGCCAGCAGCACGTTCGCCCAGGATGGTGTCGGCTCCCTGCGCGGCGGGTTCGAGTATGCGCGTACCGGCAACCCGACGCGGGCCGCACTGGAAGCGGCGCTGGCCGCCGTCGAAGACGGCGCCTACGGGCGAGCCTTCGGTTCGGGCATGGCCGCCACCGACTGCGCGCTGCGCGCGGTGCTGCGGCCCGGGGACCACGTGGTGATCCCGAACGACGCCTATGGCGGCACCTTTCGATTGATCGACAAGGTCTTCACAAAGTGGAACGTCGAATACACCCCGGTGGCGCTCCATGAGTTGGACGCCGTCGCCGCCGCGATCACGCCGCGGACCCGGCTGATCTGGGCGGAAACCCCCACCAACCCGCTGCTGTCCATCGCCGACATCGCGGCCCTGGCCGAACTGGGCCGGCAGAGTTCGGCAAAGGTGTTGGTGGACAACACTTTTGCCTCTCCAGCGCTGCAGCAGCCGTTGACCCTGGGCGCCGACATCGTGCTGCACTCCACCACCAAATACATCGGCGGGCACTCCGACGTCGTGGGCGGTGCGCTGGTCACCAACGACCAGGGGCTGGACGAGGCGTTCGCCTTCCTGCAGAACGGGGCCGGCGCGGTGCCCGGCCCGTTCGACGCCTACCTGACGATGCGCGGCCTCAAGACGCTGGTGCTGCGCATGCAGCGGCACAGCGAAAACGCTTCGGCCGTAGCGGAATTCCTCGCCGGCCACCCCGCGGTGAGCACCGTGCTCTACCCAGGTCTGCCATCACACCCCGGACATGAGGTCGCCGCACGGCAGATGCGCGGTTTCGGCGGCATGGTGTCGGTGCGCATGCGCGGCGGCCGCGACGCCGCCCGCGAGTTGTGCGCCAAGACAACGGTGTTCATCCTGGCGGAATCGCTGGGCGGGGTCGAATCGCTGATCGAGCATCCCAGCGCCATGACGCATGCCTCGACGGCTGGGTCGCAATTGGAAGTGCCCGACGATCTGGTGCGCCTGTCGGTCGGCATCGAGGACATCGCCGACCTGCTGGCCGATCTCGATCGGGCGCTAAGCTAATGGCGGGCCCGGGCGGCCCGCCGCCATCGGATCAGGAGTGGTAGGGCTCCGCGCTGAGCAGCTTCACCTTCACCGTGTTGCCGTTGGGCACGGTGTAGCTGCGGGTCTCGCCCACCTTGGCGTCGATGAGAGCGCCGCCCAGCGGGGAGTTCGGGGAGTACACCTCGAGCTTGCCGTCGTTGACGCCCTCCTGGCGGGTGGCGATCAAAAAGGTCTCCGTGTCGGACTCGTCGCCGTTGTAGCAGACCTTCACCACCGAGCCCGGCAGCGCGACGCCGGACTGCTTGGGCGCCTCGCCGACCTTCGCGTTGTTCAGCAGGTCCTGCAGCTGGCGGATGCGCGCCTCCTGCTGGCCCTGCTCTTCGCGGGCGGCGTGGTAGCCACCGTTCTCGCGCAGGTCGCCTTCCTCGCGGCGGTCGTTGATCTCCGCGGCAATGACCGGACGATTCGCAATCAAGTGATCGAGCTCGGCCTTGAGTCGGTCGTGTGACTCCTGGGTAAGCCAGGTCACGGAAGTGTCCGTCATCTCGTCGTGCTCCTCGTATGTTGTTCCGCGAGTTCGCGTTGAGTCCTGTTAGCTCCGCCGCTCCCGACGTGTGCGTCCCGCCCCGTGTGCTGCCGCTCCGTTTTGCTCACGGCCGCTAATGCAGCAACACGGTCCCAACCGGAACCGTGTATTAGTCCATGTTACCACCGCGCAAAATGTTGCTTACCGCTTTGCTCCATCAGGATTTACCAGGCCTTACACGAGGCGCTGAGGGTCGAAGGACATGGCACGGGAGACCCAGCGCCAGCAGGAAGCGGGATAGCGGCGCGATGCATGGGAACCGCCGCCAAGGCCGCGGGACGTCACCTTGGGCAAAGTCCTCAGCGGGCTGAAGCGCCGTCTGTTTCAGGAATGTTGGGCCACCCCAAGCTTCAGGCATCACGCGCTGGCCGGCGGCGCAAGTATAAGCAGCCCGACAGCGGAGCTATAAGCCCAACCACGCAACGATTTCCGTCTAATCGCTTAACCGCCGAAATTACGGGCGTCGCAGTCAGCTACCTGCGCCACCGTGCCCGTACATGCTCCGCCTTGCGGGCTTGGCCGTTGTGCACCCCCGCTAAACACCCGAAATTACTCGGGGTTCAGTTGGGCTTAGGTAGCCCACAATAGGCCGGTGGCTCCGAGGGAATAGGAGCAAGGACCGTCGGTGGCGCGAGGGCGATAGCGCCGCGACGATGACGTTTCGCATGCCGTCTCTTAGCAGAAGTTAAAGGCGACGTAGTAGATCCCGCTGCCGTCATTGGCGTCTGCGCGGAGATACTGCGCGCCGGGAACTCCTGGTGCCCCGTTGGGTAGCTTCATATATTCGAACGGTCCACCCAAGCTGGGGTTGGTGTCGATGACCCGGCCGTGTCCATCACCGGTGATCTGGATGCCTTGGAAGTGTGGCGGCGTCAGGGGGGTGCACCGTGCCTGGTATTTGTTATAGAGCTGCTCGACAGCGGCGTTCAGGCTTGCGCTGCCGTCAGCATGCGCGAGGCCAGCCAGGACTATTGCCGTGGCGGCGACGGAGGCCGCGACAATGGCGCGCATTATGTCCGCCCGACGGCAATGCGGTCGGCACACTGTGCGGCCTTGTCGGCTGGGAGCCCATGGCATTGCGGCGTATACAAGGCAGGATCCGCATGCGGACCTGGCGTTTGCGCCATTTCCACTACAGGAGGAACCGGCCTTTGCGGCCGGGGCAACGATGACTGGCGCGAGGGCAAAGAAGTCGCCGCCACCGCTGTGTAGAGAGTTTTCAATGCGCATGCCCTTCTATTGACCTTGGCGTAATGCCATAGCCATGAGCCAGACTGCGGGCCGGGGGGTTGGGGGCCGCAGTCTGGACCTGGCTACGTCCTTTCGCTTAGCCGGTGATGCACCTGAATCCCCACTTGGCGGGATTGCAGTTTCCACTGCCAGGACCGTCATTTAAAGGCGTGGTAGTGGTGTTTGTGTTACTCGGAGAGACTGCTGGCTTCGCTGGGGCTGCTGGGCACGCGCCAGTCTGGCCATTCACTGCAACGCCGGTTGGGCACGGACCCTGGTACTGCGGGGCGTTACCCTGATTGGTTTGCTGCGCTGGCGCTAATGCCCCTTCACCCGGCTGTATCGGCCGTGGGTCAGGAACGGTGTTGCCGTTCGCATCCTGCCAGCATCCGCCCCCGATGCAGTTGGCATTGTAGGTCATACCGTTGTAGGTCTGGCCGTCTGTCGGGAAGGTTTGCTGACTGTTGTGGATATCTTGCACACAGGCCGAGCCGATGCAGTTGGCATACGGGTTAGCGGGCGGCGTTGAGAGAGGACTGTCTGACGGATTTACTGCCGGGGACAGTGGGTTCCCCGGTGCCACGCAATAGTTGGCGCCATTGACGTCAACCAAGATGGCCCGATGTGGGTCGCTACCCGTCGAGAACACACTGGACGATGTGCATGCCGCCGGTTGGCTCTGATCCTGCGGTGGAGTTGCCGGAGCCCCGCAGGAGCCGTCCGGACCTACTGCCGCACCTGATTGGCATGGACCCTGAGCAGGTGGCGGTGCATTGTTGGGCGGCAGTATGCTGTCCGGTGCTGCAGCCGGAACCGCATCCGGCGCTCCTGCGCTCGGATCAAACGGCGGCATCGACGAGAAGTCGCAGTTTATCAACGTTGCGCAGTAGCTGTCCGGCGCTGGTCCGGCCGGGGTCGCAGGAATTCCACTTGTGATCGGGGCTGGAACTGCTGCCGGGACGGCCGGAGCTGTGCCCAGCGGAGCGGCAGCCGGTGTCGACGGGGTTCCGAGCGGCGCACATTGGCCCCAGTAACCGTTGGCCATTGGACATGGATTAGGCAAGCCCATAGGAGGCGCATCGGTGATTGGCGTCTGCGGACCGGAAGCAGGAATCACGTTGGCCGTGACGTTCATCCCCGGGTTATTGGTGTTGAACTCAGGCAGGTTGCCACACGTGGCGTCGCTCATCAGAGACTGATAGCAGGCCATCCTCGGGTAGGCGTCCTCGTTATAGAGAGAGGCTTGCGGCGAGACCGCCGCAGGATTACCCGCAGGATTGGGATTACCCAGCAGTAAGCCGCCGTCCGCGGGCGCCCCATTGCCGGGGCCAGCCCCCCCTGTGGCCGCAGGAGTCGGGCCAACTGGCGGTGCTGCAGCTGCCGGTGCCCCTGTTGGCTGAGACCCAGGGCCGGGTGTGTATTGCGGCAACAACTGAACCCTGTCGCAGTTCCCAGCCATCTGGCAGTCGCCCAACATCGCCTGGTTGTACGCCGAATTGTTGTTACACGGCCCGGCCGCAGGGCTGCAGGTGTCGGCCGGAACACCAGGCATCGGACCGGACGATCCCGGCGCGGAAGCCGGAATGGCGGGTGGCGAGCCGGGTGCCGGCCCTACTGGTGCCCCGGGCTCTGGTGCCGTCACAGCTGGCTGCGCTGACGGGTTCGTCCCGTTCTGCAACGGACCCATGATCTGCTGCATGTTCGGTGGCGGCGCTGCGTTGGGTGCAGGAGCCGGTGGCGGCGGTAGCGGCGGTAACCCTTGGGATGCGCGCTGCTCATTCTCCAGGTTGTTCAGCTGTTGCATCGGCGTGTTGGCCGGTGCAGGAGCTGTTTCCGATGCCGCAGGCGGCGGTGCTGGCATGTGGCCCGGTACGGGGTTGCCAGGCGACGGTATGGCACCTGCATTCCGCAACGCATCTAGCGTCTGCTGCGGATCGTTACCCGGCATATCCGGTGTCACCGCTAGTGGCGGAGCTACCGGGGCAGCGGCCGGAACCGCAGGTGGTGCCGCTGGGGGTGGTGCCACCGGGGCCGCGGCGGGTACTGGTGCTGCCGGTGGTGCTGGCAGATCAGGTACCGCGGCAGGAACCGCAGGCGGCGGCGCCACCGGAGGCGCTACCGGAGCCGCGGCCGGAACTGGTGCCGGCGGCGGTGCAATGGGTGCCGGCGGTGCCGCGGCTAGCACCTCGGGTTGCGGGGCCACAGGTGCTGGTGGTGCTATCGCGGGCGCCGGAGGTGGTGCAGCCAAGACTGGTGCGGGTGGCGGCGCGACCGGCGGTGCGAGCGGAGCCGGGGGTGGTGCCGCCAAAACGGGTGGCGGCGCTATTGGTGCTATCGGAGCCGGGGGCGCAGCCAAGACGGGGGGCGGCGCCACAGGCGCCACAGGTGGCGCTATTGGAGGGGCTGCCACCGGGGCCGGCGCTGCTGGCATGGCAGGCACGTGCGGCATCATTGGAGCCTGCGGTGCTACAGGGTTCGGTATGTTCGGCCCGTAACAGCCGACGAACGGCAGACAATAGGCATTCGCCGCAGGAGCGACAAATATCGAGGTGGGCGACAGCCCGATTGCGGCAGCGGCCGCAATCCGCATTAATCGTGTGTCAAACATGACACTCGACCTCTCTGTAGGTAGCGGCGAAATCAGCCGCAATTAGTGTTTTAGGCCGGCGATATGGTGAGTGCCATCTGCGCCGTCTCGCGCGCGAAATTCTCGCCAATCGCGCAGGCTGGTGAGTTTCGCCGAACTTCTGCAGTCAGGGCGGGGAATTATGGCACTACGCAGACACTCTTCGATGCCATGCTGGTGAGTCCCGCGCGCTTCGGTCATTTAATGCGGCGAGAGGCCGCAAGATAAAAAGTTAGAGTCCGTTCAGGGACGAGGGGTTCGCCACAACCTGAAGGGCGCGGGAGTGGTGGCGCCGGCCGCGACGGTGGCGCCGGCTGTCGCTACTGCGATCTTCATCGGTACACACCTCCTCTCGAGGAAGGAACCCCTTAGCGTGTGACTATGACATACGTTTGGTTTGAATGGGTAGAGTTTCTACAAACGAATTTGTTAGAAATTAACGAGATCGATAATTCGAAAACGATTGGTAAAGAATTCCTTTTCGTCGAGAATCGCGACGAGCTTGCAGCCCAATAGGTTTCGACTCGCCGCGTTTCGTCCAGCAACACGTTCTCGGTTCCGCTTGTTGGCCGCAAAACGAAACCCTCGAGAAGAGGTTCGGTCCCGCCAAGGAGAATGCGTTACGCAACTGTCTCGTTCGCGTCATCGACCACACACGGATCGTGGAGTGCGGTGCCCAGCGGTCCGAACACAGCGGTGTCCCGACTTGCGGTTCAGTTCGGTCGCGGATTAGAAGGTCACGCCGGGCGCAGGTAGGCGGGCACATCGGTGCCGCAGCCATAGATGTCGGCCACCACCGGCGGTTCGAAGGATTTCACCGTCGTGGTCACCTCCACGGTGGCCGCGTCCGACGGCGGGACCAGCAGCTCTCGCCGGCCCGTCTCGCTGCCGTCCTGAGATCGCACCCGCACGATGCAGTCCACCGGCCGCGACGGATCCGATCGCGTCACGCTGATCGTTATCGACGCCGTCTGGTCGTCGATCACCCGATAGCCGGCCATCGTCCCCTTGACGTCGCTGGTGCCGAACCGGTGATAACCGATGAGGGCAACGACGAGCCCCGCCACGACTACCAGCACGCCCAGCGTGAGGATCACCCACCGCCGGGGGATACGCGACAGCCGGGAGCGCCCGTAGCGGGCCTCCGGACGCGAGGCAGGAGTTTCGGTCATAGCTGGTTATGCCTGGTTGTCGGCTGCCCGGCACCGGCCGACAGCATGCAACGAACTCGAAACTGGAATTATAGGGTCAGACCGGGCGACCAGCAGGTGAGACAAGGGGGCACGTGAGCGAATTGCGGTTAATGGCGGTGCACGCCCACCCCGACGACGAGTCCAGCAAGGGCGCGGCCACGCTGGCCCGCTACGCCGACGAGGGCCATCGAGTGCTGGTGGTGACGCTGACCGGCGGTGAGCGTGGCGACATCCTCAACCCGGCGATGGACCTGCCCGAGGTGCACGGACACATCGCCGAAATTCGCCGCGACGAGATGGCCAAGGCCGCCGAGATACTCGGCGTGGAGCACACCTGGCTGGGTTTCGTCGACTCCGGCCTACCCCAGGGTGACCCCCCGCCGCCGCTGCCCGAGGGCTGTTTCGCGCTGGTGCCGCTGGAGGAGTCGGTGGAGGCGCTGGTCCGGGTGGTCCGCGAGTTCCGTCCGCACGTGATGACCACGTACGACGAAAACGGCGGCTATCCCCACCCCGATCACATTCGCTGCCATCAGGTTTCGGTCGGCGCTTTCGAGGCGGCCGGCGATTATCGGCGCTTCGCCGACGCCGGCGAGCCGTGGACGGTGTCCAAGCTCTACTACAACCACGGCTTCCTGCGCGCCCGGATGCAGTTGCTGCACGACGAAGCCATCAAGCACGGTCATGAACCCCCGTTCAAGAAGTGGCTCGAGCACTGGGACGCCAAGCACGACCCGTTCGCGTCCCGGGTGACCACGCGCGTCGAGTGCTCGGCGTACTTCAGCCAACGCGACGACGCGCTGCGGGCGCACACCACGCAGATCGACCCGGACCACGACTTCTTCGCCGCTCCCATCGAGTGGCAGCAACGGCTCTGGCCCACTGAGGAATTCGAGTTGGCGCGGTCGCGGGTTCCGGTCCGCCTACCCGAGGATGACCTGTTCGCCGGAATCGAGAGCGACGAGTGAATCACCTGTTTCTCGCCGCCCTCGGCTGGCAAGCCGACGGCCAGCCGCACCACACCGGCCCCGATTTCGGCAAGGCCAGCCCGATCGGGCTGCTGATCGTCGTGCTGCTGTTGATCAGCACGCTGTTCCTGCTGCGTTCGATGAACCGGCAGTTGAAGAAGGTGCCGGACACGTTTGATCCCAAGCACCCCGAACCGGACCAGGCCGCCGACGAGGGCACCGACGCGGTCGACCGGGATGAGGCGGACGGCTCGCCGCGAGCCCCGGGGCCCGGCGATGAGCCCGGCTGACTCCGCTTCGACGAATACCCTTGGCCTGGCGACGAGCCCGTATCTGCGCCAGCACGCCAACAATCCGGTGCATTGGCACCAGTGGACCCCCGAGGCGCTGGCCGATGCCGCCGCCCGTGACGTGCCTATCCTGCTGTCCGTCGGCTACGCCGCCTGCCACTGGTGCCATGTCATGGCCCACGAATCATTCGAAGACGACGAAGTGGCCGCCGCGATGAACGCGGGGTTTGTCTGCATCAAGGTCGACCGTGAGGAACGCCCGGACATCGACGCGGTCTACATGAACGCCGCCGTCGCCCTCACCGGGCATGGCGGCTGGCCGATGACCTGTTTCCTCACTCCGGACGGCCGCCCCTTTTTCTGTGGCACCTACTATCCGAAAGATGGTTTCCTGCAACTCCTTTCGGCCGTATCCGCGACGTGGCGGGAGCGTCGTGGCGAGGTGGAGGAGGCCTCGGACCATATCGCCGGCGAGCTACGCCAGATGGCGTCCGGTCTGCCTGGCGCCGGTCCTTCGGTGGCGCCGGAGCTGTGCGACCACGCCGTCGCCACGCTGCTGCAGGAGCACGATGCGGTGCACGGCGGGTTCGGCGGTGCGCCCAAATTCCCGCCGTCGGCGTTGCTCGAGGCGTTGCTGCGCCACTTCGAGCGCACCGGTTCGCCGGCGGCCCTTGCGGCGGTATCGCACACCGGCAACGCGATGGCGCGGGGCGGCATCTACGACCAACTCGCCGGCGGCTTCGCCCGATACAGCGTCGACAATGCCTGGGTGGTACCGCATTTCGAGAAGATGCTCTACGACAACGCCCTGCTGCTGCGCGCGTACGCGCACTGGGCGCGGCGCACCGATGACCCGCTGGCGCGCCGGATCACCGCCCAGACCGCCCGATTCCTGCTCGACGATCTGGCCGACGGTGCCATGTTCACCTCGTCGCTGGACGCCGACGCCGACGGCCGCGAGGGTTCGACCTATGTGTGGACACCGGCGCAGCTGAACGAGGTGCTCGGACCCGACGACGGGCCTTGGGCGGCAAGCATTTTCGCCGTCACCCAGAGCGGCACGTTCGAGCACGGCACCTCGGTGCTGCAGGCCCGCGCCGATGCCGATGATTCGCAGCGGTTGCACCGGGTGCGGTCCGCGCTGCTGGCCGCCCGGCGCACCCGAACGCAGCCCGGACGCGACGACAAGGTCGTCTCGTCCTGGAACGGGCTGGCGATCACCGCGCTGGCCGAAGCCGGCTTGGCGCTGGGCGAGCCCGAACTGGCCGCAGCCGCGCGGCGTTGCGCGCGTGCGCTGCTGGATCTGCATGTGGTCGACGGCCGGTTGCGGCGCGCCAGCCTGGGCGGCGTGGTCGGCGAGAGCGTTGCGATCCTCGAGGACTACGCGATGCTTGCCACCGGGCTCCTTGCGCTGTATCAGCTGACAGCCGAGGCGATCTGGCTGACGACGGCAACCGATCTGCTGGACACCGCGCTGGCGCACTTCGCCGATCATGCACAACCCGGCCGCTGGTTCGACACCGCCGACGACGCCGAGCGGTTGGTGCTCCGGCCGGCCGACCCGCTGGACGGCGCGACCCCGTCGGGGGCGTCGTCGATCACCGAGGCGCTGCTGACCGCCGCGCACCTGGTCGACGGTCATCGTGCCGAGCGGTACCTGCGCGCGGCCACCGAATCGCTGGGTGCGCACTCGGTGCTGCTGGAACGCGCGCCGCGGTCGGCCGGGCATTGGCTGGCCGTCGCGGAAGCGGCGGTGCGCGGACCGCTGCAGATCGCGGTTGCCTGCGACCCGTCGGCCTCGACGCTGCTGGCCGACGCGCGACGGCTGGCACCGGGTGGGGCGATCGTCATGGGCGGGGAGGTGGATTCGTCGCCGCTGCTGGCCGGTCGGCCCCGTGTGGGCGGCGCCGACGCCGCCTACGTGTGCCGCGGCCAGGTCTGCGACCTGCCGGTGACCGGTGCAACCGAATTGGCCGCCGCCCTGGGTGTTGCGGGTCACTGAAGCCGATGGCGGCGACCCGCCACGCCCGGCTACCCCGCGCTGGCGATCGCCACGAGCGCGGGGTTACCCTGCGTCCCATGCCGAATGCCGCCAAGACCGAAGCGATCAGGAACACGGTCAACCGCTACATCGAACTGGTCGCCAAGGGCAGCGCCGACGACTTGGTCGAGTTGTACGCCGACGACGCCACCGTCGAAGATCCGGTCGGCGGCGAGGTGCACATCGGCCGGCAGGCGATCCACGGCTTCTACTCCGCGATCAACGAGTTGCAGCGCGAGTGCGAACTGGTGACGCTGCGCGTCGCGGGCAACGAGGCGGCCTTCCAATTCCGGCTGACCGTGACCGCGGGCGAGCACCGCATGGTGATCGAGCCGATCGACGTCATGGTCTTCGACAGCCGAGGCAAGATCGCCTCGATGAAGGCCTACTGGTCGCCGGACGACGACGTCACCCCCGCCTGATCGGGGTGATGAGGCAGCCCTAGCCGCCCAATAGCCAGGCGTGGTCGCCCGTGTAGAAGACGGCGAACCACATGGCGATGTAGTGCAGAATCGCCGCGATCGCGGTGAAGGCGTGGAAGAACTCGTGATAGCCGAACGTCTTCGGCCACGGGTCGGGCCAGCGCAGCCCGTAGAAGATGCCGCCCACGCTGTAGAACACGCCGCCCACGGCCAGCAGCACCATCGCGGCCACGCCGGCCTGGTGCAGGATCGTGGGCGCGAACCAGACGGCCACCCACCCCAGCAGCAGATACAGCGGCACGCCGACCCAGCGCGGCGCTGTCGGCCAGCACATCTTCAACGCGATGCCGGCGGCCGCGCCGCCCCACACGATGCACTGCACCAGCACCCCGGTGTCCTGCGGCATGACCAGCCGCGCGAACGGGGTGTAGCTACCGGCGATGAAGACGAAGATCATCGAATGGTCCAGCCGCTTCATCCGGCTGCGCGCGACGTCCGACTTCCACTGCACCCGGTGATAGGTCGCGCTGACCGCGAACATCGCCACCGTCGCCGCGGCGTAGACGAGCGTCGAGTGGCCGGCGCGGGGCGAGGAGGCCGCCCACGACACCGACACCAGCGTGGCGCCGGTGATGATGGCCAGCCACGCGGAGACGAAGTGGATCCAGCCGCGCATCCGGGGCTTGCCCAAGACCTGGGCGGCGCCCTCGGCGAACTGCTCGACGGTGTTCCCCGGAACGATCGAGTCGGATTCGGGCTCCGGGTTGGGGACGGTGCTGGTCTGGCTGCTCATGTCTCCTGTGTCTTGTTCTCGCAACGATGGATACCGGCGGAAGTCGCCCAAGGCTGCTCAGAATCCACAGTAGCGAGGGATGGTTACGGCGCAGTCTCGACTTCTCAGGTTTCTCAGGCACCGAGCCGAAATGAGACCGGTGAATTGATCACCGCTGGCAGTAGGGTGGATGTTCGTGGAAATTATCCCACCGCGCCTCAAAGAGCCGCTGTATCGCGTCTACGAGTTGCGGCTGCGGCAGGGCCTGGCCGCCTCGAAGTCACAGCTGCCGCGGCATATCGCCGTGCTGTGCGACGGGAACCGGCGGTGGGCCCGCGACGCGGGATACGTAGACGTCAGCTACGGCTACCGGATGGGTGCGTCCAAGATCGCCGAGATGCTGCGCTGGTGTCAGGAAGCCGGCGTCGAAATGACGACGGTGTACCTGCTGTCCACGGAAAACCTGCAACGCGATCCCGACGAGTTGGCCGGGCTGATCGAGATCATCACCGATGTCGTGGAGGAGATCTGCGCACCGGCCAACCGCTGGAGCGTGCGCACGGTGGGGGACTTGGAACTGCTCGGCGACGAGCCGGCCCGCCGGTTGCGCGGGGCCGTCGAGTCCACGCCCAGCGTCGCGTCCTTTCATGTCAACGTGGCGGTCGGCTACGGCGGCCGGCAGGAGATCGTCGGCGCGGTGCGTGCGTTGCTCAACAAGGAACTCGCCAACGGCGCCGCCGGCGAGGAACTCGTCGACGCCGTGACCGTCGACGCCATCTCCGAGAACCTCTACACGTCCGGCCAGCCCGACCCCGACCTGGTGATCCGCACGTCGGGCGAGCAACGGCTGTCCGGGTTTCTGCTGTGGCAGAGCGCGTATTCGGAGATGTGGTTCTGCGAAACGCATTGGCCCGCGTTCCGCCGCGTCGACTTCCTGCGCGCGCTGCGCGACTACAGCCGGCGGGATCGCCGGCACGGCAAGTAACCCCCGAAGGTCTCAAGCGCCCGCGTGCCACACTGAGTGCATGGCTGCGCTGTCGGCGGTGGTGTTCACGCTGAGCGCCTGGCTGGGCCTCTATCTGGCGGCCCGCGATCCGCGCAAGCCCGTCCTCGCGCTCACCGCGATCGGACTGTGTGGGTTCGCGCTCGTGGTGGGGCTGGACGCGGTCCGGATCGCCAGTCCCGCGTACGCTCCGGCGTTGAGCAGAGCCGAGATCTACCTGGCGACCGTCCCCGGCGTGGCGTGGTTCGCGGTGCTCATCGAGCTGTCCCGGCCCAGCGACGTGTCCCGGGGCCGCGCCCGCGAGTTGCTGCTCGTGGCCGCGGTTGCCGCGCTGACCCTGTTCGGGGCGACGCTGGCCGGCGGCGTCGACGGGCCGCTGCGGCCGGGCCACTGGCTGATGTTCGCGGTGATCTCGGTGTCGACGCTCGGCGCGATGGCCGCCGTGTTGCGCCGGCCGCGGCGGCCCAAGCCCGCGGTGGGACTGGCCATCACGGCCACCCTGTTCTTCGCGCTGAGCAACGCGATCCTGATCATTCCGCTGGGCCTGGTGCCCAGCTGGGTCGCGCTGGCGTCCACGAGTTGCGATGTTCTGGGGCTCGGAGTCGCCGTCGCCCTGTGGGACGCGTTCGACGAGGGTCACGCGCTGCGCGCCGACATGCTCCGCTCGTTCTCCGGTTCGGTGGCGGTGGCGGTGCTGTTCGGCGGCCAGGCGCTGATCGGGTTGGCGGTGACCGGCAACGATCCCGGCGCGCAGACCGCGCTTACGGTGCTGCTGTTCACCAGCCTCGCGATCGCGATCACCGTGCAGGTGCTCGCGGATCCGCTGGCCGGCCTGCTCGACCGGCTCGCATTCTCGAAATCGCCTGCGCTGCGGGCGGATCGGGCCGCGCTGCGGCACACCGGTGCGGCACTGCCCCTGCGCCAGGAGCACCCGCTCGCCGACGTCGACGACGTCACCTTCGCCAGACTCACCCGGCGGGCGCTGGGCCATTACGGTGACCTGACCAAGCTGGTCGCCAGCCCGCTGACCGCATTACCGCTGATCGACGAGCGGCTGGCGGCCCGGGGAGCCCCCGACCAACCGATCGAGCGGGCCAACGAACTCAAGGCCGTGCTGGCCGACGGCATAGCGCGGCTCAAACCGCGCGACGGCGGCGACTTCGGGACCAGCGAAGAGTGGCGCTACTACAACTCGCTGTACTTCCCCTACGTCGTCGGGGTGCGTGCCTACGCGCAGAACGCCACCGCCTCGGGGCTGGATCCGACCGCGCGCCAAGCCTGGCACTGGTTCGTCACCGAGGTGCCGCAGCGTTCGCTGCACAACTGGCAGAACGCCGCGGCCCGCTTGATCGCCGCCGATCTTCGTGGGCGGATCCCGGTTCCCAGCGACTCGAACGGGTAGCAGTCCACCGCGGTCGCCGAGGTCAGGAACTTCTGTGGCTTTTGGGGCCGCTGAGGCCCCGTGGTTGGCGCGTGTCAAATATTTACCCGCCGATGGGAATAAGTCGGGTGAACCACCTCGTCGTTGTATCCGTGGCACTAGTTGGCAGCGCCACGAGTCGATATGGCAGTGCACTGGCGGCACCCTCAAAGCTGTTCGACCCAACCCGCCATCGCGAGGAGTAAGCAGATGAGCTCTATTACCGGCGTATCAACAATCTCGACCCGGCCCCTCTACGACTCGACGGACTCGCTGTTGCGTTTTGCCGTGCGTGCCGACGCGACCCTGACGGGCATGTTCGGCTTGGCCATCGCCTTCCTCGCCGACCCGATTTCGTCGCTGACCGGCCTGACGTCCTTCCAGGAATACGGCGTGGGCGTCGTTTTCGTGCTCGCCGGCCTGCTGGTGTTCAGCCTCGGCGCGCTACCGGAACTGCGCCGCGTCGGTATCAGCGTCATGGTGGTCAATGTGGTGTTCACGCTGGCCTCGATCGTGGCCGCGGAAGCGCTGCCGCTGACCCTGACGGGCGTCGCGTTGACGCTGGCCACCGGCGCATACACCGCGGCGTTCGCGGGACTGCAATACCTGGGAGTGCGTCGCCTCGAGGCGTGATCTGCCGCCCGGCCGGGTGCGGGGCGTCAGAGCTTGCGCAACCGCAGCCGGTTGATGGAGTGGTCGGCGTCTTTGCGCAGCACCAGGGTGGCGCGTGGCCGGGTGGGCAGGATGTTCTCGACCAGGTTGGGGCGGTTGATCGAGCGCCAGATCTCGCGCGCGGCGGCGACCGCCTTGGTGTCGTTCAACGCCGAGTAGTGGTGGAAGTGCGATTCGGGATCCGCGAAGGCGGTGCTGCGCATGGCCAGGAATCGCGATACGTACCACTGCTCGATGTCTTCGATTCGGGCGTCGACGTAAACGCCGAAGTCGAACAGGTCCGACACCATCAGGGTCGGACCGGTCTGCAGAACGTTGAGGCCCTCCAGGATCAGGATGTCGGGGTGGCGGACCACGTGCTTGGCCCCGGGGATGATGTCGTATTTGAGGTGCGAATAGACCGGCGCGCAGGCGTAGTCCGATCCGGATTTGACCGACGTCACGAACCGCATCAACGCCCGGCGGTTGTAGCTCTCCGGAAACCCCTTGCGGTGCATCAGGTTTCGGCGATCCAGCTCGGCATTCGGGTACAGGAAGCCGTCGGTGGTGACCAGGTCCACCCGGGGGTGATGGTCCCAGCGCGCCAGGAGCGCCTGCAACACACGGGCGGTCGTCGACTTGCCGACCGCCACGCTGCCGGCCACCCCGATGATGAACGGCACCGGCCGGTCCGGGGCTTGCTGGGGTTCGCCGAGGAATTCGGCGGTGGCGGCGAACAGTCGCTGCCGCGCGGCGACCTGCAGGTGAATGAGCCGGGCCAGCGGCAGGTAGACCTCTTCGACTTCGAGCAAGTCGATCTGCTCACCCAGGCCCCGCAGGCCGACCAGTTCTTCCTCGGTGAGGGCCAGCGGCGTCGACATACGAAGCGCACGCCATTGCTTTCGGTCGAACTCCACATATGGGCTCGGCTCGCTAAGCCGCGGCATAGTGCAAGTGTTACAGGAGCGATGAAATGCCGAACGGCTGGGCTGGCGAAAAGTCAGCGCTGGATAGCGCGAGCGCCCTCACTGTGGGGTTAGTCGGCCGACTAGTCTCGTTCTCATGTCAGCCGACTTGACCCGCACCGCCATCTCGACCGCGTCACCGGGCGCCGAATACGCCGACACCGCGACCGCTGCCTACCGAGCAGCACTGCAGGTGGTCGAGTCCGTCGAACCACGCATCGCCGCGGCGACGCGCAAAGAGCTCGCCGACCAACGTGATTCGCTCAAGCTGATCGCCAGCGAGAACTACGCGTCGCCTGCGGTCCTGCTGACCATGGGGACCTGGCTGTCAGACAAGTACGCCGAGGGCACCGTCGGACATCGGTTCTACGCCGGATGCCAGAACGTCGACACCGTGGAAAGCGTCGCCGCCGAGCACGCTCGTGAGCTGTTCGGGTCGCCGCACGCCTACGTGCAGCCGCACTCGGGCATCGACGCCAACCTCGTTGCGTACTGGGCGATCTTGGCTACCCGGGTCGAGGCGCCGGGCCTGGCCGACGCCGGCGTCAAGCACGTCAACGACTTGTCCGAGGCGGACTGGGAGAAGCTGCGCAACAAGTTGGGCAACCAGCGCCTGTTAGGCATGTCGCTGGACGCCGGCGGCCACCTGACCCACGGCTTCCGGCCCAACATCTCCGGCAAGATGTTCCACCAGCGCAGTTACGGCACCGACCCCGACACCGGGTTCATCGACTACGGCGCCGTCGCGGCCGCCGCGCGCGAGTTCAAGCCGCTCGTGATCGTGGCGGGCTACTCCGCCTACCCGCGCCGGGTCAACTTCGCGACGATGCGTGAGATCGCCGACGAGGTCGGTGCCACCCTGATGGTGGACATGGCGCATTTCGCCGGGCTGGTGGCGGGCAAGGTGTTCACAGGCGACGAGGATCCGGTGCCGCACGCCCACGTCACGACCACGACGACGCACAAGTCGCTGCGCGGTCCGCGCGGCGGCCTCATCCTGTGCCAACCCGAATACGCCGACGCGGTCGACAAGGGCTGCCCGATGGTGCTCGGCGGGCCACTGTCACACGTGATGGCGGCCAAGGCCGTCGCGCTCGCCGAGGCGAGGCAGCCCGCGTTCCAGGCCTACGCGCAGCGGGTTGCGGACAACGCCCAGGCCCTGGCCGACGGCTTCCTCAAGCGCGATGCTCAGCTGGTCACTGGCGGCACCGACAACCACCTCGTGCTGCTCGACGTCACATCGTTCGGCTTGACCGGGCGCCAGGCCGAGTCGGCCCTGTTGGACGCCGGCGTCGTCACCAACCGCAACGCCATCCCCGCCGACCCCAATGGCGCCTGGTACACCAGCGGTATCCGGCTCGGCAGCCCGGCGCTCACCACCCGCGGCTTCGGTCCGGCCGACTTCGACCGGGTGGCCGAGCTGATGGTCGACGTTCTGTCCAACACGAAGCCGGAAGGCACCTCCAAGGCCAAGTACTCGCTGGCCGATGGCACCGTCGAACGGGTCAGCGCGGCCGCGGCCGAACTGTTGGACGCCAACCCGCTCTACCCCGGCCTCGCGCTGTAGGTTTCCGCCGTACGAGGGGCCTGTGGGAGTGGAGCCCGGCCGGACGGCGCGCTCGGGGACGAAAGTCACCAGTTGGCGCGACACGGCCCGGTCGATTTCATGAACCTGTGTACGCGGGTTACAGTTATCTCATGGCCGAAAGACCTGTCGCTAACGCGCTGACCCTGGAACTCGAGCCGGTCGTCGAAGCGAACATCGACCGCCACCTGTCCACCGAAGAAATCTGGTTCGCGCACGACTACGTGCCGTTCGACCGGGGCGAGAACTTCGCCTTCCTGGGTGGACGCGACTGGGATTCGTCGTCGATGACGCTGCCGAGGCCGTTGACCGACGCCTGCGAGATCCTGCTCCTGCTCAAGGACAACCTCGCCGCGCACCACCGCGAGCTGGTAGAGCACTTCATCCTGGAGGACTACTGGGGCCGCTGGCTGGGCCGGTGGACCGCCGAGGAGCACCTGCACGCGATCGCGCTGCGTGAGTATCTGGTGGTGACCCGAGAGGTCGATCCGACCGCCAACGAAGAGGCCCGCGTCCAGTACGTCATGAAGGGCTACCGCGCCGACACCTACTCGCAGGTGGAAACCCTGGTGCACATGGCGTTCGTCGAACGCACCCACGCGGTGTTCTGCGAGAACCTGGCCGCGCAACTCGAGGAACCCATCCTGGCCGGCCTCATCGACCGGATCGCCCGCGACGAGCGGCGCCACGAAGTCTTCTTCTCGAACCTCGTCGCGCACTGCCTCGAGTACACCCGCGACGAGACGATCGCGGCGATCGCCGCCCGCGCGGCCGACCTGCAGGTGCCCGGCGCCGACATCGACGCGTACGTGGACAAGGTGCAGAACGTCGAGAAGGCAGGCGTTTTCGGTCCTGAGCAACTGCGCCAGGCGATCTCCGACCGCATCACCGCATGGGGGGTCGCGGACGACCCCCAACTGCGGCAGTTCGTCGTCGGCTGAACGCGCGCATCTCTCGATACCGGCCACCGCATGAAGGTGGTCGCGGCTCGCCACGTCGGCGCGCCTGCACAGCGGGCACGCGGCCACCGGAGTAGCGTCGTTCTCGATGGTCAGCGTCATGCTCTGCTGCCAGGGCGGCACCTCCCGTCACCACAACGGAAGGACCGGCCCCGGTCCTGGTGCTGCGGTTCCCGTCGACATGCCTGTGCGGGTCCGCGCGGGCTCATCCCGCTCGAGGAGCGCTACGTGACCGATATCCGGACCTACGTGATCGACACTTCCGTGCTGCTGTCCGACCCCTGGGCGTGCAGCCGGTTCGCCGAACACGAGGTGGTTGTTCCGTTGGTGGTGATCAGCGAGCTGGAGGCCAAACGCCACCACCACGAGCTGGGCTGGTTCGCCCGCCAGGCGCTGCGGCTGTTCGACGACCTTCGGCTGGTGCACGGACGGCTGGATCAGCCCATTCCCGTTGGGGCGCAGGGTGGTTCGTTGCACGTCGAGCTCAACCACACGGACCCGACGGTGCTGCCCAGCGGCTTCCGCAACGACAGCAACGACTCCCGGATCCTGAGCTGCGCCGCCAACCTCGCGGCCGAAGGCAAACGAGTTACGTTGGTCAGCAAAGACATTCCGCTCCGGGTCAAGGCCGCCGCGGTGGGGCTGGCCGCCGACGAATACCACGCGCAGGACGTGGTCGCGTCCGGATGGTCGGGGATGCGCGAGATCGAGACCGCCACCGAAGACATCGACGCCCTGTTCACCGACGGCGAGATCGATCTGGTGGAAGCGCGAGACCTGCCCTGCCACACCGGTGTTCGGCTGCTCGGCGGCAGCTCTCATGCGCTGGGCCGGGTGAACGCGGACAAACGCGTCCAGCTGGTGCGCGGCGACCGCGAGGCGTTCGGGCTGCGCGGACGGTCCGCCGAACAGCGAGTGGCGCTCGACCTGCTGCTCGACGAATCGGTGGGCATCGTGTCGCTGGGCGGCAAGGCGGGCACGGGCAAGTCGGCGCTCGCGTTGTGCGCCGGTTTGGAGGCGGTGCTGGAGCGGCGCACCCAACGCAAGGTGGTCGTCTTCCGCCCGCTCTACGCCGTCGGCGGCCAGGAGCTGGGATATCTGCCCGGCAGCGAGAGCGAGAAGATGGGCCCGTGGGCGCAGGCCGTCTTCGACACCCTCGAGGGCCTGGCCAGCCCGGCGGTGCTGGAGGAAGTGCTGTCCCGCGGCATGCTCGAAGTGCTTCCGCTGACCCACATCCGGGGCCGGTCGCTGCACGACTCGTTCGTCATCGTCGACGAGGCGCAGTCGCTGGAGCGCAACGTGCTGCTGACCGTGCTGTCCAGGTTGGGCACCGGATCGCGGGTGGTGCTGACCCACGACATCGCGCAGCGCGACAACCTGCGCGTCGGCCGCCACGACGGCGTCGCGGCCGTGATCGAGAAGCTCAAGGGCCACCCGCTGTTCGCCCACATCACCCTGCTGCGCAGCGAGCGATCGCCGATCGCGGCCCTGGTCACCGAGATGCTCGAGGAGATCGCCGGCCCACAGTGAGGGCGCCTGACCAGCGCGCTCGAACCCGGGTAATGGCGTCTTCGATAAACTTCTGCGGTGGCGAAACGACCCGACACCCAAGCCTGGCGCTACTGGCGCACGGTTGTCGGCGTGGCGGCTGCCGTCGCGGTGCTGGTGATCGGCGGGCTGACGGGCCACGTGACGCGCGCCGACGATCTGAGCTGCTCGGTCGTCAAGTGCGTCGCGTTGACCTTCGACGACGGGCCGGGGCCGTTCGATGAGCGACTGCTGCAGATCCTGAAGCAGAACGACGCCAAGGCCACCTTCTTCCTGATCGGCAACAAGGTGGCCGCCAACCCCGCGGGTGCCAAGCGCATTGCCGACGCGGGGATGGAAATCGGCAGCCACACCTGGGAACACCCCAACATGACCACGATCCCACGCGAAGACATCGCCGCCCAGTTCGCCAAGGCCAACGACGCGATCACCGCCGCGACCGGGCGCACCCCGAACCTGTATCGCCCCGCCGGGGGGCTGTCCGATCCGGTGGTCCGACAGACCGCCGGCCAGTTCGGGCTGGCCGAAATCCTCTGGGATGTCATCCCTTTCGATTGGGCGAACGACTCGAACACGGCCGCGACACGCTACATGTTGATGACTTACCTCAAGCCGGGCTCGGTGGTGTTGTTCCATAACACGTACTCGAGCACCGTCGACTTGGTGTACCAGTTCATTCCGGTGCTCAAGGCCAACGGCTACCGGCTGGTGACGGTCAGCGACCTGCTGGGGCCACGCGCCCCTGGCAGCAGTTACGGCGGCCGGGAGAACGGTCCGCCCGTCAACGCATTGCACGACATCCCGCCCGGCGACATCCCCACGCTGCCCAACACCCCCTCGCCGAAACCGATGCCCAACTTCCCGATCACCGACATCCCGGGGCAGAACTCCGGAGGGCCGAACAACGGTGCCTAGCACGGATTTCGAACCTACCTCTACATGATCACCGTGGGCTGGCTTCGGGATCGGCTCCCGCCGTCATGGCGTGGCCAGGCGCGGCAACGTGCCACGGGGCAACGAAAGTCTGTTCGGCGGTGGTTGATCCAGTACGGGTTCGACCTGAGCCTGTCCTACGTCCTGGCCGTCGTCGAAGCGGCCGCCATCTTGATTCCGCTGCGGGGCCACACTTCCGTCGGCGCCAACGCCGACTTCGCGCGGCAGAACACGGTACCGGTGGTGTTGCTCGTCGTGCTGGGCATCGTCAGTGTCGCGGTGGCCGGCGCCATCAGCCTGGCTCCCACAGTGCGCTGGTTCGTCGCGGGCGACGACCCCACCCCGCAGCAACGCGAAGCCGTGATGAAGCTGGCCGGGCGCCAGTCGGCGATCCTGGTGACGTCCTGGGCGCTGACCGGCGGGATCTTCATCTTGTTGAATCTCACTGACAGACCGCAGCTTCTGCTGCCGATCGTGCTCGGCGTGCTGCTCGGCGGATCGGCCGCGGCCGGCACCGGGATGCTGATCGCGCAGCGCACCCTGCGACCCATCATGCGCGCCGCCACGTTGGGCGCCGAGCCGCGGCTCGCGGTGCCGAGCGTGTATGCCCGCCTGGTCCTGCTGTGGTTTCTGTGCAGCGCATTTCCCATCGCGGTCATTGCGACGATGGTCGTTCTGCGCTCGTACGGGTGGCTGATCGAGAAGTCGGCGTCGCTGGACGTGCCGATTCTGGTGGTGTCGCTGGCGGCGCTGGTGCTGGGACTGCCCACCATGATCTTGACGTCGCGGTCGATCTCGGATCCGATTGGCGAGGTCGTCGACGCGATGGCCGAGGTCGAGCACGGCCGCATGGACACCTATGTCGGCGCCTACGAACGCTCCCAGATCGGGCGATTACAAACGGGATTCAATCGGATGGTGGCGGGGCTCGCTGAGCGGGACCGGATACGCGACCTGTTCGGGCGTCACGTCGGGGCCGACGTCGCGCAGCGCGCCCTCAACGAGGGCGCATCCCTGTCGGGCGACGTGGTCGAGGCGGCCGTGCTTTTCATCGACCTGGTGGAATCCACCAGGCTCGCGGAAAGCCGCCCCCCGCAAGAGGTCGCGGAGGTGCTCAACGACTTCTTCCGCATCGTCGTGAACGCCGTCGACGAATATCACGGGCTGGTCAACAAGTTCGCCGGCGATGCCGCGCTGGCCGTCTTCGGGGTGCCGCTGCCGGCCGACGAGCCGGCCTCATCGGCCCTGGCGACCGCCCGTGCGCTGGGCTCCCAATTGCGACGGCTGCCGGTCGATTTCGGCATCGGCGTCTCGGCGGGGCGGGTGTTCGCCGGAAACGTCGGCGCCGAAAACCGGTACGAATACACCGTGATCGGTGACGCCGTCAACGAAGCCGCGCGACTGGCCGACCTCGCCAAAACCTCCGACCGGCGGATCCTGTGCTCGGCGGGCGCCGTCGACGCCGCGGGCGAGGCCGAGCGCGCGCAGTGGGCCGAGTGCTATTCCACGGTACTGCGCGGACGATCCGAGGCCACCCACGTCTCGGCGCCGACGGGCTCGGCGGGCTAGCCGGCCGACCTGCGTCAGGACTTGGAGACCTTCAGCGCGGCAATGATTTTGCCGACGAGATCGGCCGAAGCGGCATCGCCGATGGGTGTGCTGCCGATGAAGACGGTGACCGGCTTGGTGTCGACGGCGATGATGGTGACCGAATCGCCCTTGACGTTGCGACTGGGGTCGGCGATCGTGACGTCGGCGTCGACCCGCACGGCCTTGGTGCCGTCGACGGTGATCGACGAAGACTTCGTCGGTCCGAGCGTAGGCTGCGCGTTCGCGTATCCGGGGCCCGCGACGATGCATTGCATCAACTTCGTGGCTTGGGCCGAAAGGTCCATGCTGGGAACGAAATTGGTGACGGCGACCTCCGCCGTCATCATCCACTGATTGGCCCCGGGCACGTCCTGGGCAACTCCCAGTCCGCCGATCAGGTTCGGGCCCTGGTCGTCGGAGAACACCGTCCACCCGCCCGGCGCGGCGCTGGCCGGGAACGAAAGTTTGCCCGCGGCAAGCGAGTCGGTCCGTGGCATCTCGCCACCGGACACGTTCGGGGTGCAATCGGTCGCGTTCTGCGCAGAGTTCTTCGGCTGCGAGACCGAGGTGCTCGTTGTCGAGGGCGCCGTGGCCGGCTTGTTGTCATGGCCGCCGCGCATCACCAACAGCGTCACCACCAGCGCGATGACCGCGAGCACGACCAGACCGGCGACGATCAGCCACGGCAGCTTCGAGCCGCGACCACCCGGCGGCGGCCCCGGGGGGTAGGGCCCGCCCGGGCCGCCCGGCGGAAACTGCTGTCCGGGTTGGGGATACTGCTGGTAGGGGGCGCCACCGGGCGGGGGGTAGGGGTACGCGCCACCCGGTGGGTACGCGTATGGACCGCCTTGCGGGTAAGGACCGGGACCGCCCGGCGGGTAGGGTCCCGGACCGCCTTGCGGGTAGGGGCCGGTACCGCCCTGCGGCTGGCCGCCCCAATTCGGGTCCTGCCCATACGGATTGGTTCCGTAGGGTCCCTGGCCGTAGGGACCGCCGGGAGGAGCCGTCATGGAAAACCACCCTTACTCTCGTCGACCACAGCCGTCACCGGATGACGGCCGGTTCAGTCTTCGGGCTTGACCTTGGCCATCGCCAGCACGTCAAGCCGCCGGTCGAGTTCGTCGATCGACAACTTGTCGCCGATCAGGCCGCGATCGATCACGGTCTGCCGAATCGTCTTGCGCTCCTTGAGCGCTTGTTTGGCCACCGCGGCGGCCTCCTCGTAGCCGATCGCCGAGTTCAGCGGCGTCACGATGGACGGCGACGACTCGGCCAGCTCGCGGAGGTGTTCGACGTTGGCGGCCAGCCCGGTGATGCAACGCTCGGCGAACAGCTTCGACACGTTGGTCAGCAGCTTGAAGGACTCGAGGACGTTGCGGGCCATCATCGGGATGTAGACATTGAGCTCGAACGCGCCGTTGCCACCGCCCCACGCGACGGCGGCATCGTTGCCGATCACCTGCGCGGCGACCTGCGTAACGGCCTCGGGCAGAACGGGATTCACCTTGCCGGGCATGATCGAGCTGCCCGGCTGGAGGTCGGGCAGCTGGATCTCGGCGAGGCCGGTCAGCGGGCCCGACCCCATCCAGCGAACGTCGTTGGCGATCTTGGTCAGCGACACCGCGATGGTGCGCAGCGCGCCGGAAGCCTCGACCAGCCCGTCGCGCGCCGCCTGTGCCTCGAACGAGTTTGCCGCCGTGCGCAATTCGCTCAGGCCGGTGGAGGCGACCAGCGTTTCGACCACCTTCGCGCCGAAACCGTCGGGAGCGTTCAGGCCGGTGCCGACCGCGGTGCCACCGATCGCCAGTTCACCCAGTCGCGGCAACGTGGCGCGTACTCGTTCGATCCCCGCCTCGACCTGCCGGGCGTATCCGCTGAATTCCTGACCGAGCGTCACCGGGACGGCGTCCATCAGGTGGGTACGGCCCGACTTGACCACGGTGTGCCACTCGCGAGCCTTGCCGGCCAGGGCGTCGTGCAGCACCTCGAGCGCCGGGATCAGATGACGCACGGCGGCCTCGGTGGCGGCGATGTGGGTTGCGGTGGGGAAGGTGTCATTCGACGACTGCGACATGTTGACGTCGTCGTTGGGGTGCACCGTGACACCGTTGGCGGCGGCGATGCTGGCGATCACCTCGTTGGTGTTCATGTTGGAGCTGGTGCCCGAACCGGTCTGGAAGACATCGATGGGGAACTGGTCGTCGTGCTGGCCGTCGGCGATCTCGGCCGCCGCGGCGATGATCGCGTCGGCCTTCTCGGGCGCCAGCAGCCCGAGGTCCTTATTGACCTGCGCGCAAGCGCCCTTCAGCAAGCCCAACGCGCGGATCTGGGTGCGCTCCAGGCCGCGACCCGAGATCGGGAAGTTCTCGACCGCGCGTTGGGTTTGGGCGCGCCACAACGCTTTTGCGGGCACACGGACCTCGCCCATGGTGTCGTGCTCGATGCGGTACTCGGTGTCGTCAGCGGCCATTGAGTGGCGTCCTCGCTCTCGGTCGGTCAGGGCAGGGGATAGGCGGCGGAGGTGTCGCCGGTGAAGTCGATGGCGGAGTACTCGTTGAGTTTCGAAAGCCGGTGGTAGGCCTCGATCATCCGGACCGTTCCCGACTTGGACCGCATGACGATCGACTGCGTGGTGCAGCCGCCGGGGTAGTACTGCACGCCCTTGAGCAGATCGCCGTTGGTGACCCCGGTGGCGCAGAAGAACACGTTGTCGCCGGACACCAGGTCCTCGGTGGTCAGCACCTGATCCAGGTCGTAGCCCGCGTCGATGGCCTTCTGGCGTTCGTCGTCGTCCGTGGGAGCCAGCTGCGCCTGGATGGCGCCGCCCATGCAGCGGATCGCGGCGGCGGCGATGATGCCTTCGGGCGTGCCGCCGATCCCGGCCAGCATGTCGGTGCCCGAGTGCGGCCGGCAGGCCGAGATCGCACCGGCGACGTCGCCGTCGGTGATCAGCCGGATCCGCGCCCCGGTGGTCCGCACGTCCTCGATCAGCTTGGCGTGCCGCGGCCGGTCCAGGATGCACACGGTCATGTCGCGCACCGACAGCGCCTTGACCTTGGCGACGGCCTTGATGTTCTCGGAGATCGGGGCGGTGATGTCGAGCACGTGCGCGGCCTCTGGCCCGACGGCGATCTTGTTCATGTAGAACACCGCCGACGGGTCGAACATCGCGCCCCGGTCGGCCACCGCCAGCACCGAGATGGCGTTGGGCATGCCCTTGCTCATCAGCGTGGTGCCATCGATCGGGTCCACCGCGAAGTCGCACTCCGCGCCGTCGCCGTTGCCGACCTCCTCGCCGTTGTAGAGCATCGGAGCGTGGTCCTTCTCGCCCTCGCCGATGACGACGACGCCGCGCATCGACACGGTGTTGACCAGCTCGCGCATCGCGTCGACGGCCGCCCCGTCGCCGCCCTCTTTGTCGCCGCGTCCTACCCAGCGACCGGCGGCCATGGCGCCGGCCTCGGTGACCCGCACCAGTTCCAAAGCCAGGTTGCGGTCCGGAGCCTCACCACGCGGTCGGCCCTGCGCTGAGGCCTGGCCGGCGGCGGCGGTCGAGCGGTCGCCCTCAACTGTCATGGTTGTCGATTGTCCCAGAAGCGGATCGGTCCGCTGGAACTGGGATACTTGGAGGATGACGGAGGAGCCGCCGCTGAATGCCCAGCTCGATGGGAACGTGGCCGGCGCGCCGTCTCCGCAGGCCGGACCCGCTCCCAGGCCGGCGAAGCCCCGGCTGTTGCAGGACGGCCGGGACATGTTCTGGTCCCTGATTCCGCTGGTCATCGGGTGCGTTGTGCTGGCCGGCATGCTGGGCATGTGCTCCTTTCAGCTGGGCAGCCACCAGGGCCCCGCCCCGTCGTATGACGCCGGCGCGGCCCTGCGTGCCGACGCGTCCGCGCTCGGCTTTCCGGTCCGGCAACCGCGGCTTCCCGCGGGCTGGCAGGCCAACTCCGGCCACCGCGGCGGCATCCAGGGCGGACGGACCGACCCGGCGAGCGGTCAACGGGTGAACGCGCCCATCTCGGTCGTCGGCTACATCAGTCCGACCGGGATGTATCTGAGCCTGACCCAGAGCAACGCCGACGAGGACAAGCTCGTCAATTCGATCCACCCGTCGGCCTACCCGACCGGAGCGGTCGATGTCAGCGGAACCAGCTGGGTGGTCTATCAAGGTTCCGGCCAAGACGGCGCGGACGCCGAGCCGGTATGGACGACCCGACTCAACGCTCCCGGCGGCGCCACCCAAATTGCGATAACCGGCGCCGGAAACACCGATCAGTTCCGTACGCTGGCGTCGGCGACGCAATCGCAACCGCCTTTGCCGAGCCGCTAGCTCACCCGCGCGAGCAAAGGGATCCTGTCAACGTGACTGCACCAGAGGCTGATCTGTCCGGATGGTCGGCGGCACCGTTCAGCGGTGAGGGATACACCCATGACGTCTACCGCAAGGGCAGTGGCCCGGGTGTGGTGCTGATCCCCGAGATTCCCGGAATCCACCCCGGTGTGCTAGCCCTGGGTAATCACCTGGTAGACAACGGCTTCACCGTCGCCATGCCGTCTTTGTTCGGCGAGCCGGGCAAGGCCAAGACGGCCGGCTACATCGCCAGTACGATCGGGCGGGCATGTGTGGCAAGGGAATTCGCGGCGTTCGCGTTGAACAAGCAGCGGCCGGTGTCGCTGTTCCTGCGTGCGCTGGCCCGTGATCTCAACGCGTCGACGCCCGGCAAGGGCGTCGGCGTGATCGGCCAGTGCTTCACCGGCGGGTTCGCGCTGGCGGCCGCGGTCGACGACAGCGTGCTGGCGCCGGTGCTTTCGCAGCCGTCGGTCCCGTTTCCGCTGGGAGCCGCGCGCCGTCGCGATCCCGGCCTGAGCGAATCAGAACTGGCCGCCGTGGCCGATCGGTGCGCCAACGACGGCCTGTGCGCGATGGGGCTGCGGTTCAGCGAGGACAAGGCGGTACCGCGCGAGCGGTTCGTGACGCTCAAGGAACGCCTCGGCGACGCCTTCGAGGTGATCGACATCGATTCGAGCCCCGGCAATCAGCACGGCTTCGGCAAGATGGCGCACTCGGTGCTCACCGACGAGGTCCGCGAGGTCGACGGCCACCCCGCCTACCAAGCCCGCAAGCGCGTGGTCGAGTTCCTCACGCAACGCCTTTTCTAGGTTCCTCAGGAGATTTCGCGCGCGCATGGCAATCGACGACCTCGTGGTCGAAACCAGCTACGGCCCGGTCCGGGGCGGGCAAGAGGAGGGCGTCAAGGCGTGGAAAGGCCTGCGGTATGCGGCCGCGCCCGTCGGTGAGCTGCGGTTCCGCGCGCCCGAACCGCCCGCGCCGTGCGCCGAGGTCGCCGATGCCACCGCCTTCGGGCCTGCCTGCCCGCAACCGGTATTTCCCAACCTGCCAATAGATTTGGGTGCGCCGCAGGGTGAAGATTGCCTGCGGCTCAACGTCTGGGCGTCCTCTGGCACCAAGCCGGATGACGCCAAGCCGGTGATGGTGTGGGTGCACGGCGGCGCCTACGTCCTGGGGTCGAGCAGCCAGACGCTCTATGACGGCCGCAGACTGGTCAGCCGCGGCGACGTGGTGGTGGTGACCGTCAACTATCGGCTCGGGGCGCTTGGCTTTCTCGACCTGTCATCGTTGGACACCGCGGGCCCGCGTTTCGACTCGAACGTCGGGCTGCGCGACGTGCTGGCGGCGCTGGAGTGGGTGCGCGACAACATCGCTGCCTTCGGCGGCGATCCGCGGCGGGTGACGCTGTTCGGCGAGTCGGCGGGTGCCGCCATCGTCACCACGCTGCTGGCCAGCCCCGCGGCCGAAGGTCTGTTCGCTCGGGCGATCGCGCAAAGCTCGCCGGCCACTTCGGTGTACGACCGCGAGCGTGCGGGGCGGGTGGCGAGGGCATTCCTCGACCGGCTCGGAATCACCCCGTCGGAATCTCAACGGCTGGTGGAGATCCCGACGGCGGCGATCCTGGCCGCGTCGCAACGGGTGTTCGACGACGTGCCGGTGCGCAACCCGGGGACGCTGGCGTTCGTCCCGATCGTCGACGGCGACGTTCTGACCGACTACCCGGTCAAGCGGGCGCAAGAGGGCCGCTCACATCCGGTCCCGCTGATCATCGGCACCAACAAGCACGAGGCGATGCTCTTCCGGTTGCTGAGATCGCCGCTGATGCCGATCACTCCGAGAGCGATCACGTCGTTGTTCAACCAGATCGCCGCCGAGCAGCCCGATCTGCAGTTGCCCACCGAAGAGGAGATCGTCTCAACGTATTCGGGATTGCGGCGCAGGGCTAGGAGTTTGAGCATCGCGACGGACGTCGGCTTCCGGATGCCGTCGGTGTGGCTCGCCGAGGGGCACGCCCGCGTGGCACCGGTGTATCTCTACCGGTTCGATTACGCCACCCCATTGCTGAAGCTCACGATCGGGGCCGCGCATGCCACCGAATTGCCTTACGTCTGGGGCAATCTCGGTGCGCCCAAGGATCCGACGCTGATGCTGGGCGGCACCAAGTCCGCCAAGGCGGTGTCCAAGAGGGTGCGGACCCGATGGATCAATTTCGCCGCGAACGCCACGCCCGCGGGCCCCACCGGTGAGCCGCAATGGACGCCGTATACGGACGAGCGCTCCTGCCTGATCATCGATCGCCGTGACGCCCTGGCGCACGACGTCGATGCCAACATCCGTGCCGCGTGGGGCAGCGAGATGGTCAGCTTTCGCTAGGCGGATGCCTTGTCCGCCAGGGCCTGTCGCTTCATTTCGCCGAACATCTCGACGTAGTACGACAGGCATTCCGACAGGGCCTGCTCGGTATTGAACAGGGGTTGATACCCGAGATCGCGGGAGGCTTTCGCGATCGAGAAGAAATTGTCCAGATACAGCCGCTCGACGGCGAGCGGCTCGAGCAGCGGCGCCGGTATCCCGAACCGAAAATGCAGCCGCTGCCAACCCGTCATCGCCGCACGCACCATGGGGCCGTTCACCCGGACCCGCGGCCACCTCTCCCCGCAGGCCTCGACCACCGGCCTGGCGAACTCGAACATGTTGATCGGCTCGGCATCGTTGATGAAGTAGGCCTGGCCGGGCGCGGTGCCGCCGGGCGTCAGGTGTTGCGCCGCCAGGATGAAACCGTGAATCAGGTTGTGCACGTAGGAGTTATCCAACCGGGCCGACTTGCGCCCGATCAGCACCTTGACGTGGCCGGCGATCACGCTTTCGAACAGCTTGCGGAACATCGTTTGGTCGCCGCGGCCCCAGATGCCACTGGGGCGAATCGCACACGTCAACAGGCCGTCAACGCCGTTCTGGCCCAAGACGAATCGTTCGGCGATCACCTTTGTCTCGGTGTAGAGGTCGTTGAACCGGTTGGTGTAGGGCAGCGTCTCGTCGCCGCCGGCGATGTTCTGGCCGCCCATGACGACGCTGTTCGACGAGGTGTAGACGAAGCGCTGCACCCCGGCGGCCTGCCCGGCCCGGACCAGGTTCTCGGTTCCCCCGACGTTGACCCCGAAGCTGCGCTGCCGGTACTCGTCGGTCACCGAGGCGCCGCCCATCAGGTCGATGATCGCCGCGGTGTGGAAGACGGTGTCTATGCCGTCGACCGCTTGGGCGCACACGGCCGTGTCGGTGATGTCGCCCTGCAGTACCTCAAGTTGCGGATGTGGAGGCAGCGGCGAGGGCGCACGGTCGAAGGAGCGGACCTGATGTCCACGGTCGAGCAAGGTGGACACCAGGTTGGCGCCGACGAATCCGGAGCCCCCGGTGACCAGGACGCGGCCGAGTTCGGCCGTCAGTGATGCATCACCCATGGCCGAAAGCATAACTGAAACGTGTTCCAGTTTGGGAAGAAATTTTCGATTCGACCCTCCGCGACCCCGAATTCAGGTGTCGTCGGTGTCGCCGGCCGCCAGCGTGTCTTCGATTCTCTTGCGGGCGCCAGCTAAGTGTTCTTCGCAGCGTTTAGCCAGCTGTTCGCCTCTTTCCCACAATTTCAGCGACTCGTCTAAGTCCAAGCCGCCTTGCTCGAGCGCCCGCACGACTTCGATCAGTTCGTCCCGGCACGCCTCATAAGCCAGGTGACTAATAGGTGTAATCGATTCGCCCTCCGCTGGGGTGCTGGAGTCGTCCGCGCCGTCGCTTTTACGCGCCATCGCCGCGTCCCTCGCTCACCGCGGCCACGGCGCCGTCGGCCACCCGCACCCGCAGCCGCGTGCCGGCCGGTGCGTCGTCGACCGAACGGAGCACGCGGTTCGTCGCCCCGATGGCTTGCACGGTGGTTTGCACGATGGCATAACCGCGGGCCAGCGTGGCCGCCGGCCCCAACGTCGCCAGCCTGGCGCTCAGGTGGCCGACGCGTTCGGTCTCGGTGGCGGCCAGCCGCGTGATGTCACGCCGGATCGCCGATCGGGCGCGGTGAACCTCGTCGGCGCGCGCCGTCAACGCCGCCAGCGGCTCGGCCAGCACCGGGCGGCTGCGAATCTGGGCCAGCGCCCGTTGCTCGCGGGACACCCAGTTGCGTAACGCGTGTGCGCTGCGCCGGCGCAGGTCGTCGATCAGCCGCTGCTCGGCGGCGGTATCGGGCACCACCTTCTTCGCCGCGTCGGTGGGGGTCGCGGCGCGCAAATCGGCGACCAGATCGCACAGCGGGTTGTCGGGTTCGTGGCCGACCGCACTGATCACCGGGGTGCGGCACGCCGCGATGGCGCGGCACAGCGTCTCGTCGGAGAACGGCAGCAGGTCCTCCACGCTGCCCCCGCCGCGGGCGATCACGATCACGTCGACCTCGGCGTCGCGATCGAGTTCGCCCAGCGATTCGACGATCTGGGCGACGGCATTGGGTCCCTGCACGGCGGTGTTGCGCACCGCGAAGCGCACCCCGGGCCAGCGTGCGGCCGCAACAGTGGTCACGTCGCGTTCGGCGGCGCTGGCCCGGCCGGTGATCAATCCGATCTTGTTGGGCAAGAAGGGGATCGGTCGCTTGAGTCGAGGATCGAAGAGCCCCTCGGCATCCAGCAGCCGGCGCAGCCGATCGATGCGGGCCAGCAGCTCGCCCACACCGACAGCGCGAATCTCGGTGAGCCGCAACGAGAATGTGCCCCGGCCCGTGTAGAACGACGGCTTGCCGCGCACCACCACCTGCGTGCCTTCGGCCAGCTTCACCGGCGCGGCAAGCACCAGGTCGCGCGGGCACGTCACGGTCAGCGACATGTCGGCGGCCGGGTCACGCAGCACCATGAACACGGTTTTGGAGTCCTGCCGCATCGAGATCTGGGCAAGCTGGCCCTCGACCCAGACGGTGCCGAGCTTGTCGATCCAACCCGCGACCCGAATGGCCACCGCGCGCACCGGAAAAGGGTTCTCGGCGGAGTTCGGTTCGGAGGTAACGGCCGGGGTCACTTCGCGTTCGCGCGGGTGATCCTGTTGGCGAGCAGCGTCTGGAACGGTGCGCGGCCCTTCGTGGCCTGCTCGTAGGCCAGCAGGGCTTCGAGGTCATCCACACTCAGCGATTGCAGACGGGCGCGCAGCTGCGCCAGCGTCAACGACGAGTAGTCCAGCTCGGTGACCACCTCCGGTTGCGGAACCGAGGCATTGGCGGCCGGCTTCTTGGATTGGCGGGCGGACGTGGTCAGCGCGCCGGCATCTTCGTGCGCGTCGGCCACCGAGTACAGCGCGAACCGGCCCTCGGCCCGGCGCTCGCCCTCGCCGCCGTCTTGCGCGGGGAGGTAGGCGCTGTCGATCGCGTCGTTGATGTCCTCGTCGAAGGTCGCCCATTCCGGCTTCTCGTCCTTGGGCGGGAAGATCGATTCGAGGGTGCTGTCGCCCTTGATTGCCAGCTCGGCGAGGTTCTGTTGAAAGCGCATCACGATGTGCGCCGCTTGGCTGGCCAGTGTCATCGGGTACATCAGGATGGTTTTCGGCAGCCTGATGGTCTCCTCGACAGCGACTGTTGCCGCGCCGACCAGCAGCCGAACTCCATACGGTGCAGTGCCCATGGGTCCAAGATTGCCCTAAGCGGCGGCTAACTCCAAGCCCACCGGCGCGAGCTGGCAACCCTGTGTCGGCAGTCAGTACCCTGGACGGCATGCCGCCGACTATCGACATGGGGATTCCCGGCCGTGTGGGAGGACCAGCGCGATCGGCAGCCGGCGACCCAGTCCGTAAGCGAGTGCTCCTGGCCGAACCGCGCGGCTATTGCGCCGGCGTGGACAGGGCCGTGGAGACCGTGGAGCGCGCATTGGAAAAGCACGGCCCACCGGTCTACGTGCGTCACGAGATCGTGCACAACCGCCACGTCGTCACCACGCTGGAGAAGGCCGGTGCCGTGTTCGTCGAGGAGACCGACGAGGTCCCCGAGGGCGCGATCGTGGTGTTCTCCGCGCATGGTGTCGCCCCCACGGTGCACGCCGCGGCCGCCGATCGGAACCTGCACACCATCGACGCGACCTGCCCGCTGGTGACCAAGGTGCACAACGAGGCCAGGCGATTCGCGCGCAACGACTACGACATTCTGCTCATCGGCCACGAGGGCCACGAGGAGGTCGTCGGCACCGCCGGTGAGGCGCCCGACCACGTGCAGTTGGTCGACGGGGTCGCCGCCGTGGACAACGTGACGGTGCGCGACGAGAACAAGGTGGTGTGGCTGTCGCAGACGACCCTGTCGGTAGACGAGACCATGGAGATCGTCGAGCGGCTGCGGCAACGGTTCCCGAAGCTGCAGGACCCGCCCAGCGACGACATTTGCTACGCAACCCAGAACCGGCAGGTCGCGGTCAAGGCGATGGCGCCGGAGTGTGAGCTGGTGATCGTCGTCGGGTCGCGCAATTCATCGAATTCGGTGCGGCTGGTCGAAGTGGCGCTCGGTGGCGGGGCTGCCGCCGCGCACCTGGTCGACTGGGCCGACGACATCGACCCGGCGTGGCTGGAAGGCGTCACCACCGTGGGCGTCACCTCAGGGGCATCGGTCCCCGAGGTCCTGGTGGAGGGCGTGCTGGCACGGCTCGCCGAGTGCGGCTTCGACGTGGTGCAGCCGGTCACGACCGCGCAGGAGACCCTGGTGTTCGCTCTACCGCGCGAGATCCGGTCCGTTCGCTAGGGGCCGCGCGGCGCCTCGGGCGATGGTGACGACCCGCTACGCCCGGCTACGCCGCGCTTGCGATCGTCACTAGACGTCGTACTCCCACGATTCCGCCGGTGGCCGTCCGGGCGTCCGCGAGCGGCTGCGGCGCTCGGTGCGTGGCTCGCGCGGCGGGTCTTGCGAGCCCGAGCCCCGGTAGCGGACCTGCGAAATGGGGTGATGGGTCGTGTTGGAGCCGTTTGACGGGGGCCGCCGGCGCCTCGGTTCGTAGGACGGCTGGTACGGCTCGCGGCTCTCGTAGCGGCTCCCGTAATTGGTGCCGCTCGGCGGGTCATATCGGTCGCCGTAGGACTCGAGACCGTCGAAACGGCTGCTCCGCGGGGTGGGCCGCTCGTAGGGATCGCGGCGCGTGCGCGGTTCGCGACGGGGTTCCCGGGGCGCTTGGCCGCGCGAATCGGGGTCGGCGTCCGGCCGGGGCCGGCGGCGCGGGCGCCGGGGCGGCTCGGTGGCGTCATAATCGCGGGCCGAGGCGGCGCCGCGCCGGGTGCTGCGTCGTTCGCGATCGGGCCGCTCGGCCGGTTCAGATCCCTCGCCCAAAGACTCGCGGGAATGCCGGGAGCGGGTGCGAGCCGAACGCGTGGTGCGTGTCGTGCCGCGGGTCCTCGACGAAGACCCCGACCTGCGGCCGCGGCGGGAACCGGCGGTGTCTTCGGCGTTCTCCGCGTCGTCATCGGGCTGCAGCGCCGACTGCGCTTTGGCGACGATGCCGTTGAAGAAGGACTTGACGTCGACACTGGCGCCGCCCGAAGCGTCCTCGGAGGCATTCGTCGTGGTGGTTTTCTTGTAGCCGTTTCCGAAATACCAGCGGGCCAGCCCGATCGCCAGCACGGCACCGGCGGTGCCCAGCATCAGCGGGAAGCGCTCGATCAGCGGGTAGCCGCAGTTGATCAGCAGGTCTTTGAGGCGGCCGACCTTGGCGTCGTGGAACAGCCAATAGGCGCCCGGGACCGCGGCGAATAGGATCAGGGGCGGCTGGATGATCGTCGTGAAGATGCCGTCCTGGCGCACCGCCAGCACCGCCGCCACGCAGCCGGCTATATAGAAGCCGGCGAAGACGTGGGTCAGCTCTTTGTGACCAGCGTCGATGCCGTAGCCGATGGCGGTCGCGGTGACGGCGATAAGCAGCGCTGCGTACCAGGGCACGCCTGGGATGTTTGGGTGGATCGACCGGTGAGCACCCTCCACCGTCGAACTTGCCCGCTGTGCTGACACATGTAGACCGTACCGGGAATGGGCCGAAAGGCCCGTAAATACCTCGTAGGGATCCTGGCGTGCCATGCCGGGGTGCGCCTCGGCGGTGACCAACGGTCCCCGGCGCCGACCGGCGCCGAGACACCTAGACTTGGTTCCCCGTGAGCCTGAGCCTGGGAATTGTGGGTTTGCCCAACGTCGGCAAGTCGACCTTGTTCAACGCGCTGACCCGGAACAACGTGGTGGCGGCCAACTATCCGTTCGCGACGATCGAGCCCAACGAGGGCGTCGTCCCGCTGCCCGACCCTCGGCTGGACAAGCTGGCGGAGATGTTCGATTCCGAGAAGGTCGTGCCGGCGCCGGTGACGTTCGTCGACATTGCCGGAATCGTGAAGGGCGCCTCCGAAGGGGCCGGGCTGGGCAACAAGTTCCTGGCCAACATCCGCGAGTGCGACGCGATCTGCCAGGTGGTGCGGGTCTTCGCCGACGACGACGTCGTGCACGTCGACGGCAAGGTCGATCCGGGCTCCGACATCGAGGTGATCGAGACCGAGCTGATCCTCGCGGACCTGCAGACCCTCGAAAAGGCGGTCCCGCGGCTGGAGAAGGAGGCCCGCAACAACAAGGACCGCAAGCCCGTGCACGAGGCGGCCGTCGCCGCGGAGGCCGTGCTCAACACCGGCAAGACGCTCTTCGGTGCCGGTGCCGACACGTCGCTGCTGCGCGAACTGAACCTGATGACCACCAAGCCGTTCCTGTACGTGTTCAACGCCGACGAAGCCGTGCTGACCGACGATGCCCGCAAGGCCGAGCTGTCGGCCATGGTCGCACCGGCCGATGCGGTGTTCCTCGACGCGAAGATCGAGGCCGAACTGCAAGAGCTGGACGACGAGTCGGCCGCCGAGCTGCTGGAGTCCATCGGCCAAACCGAACGTGGGCTAGATGCGTTGGCGCGAGCTGGATTCCACACCCTCAAACTGCAGACCTATCTGACGGCGGGCCCAAAAGAGGCGCGCGCGTGGGTGATTCACCAGGGCGACACCGCGCCGAAGGCCGCCGGCGTGATCCACACCGATTTCGAAAAGGGCTTCATCAAGGCCGAGATCGTCTCCTATGACGACCTGATCGCCGCCGGCTCGATGGCGGCGGCCAAGGCCGCCGGCAAGGTCCGCATGGAGGGCAAGGACTACGTCATGGCCGACGGCGACGTGGTGGAGTTCCGCTTCAACGTCTAGTCAGCCGCATTGTGTGCACCGGCTAAAAGTGCGGCAGGCGCTCACCGCGGACACGCCGAAATCAGGGCGGCCGTCGAGGGCTACGTCCGACGAATGGAATCAGCTGACTTGCGGGTTGTGAACATTGCCGTCAACGGCAACGTTGTGTTGACCGAGCGTATTGACGAGATGGTGTACGACGGCAACAAAATTTCAGCGCGTTGTATGGGCGCATTCGAGGTAGAGGGCGACAAGATCACCGCCTGGCGCGACTACTTCGACGTTCCGTGATCCCGATGCAGATCGTCAGGGGATCATGGAATTCCAGTTCACTGTTCAGTGCGTGGCCGTTATCGAGGATCACGCTAGAATTCTGTACATGACGACGCTTCCATTGGCCGAGGTTCGAGCGAACCTATCGAAGCTCGTCGATGAAGCGGTACGTACCCATCAGCGGATCGAGGTCACTCGGCAAGGCCGGCGGGCTGCGGTGATTCTGAGCGCGGACGACTACGACTCGATCATGGAAACGCTCGACATCCTCAGCGATCAAGAGTTGATGCGCGATGTGCGAGCGGCTGAGGAAGACGACGAGATCTTCACACTGGACGAGGTAACCGAGGAGATGCGCGCCGCCGGGCGGCTGCCTCGGTGACTTACCGGATCGAGCTGACCAAGGCTGCGATGCGGGCGCTGACGGAATACCTGCCCGAGCCCGTCGCTGTCGCATGTTGGGAGTTCATTCGCGGCCCGCTGGCGGAAAACCCCTACCGCGTTGGCAAGCCCCTTCGCGATGAACTCGAGGGCAGGTATTCCGCCCGGCGTGGCGAATTCCGGGTCATATACCAAATTTTCGATGACCGAGTAATCGTCAGAGTCATCCATATCGGGCACCGCCGTGACGTTTATCGATGACGCGACGTGGTCGAGTTCCGGTTCACGTGTAGCGGCAACGCCATTCGCGTTATTGCGAATCCTGCGCGGTGAACACGTCGATCGGTCTTCCGAGCGTCAGCATCACCAGGGGGATCTGGCGGCTCGTCAACTTCTGACAAGTGATGTACGGCGGGTACAGGTGCGCCATGTAGGCCCAGACCTGATGACGCTCTTCGCCTTCGGGCTCGCGCCAGGTGGCCTCGAACGCCTGGGTCGCGATCTGCACACCGATTGCCTTGGACGCCAAGATATTCAAATACCAATCCGGATGCGTATCGGCGCCGCCTTTTGATGCGACGATCACGATCTCGCCACCGAAGTTGCCGTAGATTAACGGCGTGACGTAAGCCTTCCCCGACTTTCGGCCCACGCACCTGATCAAGCAGTGCGTCGTCATCTCACGTCCTCCGACCGCAGTGAGGTCGAAGATGTGGCCCTGCGCGCCCCGGGAAGTCAGGTAGATCTCTAGGTGCTCACTGATCCAGTTAGCGCGCGTCGCTTGCATCGCTGCGGCATCGGGATCGGCCATGGATGACTCCTGAATCTAGGCGGGTGAAGCTGATCGGACCTCAACCTGCGGTGGATAACCCGATGGGGTCCGTGTCAACCCTCTGGCACCGACGCAGTCGGTGCTGCTGCCAAGCGATAACTGTCGGAAGCCGATGCGAGGGGGTCGAATTCCGCTTTCAAACAGCGTCTTGTGGCAAAGCCGCTTCACGCTGATTCTGATCTCGCTTCCCAGGCGGGGGCGGCCCCTCTCGATCGACGACGAAAGTCAGCCTCGATCGAATCCCACACTCGTTCACGAAGTTTCACGCGACGGCGTGGGCGATCAGCAGGTGCGGCGCGTTGTCGTCTTCACTGATCTGACGGTGTTCCACTATGAGACCGGTGCTGCGAAGCGTGTCGATCACGTCCGCCACCGGACGGAGCTGAAAGCCGTGTCCGGTAAATGGCAGTTTTGCCATCACATCGGGGTCGGCAAGTCCGATGACGAGTCGACCCCGGCTGTTTATCACCCTGGCAAGCTCTGTGAACGCTTGGTCGAGCTCCGCGACGAAGTAGATGGTGTTGACGGTAATGGCGCCGTCTAATGCCCCATCGGGAAACGGTAACTGCGTGATGGACCCGGAATGCAACGACAGCCGCCCGGTTGCGATCTCGCGACGGTAGCGTCCTGCGGCCTGGCGCAGCATCGTCTCCGACACCTCGACGCCATGAACACTGCCCGACGGACCGACACTGTCAAGCAGAAATTTCAGCCCGACTGCGCCACCGAACCCGACATCGGCCACCCTCGACGCTTCACCAGGTTGCAGCGCTCGCGCGGCCGCGCTCACGAAGCGCCGGTTGCCCCGATTGAGCGCCGCACCCACCAGCCGTCCGCGCAGACCACGTGGATGGCCGAGCTGCTTGGCAATACCCGCCATGACGGCGTCCCGGGCGCCCATCTGACGACCGTAGAGCAGGCACTGATGCGACACGGCTTTTTGGATGAAGTGACGGGAGCGCAGACGGCACGGCGTCCGGTCGGCGGATGAATGTCGTCTAGCGGGTCGTGACGAGGGGCCGTCCGACGTGGTCGACTTTCGGGTTCACCATCTTGGGCGGCCCTCGGCCGCTGAAAAAGGTACGACCGTGCCAAAATCTGGTTGCGCAATCGATACCGATTCGCCTAACTTAGGCATGGGTCAAGTCACACGTACGGGCCGATGTGGCACACATCCCAGCAACAGGTGTGAGGCGGTCTCGTATTTCGCGGGCGGCCTGGACGAAGGAATAGCTCGTTGTCAGCAGAGAAGCGGGCCGCGCGGCCCACAAACCTTGCGCTCGTAAAAAACGCGGCGGCCGAGAACGACCGCGCTTGGGTCTCCAAGGCGCTGTGTCGTGGAACAGACCCGGACGCACTCTTTGTGCGCGGTGCCAAGCAACGTGAGGCTACGGTCATCTGCCGTCGCTGCCCGGTGATGAGAGAGTGCGGGGCCGAGGCGCTCGACAATAAGGTCGAATTCGGCGTATGGGGCGGCATGACCGAGCGCCAGCGCCGGGCTCTGCTCAAGAAAAATCCTCAGGTCGCCTCGTGGACGGAGTTTTTCGACAAGCGCAACGCCGGCTCGGCCGGATAGCAGCTGGGCGCCCGCTGGAGGCAGATCGGGAGTTGGCGCCAAGAACTTGTCGGAGCCCGCGTTTAGCATTCGGTGCTCAGATACGCACCGGGTAAGCGCGAGGGAGACCGCATGAAGTTCGTTTCGACCAGAATCATCACCGCCGACGTCAGCCGGCTCGTGAGTTTCTACGAGATGGTCACCGGGGTCTCCGCGATCTGGGGCAACGAGCTGTTCGCCGAAATCCCGACGCCGGTCGGCACGCTGGCGATAGGCAGCGACAAGACCGTTCCGTTGTTTGGGGCCGGGTCGGCCGAGCCCGCGGCCAACCGCAGCGTCATCGTGGAGTTCATCGTCGAGGATGTGGACTCCGAATACGAGCGGCTCCGCGAGCACGTGGCCGAGGTCATGACGACGCCGACCACGATGCCGTGGGGAAACCGCGCGTTGTTGTTCCGGGACCCCGATGGGAACCTGGTCAACCTGTTCACTCCGGTGACCGAGGAGGCGCGGGCCAAGTTCGGAGTGTGAGCATGGCACTTTTGAATCCGATTACTACTTGCCCGGATGGTCGCCGAGGGAAATTCTTAGGTGATGGCGACTTTCAAGCGGGCGGTGCGGTGGTCGATGACCGTGATGGTGGGCGGCGCAGCGGCGCTGTCCGCTCTCGGTCTTGCCGGCGGCATCGTCGCCCAGGCGGCCCCGGCCCCGCCGCCTACCGGTCACTGGTGCCCGGGTGATCCATGGAACCCCGCCTGGGGCAACGTCTCGGACTGGGACTGGCATCAGTGCCACGACTGGCAACACCCGGGCGGACCGTCTGCCCCGGCGGGCTGGGGGCCGTGGGGACCTCCACCGCCATGGGCTCCGCCGCAGCCACCTCAACCGGCCTGGGCGCCCGGAGCGCAAATGATGTGGAATCCGACCGGCGCCGGCAACTGGGGAATCTGGAACAACGGGGTATGGACGCCGATCTGACCGGGTCTGCCACCACCGGGTGCGCCCTGGGCGGGTCGAATCGCTAAAGCTTAGGGTGAACTGTGGCCATTGAGGACCGCGCCGAGCCGCCCGCGGAGCTGGAGCGCCGGGCTCACGAGCTTGATGAGCGCGAAGAGACCCTCGTCCACCGCGAGGCCGAACTCAAACGACGCGAATTCCAGGCGGGCAGAAGAGACCGGGTCGCCGACCAACGTGAGCGAATAGCGGACGACCGCGAGAGGCTGGCGGACGAACGCGAGCAGCGCGCGGACGAACGTGAGGGCACGTCCGCGGAGCGCGAACGTGAGCGGCTGCGCCGGGTGGACGAACAGGGAAAGCGGCTGCGAGCACGCGCAAAGCGGGAGCAGGCTGATGTCGATCGTGAGACGGCGCTCAGCGAACGAGGGGGCGATCCCGCCTAACCGTTGGGAAGCTCCCTGCCGGAAGCTGCCAAGCCGACATGCCTGAAGCGCAGGTATTAGCTGCGGGAAATATATCGAGGTGTAATCAATTTGCTCTACGTGCGGCGCAGGTCATTGGCCGTGCGAGGAATGACGTGCGCCACAAATTTTGGTTCACGATAATTGTTATTGCTAGCCTCGCTGCCCATGGTCGTTATTGCAACTTTGATGTCGTTGATCAGCCAGGTCTCCGGCACGCCGTATATCGCGGGTGGAGATTCACCCGCCGGTACCGATTGTTCGGGACTCGCGTCGTGGATTGCGAATGCAGCGACTGACAGGCCCGTATTTGGTAATCGATTCAACACCGGAAACGAAGAGGGCGCTTTACTGGCGCGCGGCTTCCAATATGGAACCGCCCCCAACGCCGTAGTCATCGGCTGGAACGGTGGCCACACCGCGGTGACGTTGCCGGATGGAACGTCCGTCTCCAGCGGGGAGCGTGGCGGCGTGCATATCGGCGGTGCGGGCGCCTACCAGGCCGGATTCACCCACCATATGTTCCTTCCGATGGCACCGGACGAGGGCGCGCCGCCGCCGCCTCTGTTCGCTCCGCCACCCGCGCCGGACGCTCCGCCGCCCCCGGCTGACGCTCCGCCGCCGCCTGCGCCGGATGCGCCGGCCCCCCCAGCGCCGGATGCCCCGCCGCCGCCCGTTTTGATCGACGCTGCGGCGCCGGCGGAACCGCCCCCACCGGTTGCCTGAAATACGGTTATTCCGGGAACGCAGGAATTGCGAATTAATAACAAATACAGCACAGACTCGCTCTGATAATGGTGAGGCATTCCTGTGCTGTGGGCGCCGGGGATAATGTTTTCCGAAAGTGAAATATCGCCGCAAATTGCTGATTTGTGAGCTACGCCACTATCAGGCGTGCGGTCGAGGTGTGCTCATGTGTCATTTGTGACGCATGAGCACACTTTGCTCTAGCCATTACGTAAGCAAACTACGCCGGACGTTGGCCGCGGGAACGCCCCCGCGGCGCCCACCGCTGGCCGGATAGGCTGGCGCTGCCCGCGGAGATCGGGCGGGCGTAACTGGTATTAGCGAACCGAGGCGGGCCGCAATGATCTTCATCGTCGTCAAGTTCGAGACCAAACCCGAGTGGACCGACCGCTGGCAAGACCTAGTCGCGTCGTTCACCGCGGCGACCCGGGCCGAGGAAGGCAATCTGTGGTTCGAGTGGTCGCGCAGCCTGGACAACCCGACGGAGTACGTCTTGGTGGAGGCGTTCCGCGACGACGAGGCCGGCGCCATCCACGTCAACAGCGACCACTTCAAGCGCTTCATCCAAGACGTCCCGCAGGCGCTGAAGTCCACGCCCAAGATCATCAACCAGACCATCGATGCCACGGGCTGGTCGAAGATGGGCGAAATGGCGGTCGACTAATCCTCGACTAGCCGACCGCGATCTCGATTTCGCCGCCCAGGGCGTAACCCGGTGTGAGCGGAAGCCTGTCGCCGCTCCAGAACGAGCCCGGATCGAAGAAGTTCGAGTACTTCTCGGTGGTGAGCAAGCCCATTTCCTCGTAGGTGATGGCCACCGTCTCCGCGCAGTACGCCGCTTCCAGGCCGAGCCGCTGGCGCTCTTTGCGTCGCTCCATCGACTCTCGAACCTTACTGTCCACCAACGGGATTCCGCGCACCCAGTCGTACGCGTTGGGTAGCCGGCCACGCAGCCAACGGCCGGTCAGGCGCATGGTGGTGGGGAACGCGGTGCCGTCCATCCGCGCGATCACGCGCAGCAACTTGTTCTCTTGCTCGCGATCGGCCGGCGGAGTGAGCTGACGTAGCCAGCACCGTTGGTGGTAGCGCTGCGACCACTGCAGCACGGATTGCGCAAGGTCGTTGAGTTGCACGCCGCGGTGATTCGTTCCGGTCCACAAGTCGACGAGCTTGTCACCCAGTTCGGCGTGCCAGATCAACGGTGGCAAGTCGTCGATCGCCACCGTCATGCCGACATGGTTCACCGGGCTGTTGGTCAACGTCTGGATGGCGCGGTCGGGTCCCGAACCGCCGCGAAACAGCCACAGATCACCGGTCCTGGTCTCTTCGAGCGCCTGGTTCAAGGTGAGCATCGTCGTGTAAACCCGTCCGCCGTTACGGTTTTCGCCAATGTCGTCGCAATTGTGAGCCCGGCGGTACGAGCCGCTCAATGCGGCACCGTACGTTGCGGGCACACAAGTCAATCACAATTGGGGCATAACGACTCGGCGGCGCATAGCCTGGTGCGATGCGCAATGTGTGGAAGTGGGTGGGACTGGCCGGTGCGGCCGGCGTCGTCGCCGGGGGCGTGCTGGTGGTTCGCGACCAACGCAAACGACGTGCATACACCGCGGACGAGGTCCGGGACCGCCTGCATCAGCGGTTGGCCGAATACAACGGGCAAGGCGCTTAGTCCGAGTCTGAATCGGCCGGGGCCTCGACGGCGAACAACCGGTAGGTGCCCGAGAATCCCTTCAGCTCGACATTGCGGCCGTCGTCGAACCGAATGCCGTCGGAATCGGAAAGCGCGTCTCGCACCGGCTGACTCACCAGAATCTGGCCGCCGACCGCTTGTGACGCGACGCGGGCGGCCATTGCGACGTTGCGGCCGAACAGATCATCGCCGCGACGCACCGAACGGCCCATATGGATGCCGATCCGAACGCGAATCTCCTCGTGCCGCTTGCGGTTTGCCTCCCTGTGTAACGCGCGCTGCAGATCCATACCGCAGCGCACCGCTTGTTCGGCGCGAGCGAACGCGATCATGAATCCGTCGCCTTGACTCTTCACCACGTGACCGGACCGCCGCTGCACCAGTTCAGAGACCAGCTTGTCGTGCGAGCTGATCAGCTTGACCCACGCGCGGTCGCCGATCCGCTCGTTGAGCTTGGTGGATTCCTCGATGTCGGAGAACAAGATCACCACCCGGCCGTCCGGGGTGACGCGGGCGAGGTCGGGTCGTTCGACTTCGGCCCAGTCCGCCAGGTCTTCGATGCTGCTGCGCACCGCCGCGCCGAAACCTTCCTTGCGCATGAGGTTGGCGGTATTCCAGACCCTCTTGACGGCCTCGCGACCGCCCGACAGCAGCTGGGTGCGGGCATCGATTCGCTGTCGCATCTCGTCGAGCTCCTGCTGGCTACGCACCAGCAACCGCCACAGCACGATCAGCGCTACACCTTCGATCGCGGCAATTCCGGCCAGGATGTAGACCGTGAGGTGCAGCGGGTCAGCCATGCGGCCATCCTTTCAAGACCGCGGGCCAGTCAGGTTGTCGGCCCTATTGGCAGTGTCTAGTGTGGACTCCGCCAGCCGCGGGTAGTGATCTCAAAGGAGCCGGATCAGGTGACTTTCGGGAGGAGCGGTTTTGGCCGAGGACGACAGTAAACCATCTGACCTGCTGGTGATCTTCGGAATCACCGGTGATCTGGCCCGCAAGATGACGTTCCGGGCGTTGTACCGGCTCGAGCGCCGCGACATGCTGAACCATCCGATCGTGGGCGTCGCCAGTGACGACATCACGATCGAGCAGCTGCAGGACAGGGCCCGCGACGCCGTCAAGGCATCGGGCGAGGCGTTCGACGAAGCCGTCTTCGACCGGCTGGCGGAGCGGCTGTCTTACCTGCACGGCGACGTCACCGACGCCGGTCTCTACAAACAACTCGCCAAGAAGATCCCTGCGGACTCCCACCCGCTCTACTACCTCGAGATGCCGCCGGCCTTGTTTGCCCCCATCGTGGAGAATCTGGCCAAAGCCGACCTGCTGGAGCGCGCGCGGGTGGCGGTCGAAAAGCCGTTCGGCCACGACCTGGACTCGGCGCGCGACCTCAACGAGCGGCTGCGCGCGGTGCTCGATGAAGACCAAATCCTGCGTGTGGACCACTTTTTGGGTAAACAACCCGTCGAAGAGCTGCAATACCTGCGGTTCGCCAACCAAGGGCTCGCCAAGCTGTGGGACCGCGACAGCATCTCCGAAATCCACATCACCATGGCCGAGGATTTCGGCATCGAAGACCGCGGCAAGTTCTACGACGCGGTGGGCACACTGCGCGACGTCGTACAAAACCATTTGCTGCAGGTGCTTGCCCTGGTCGCCATGGAGCCCCCCGTCGGCGCGGGCGCCGACGACCTGAACGACAAGAAGGCCGAGGTTTTCCGTGCGATGCCGGCGCTGGATCCGGAGCGTTGCGTCCGGGGACAGTACCGTGGCTACACCGATGTCGCCGGTGTGGCAAAGGATTCCACCACCGAGACCTACATCGCGCTGCGAACCGAGATCGACAACTGGCGCTGGGCGGGGGTGCCGATCTTCCTGCGGGCCGGAAAGGCGTTGCCGGAGAAGGTGACCGAGGTCCGGATGTTCCTGCACCACGTCCCGGGATTTTCGTTCCTGCCCAACCGCCGGCCGCCCGAGTGCAACCAGATCGTGCTGCGCATCGACCCCGATCCCGGGATGCGCCTGCAGTTGTCGGCTCAGGTCGGCGATTCGTGGCACGACGTCCACCTGGATTCGTCGTTCGCCGAGGATCTCGGCGAACCGGTCCGGCCGTACGAGCGGTTGCTCTACGCCGCGTTCAACGGAGATCGCCAGTTGTTCGCCCGCGAAGATGCCATCGAGGAGACGTGGCGAATCGTGCAGCCCGTGCTGGACAAGCCGGGCCGCATCCGCCATTACGACCAGGGCTCGTGGGGACCCGAGGCCGCACAGGCGCTGGTGCGCGGTCACCACAGCTGGCACGAGCCGTGGCTGCCGCGTAGCAAGCCCAACGAACAGTAAGGAGACACCCACGATGCAGCTTGGGATGATCGGCCTCGGCCGGATGGGCGCGAACATCGTCCGCCGCGTCGTCAAGGGCGGACACGAATGTGTGGTCTATGACCACAACCCCGACGCGGTCAAGGCGATGGCGGGGGAGGAGAGGACCACCGGGGTCGGCTCGCTGCAGGAGCTCGCCGAGAAGCTGACCGCGCCGCGGGTTGTCTGGGTGATGGTGCCGGCCGGCACCATCACGACGGGTGTCATCGAGGAACTGGCCAAGACGCTGGAGTCGGGTGACATCGTCATCGACGGCGGCAACTCCTATTACCGCGACGACATTCGCCACGCGAAAACGCTGTCGGAGAACGGCATTCACCTACTCGACTGCGGCACCAGCGGCGGCGTGTGGGGCCGCGAACGCGGCTACTGCCTGATGATCGGCGGCGACGACGAGGCCTTCCTGCACGCCGAGCCGATCTTCAGCACGGTCGCACCGGGGGTCGACGCCGCGGCCCGCACGCCCGGACGCGATGGCGAGGTCGCCCGGTCGGAACAGGGCTATCTCCACTGCGGACCCTCCGGCGCCGGGCACTTTGTGAAGATGGTGCACAACGGCATCGAGTACGGCATGATGGCCTCGCTCGCGGAGGGGCTGAACATTCTGCGCAACGCCGACATCGGCAAGCAGGTGCAGGAAGGTGACGCGGAAACCGCTCCGCTGGAGCACCCCGAGTTCTATCAGTACGACTTCGACATTCCCGAGGTTGCCGAGGTGTGGCGGCGCGGCAGCGTCATCGGCTCTTGGTTGCTGGATCTCACGGCGATCGCGCTGCACGAATCGCCCGAACTCAAAGAGTTCTCCGGACGGGTCTCCGACTCCGGGGAGGGCCGGTGGACCGCCATCGCGGCGATCGACGAGGGCGTCCCCTCGCCGGTGCTGACGACCGCGCTGCAGTCCCGCTTCGCTTCGCGTTCACTGGACGACTTCGCCAACAAGGCGCTCTCGGCGATGCGCAAGCAGTTCGGCGGCCACGCCGAGAAGCCGGCGAACTAGCGGCGATCGCGAGCGCGGCGGCGCCGGGCGCTGGGGGTACCCCCGCGAAGCTGGGGGACGGGTCGCCGCCATCAGCTAGCGCCGATTGACGAATGCGACCACCGCGTCGCTGAAGGCGTCGTTGTCGTCGCCGGCAGCGGTGTGCCCGGCATTGGAGAGCTCGATGAACTCGGCGCGGGGCACGGTGGCCAGGAAATGCCGAACGCCCTCGGGGCTCACCACGTCGGACAGCTTGCCGCGGATCAGCAAGACCGGGATGGTCAGGTTCTTGGCGGCCTGCTCGAAGCTCTCGGTGCGCAGTTCGGGATCGTCGCCGGGCTTGGTCATGAACGCGGGGTCCCAGTGCCAATACCAGCGGCCGTCGCGCAGGCGCAGGTTCTTCTTCAGCCCCTCGGGGCTGCGCGGCTTGCTTCGGTAGGGCAGGTAGGCGGCGACGGCGTCGGCGGCTTGCTCCAGCGAGTCGAAGCCGTCGAGGCCACTGAACATGAAGTCGCGGATGCGGGCACTGCCGCCCTTTTCAAATCGGGGAACGACGTCGACGAGCACCAGCCGGGTCACCTTGGCCGGCCCGGCCCGGTGAGCGGCGAGGATGCCGGTCAGCCCGCCCATGCTGGCCCCAATGATCGTCACCGGCCGGCCGATCGCGTCGAGCACCCGCATGACGTCGGACGTGAGCGTCTCGATTTCGTAGTCGGCGTCGGGAGAACGAGCGCTGTCTCCGTGCCCCCGCGAATCCAGCGCCACCACGTGCAGCCCCTCATCGGCCAGCTTCTGGCCGGTGTTCTTCCAGGAAAACCGGTTCTGGCCGCCCCCGTGCAACATCAGAATGCTTGGTCGCGCGGCGCCGTCGGAGCCACGGTTCCACTCGTCGGCGACCAGGGTGATCTTTCCCGCGCCGGCAAACTCCACCGTCTCGGGACCGCTGCTGACGGTATTCATGCGATCTGACGTTACATAGGCCGGTTAAGCACTGTTGCGCGGGTGGACGAGCGGTGAGTTTTCGTCGGTGGCGGGGTCTATCCAAGGGCAGAGACCAACGAGCCATCGAGGAGGCCACCGATATGCCATCGATCACCCCGTCGTTGTGGTTTGACGACAACCTGGAGGAGGCCGCCAGGTTCTACACCTCGGTGTTCCCCAACTCCCACGTCGAGGGCTTCAATCAGACCACCGACGCGGGACCGGGCGAACCCGGCCGGGTCCTGTCCGGCAGCTTCGTGCTGGACGGCGCCCGCTTCATCGGGATCAACGGCGGTCCGCACTTCCAGTTCAACGAAGCCGTGTCCTTCACGATCCACTGCAAGGACCAGGACGAGGTCGACTATTACTGGGACCGGCTGACCGACGGCGGCGAGGAATCGCAATGCGGCTGGCTCAAAGACCGCTTCGGAGTGAGCTGGCAGGTTGTCCCGGACCGGGTCTACGAACTGATCGGCGATCCCGATCGCACCCGGGCGGCGGCGGCCACCAACGCGATGTATGGCATGCGCAAGATTATCGTCGCCGAGCTGGAGCGAGCCGCCGCGCTGCAACGGTGAAAACCGCTCGCACAGTGTCGGTTTGACACCGTATCCACCAGGGTCGGTGCGTCGTGGGACCGCACAGGTTAGGTTGATCCCTGCGGAGACGTCGAGCAGGGAGTGGACATGGCTGAACCGGGCTGGATCGACGCGACCGGCTCTGCGGGGGGCCTCAAGGCCCTCACCTGGGGGCCGGAAGGCGGACCCATCGCGCTGTGCCTGCACGGCTTTCCCGACACGCCCTACGGTTGGCGCAAAATCGCCCCCCGGCTCGCCGAGGCGGGCTGGCGGGTGATCGCGCCGTTCATGCGCGGATACGCGCCGTCGTCGATCCCGGCCGACGGCAGCTATCAGGTAGGCGCGCTGATGGACGACGCCCTGCGCGTGCGCGAGGCGGCGGGCGGCACCGAGAACGACGTCATCATCGGCCACGACTGGGGCGCGATCGCCGGCACCGGCCTGGCCGCGATGCCCGACAGCCCGTTCACCAAGGCGGTGATCATGTCGGTCCCGCCGTCGGCGGCGTTCCGAAGGCACAGTGGTGGCGCGGGCGAGCGCGGCCGGCTGGCCGCCCATCTCGCACGGCAGGTGTTTCGCAGCTGGTACATCATGTACTTCCAATTGCCTTGGCTACCTGAGCGTTCCGCATCCTGGGTGTTGCCGTTGCTGTGGCGGCGGTGGTCGCCCGGCTACCGCGCCGATGAGGATTTGCGTCACGTCGACGCCGCGATCGGGGCGCCGGAGAGTTGGCGTGCGGCGCTGGGACCCTACCGTGCCACCATTCGCAACACCCGGCCGTCGGCGCAGTACGCGCAACTGAACCAGTTGTGGACCGAAGAACCCGTGCTGCCGTGCCTGTACCTGCATGGCCGCGACGACGGTTGCATGACACCGGCTTTCGCGCGCTGGGCGGAAAAGGTGCTGCCCGCGGGCAGCGAGGTCGCCATCGTCGAACACGCCGGCCACTTCCTGCAGCTCCAACAACCCGACAAGGTCGCCGACCTGGTGCTCGGGTTCATCGGCTCACCCGGCTGACACCGTGGCTCGGGCCGGGCACCGGATGGCTGCCGTCGATGCGCAGTTCTACTGGATGTCGGCCAAAATTCCCAGCGATGAGTTCCTGCTCTATGGATTCGACGGTGAGCCAGCCGATTACGCGCGTGCCGTGGAGCACGTCTGCTTGCGCGCCAACGCCGAACCGACGCTGACGATGCGGGTGCGGGACCGGGGCCCCGTGCGCTACCCGCAGTGGATAGCGATGGGCATGACGCCCGAGCAGGTGGTGCGCCACGATCTCGCCGAGCCCGGCTGGGACGGCGTCCTGGCGGCTGTCTGCGGCCTGGCCGACGACCAGCTGGATGTTCGCCGGATGGCCTGGCGGCTGCACGTCTTCACCCCGGTTTGGGGCGTTCCGGGTACCAGCGGGCCGGGAACCGTCGCGGTGCTGCAGGTCGCGCACGCGCTGGCCGACGGCGCCCGCTCCGCGGCGATGGCGGCGTGGCTGTTCGGCCGGCCCGAGACCGTTCCCGCGGTGCCCAGCCCGCGGCCAGGCTTTCTGCCCTGGCGTGCCGCCCAGGCGGCTCGCACCCATCGCCGGCTCGAGCGCGACATCCGCGCGGGCCTGTTGGTCGCCGGCGTCGGGTCGCGTCCGGTGCTGCCGACGAATGCGCGACCCGACGGCGCCCGGGCGATACGCACGTTGGTGCGACAGCGTTCGCAGCTGCCCGGCCCCACCGTCACCGTCGGCGTGCTCAGCGCGGTATCGCGGGCGCTGTCCACTTTGCTTGGTGGGCAATGCGATTCGCTGGGGGCCGAGGTGCCGATGGCCAAGCCCGGTAATCCGCCGGCCTACAACCACTTCGGCAATGTCGTGGTGGGGCTGTACCCCACGCTCGGACCGGAGGCGCGCGCCGAGCGGATCGCGGCCGACCTGGCCAACGGCCGGCTCCGCTTCCAGCACCCGGCCACCCGGGCCGCCGATCGCGCGTTCGCGGCGGTGCCGGCCGGGCTGCTGCGTTGGGGCATCGGGCAATTCGATGTGCAGGAGCGCGCGACGCAGGTGTCCGGCAACACCGTGGTGTCCAGCGTCAACCGGGGGGCGGCCGATCTGAGCTTCGGCGGTGCCCCGGTGGTGCTGACGTCGGGGTACCCGGCGCTGTCGCCGATGATGGGACTCACGCACGGCGTGCACGGCATCGGCGACACCATCGCGATCAGCGTGCACGCCTCCGCGCCGGCCGTGCCCGATATCGATGCCTACGTGGCGCTGCTCGGCGCAGCCCTGTAGCTAGTGGGCGTCGCCGGATCGGGCCGCTTCTTCGCGAGTCCGACCGGTGGCGACGATCAGCTCTTCGTGCAGCTCGAACCACACCGTGTGGTAGGAGTCGATCAACGGCCGCGTCAGCCACGTCGTTTCGCCCGCCCTCACTTTGTCCAGTGCCGCAGCCAGTTTCGTCGCATAGGTGCTCAGCCGCGGCAGTTGTGCGGCGGCAGCCGCGATGATCGGCATCGTGCGGGCGTGCACGTCGTCAAGGCGGGCCAGCACGGCGTCGTCGTAGTCGGCGTCGTCGTGGGCGTTGGGAACGCCGTCCGGTCCGCCCTTGAGCTGCCAATCGGTGACGAGGCGTTTGAAATCGGTGTTGACGACGCGAAAGTCGTCGTAGGCGGCGGCGATCGCGACCCGATCGATGTCCGCGCGCTCCTCGGCGAGCAACGCCGCGAGCCGGTCGTAGCCGCTACCGGTGATCCGCAACGTGGCGCCTTCGGTCAGCAGTCCCGCCGCGGTCAACCGCTCGATGACAGGGGCGACGTCGTCAAGGTCGGTGCCCAGCGTCGCGGCCAGGTCGGCAGGCGTCACCCGGCCCTTGAGCCGAACCGCCTGCAGCACAGATAGTTCGGTCACGCCACGGGCCCCGGCGCCAGGCGCAGCGCGGTCAGCATCACGATCAAGGGCGTCGCCGAAACCACGTCGGCACGCCCGCTGTCCAGCATGGCGCGCACCGAGGCATCGGAGTTGTCATCCAATCGCAGGTGCTCGCCCCGGGAGTGCGCGCGCAGCGGGCTGATCCGCCGTGCGATGTCGGCCAGCTCGCGCAGTTCCGGCGTATCGTCTTCGGACCACGCGGACAGGCGCAGATTGCCTTCGCGCACTTCGCCTTCGGCGCCGTCGACGGTGATGTCCTTACCGGCCAGCGCCGCGGCGACTCCCTGGCCGCAGCCCACCACCGCCACCCGGCCCAGTTCGCGACTGACCACCGCCGCATGGCTGGAGGCGCCGCCGACCTCGGTGACGATGCCCTGCGCGGCCAGCATGCCCGAGACGTCTTCGGGCCGCGTGTGGTCGCGCACCAGGATCACCCGCTCACCGCGGTCGACGGCGTCCAGCGCCTCATCGACATCGGTGTACGCCTTGCCCGAGGCCACCCCCGGGCAGGCGGGCAGGCCTTTTGCTAAAAGCTGTGCCGCCAAACGTATTTCGGGCTGCAGCGAGGGTTGCAGCAAGGCCTGGACGTGCGCCGGTGTCACCCGCCGCAACGTCTCCGCATCGTCGATGAGTCCCTCGTGTCGCAACTGCAGCGCCGTGCGCACCGCCGCCTGCGCCGAGAGCTCCGCCGCCCGCGTCTGCAGCAGCCACAGCGTGCCGTCCTCAACGGTGAACTCGATCTCCTGTATGTCGGAGTCCATCCGCTCCAAGGCGCGGGCGGCATCGACCAGTTCGGCGTAGACGGCCGGCTGTTCGTCGCGCAACGCAACGATCGGTTCGACGTCGACCGAGCCGGACACCACGTCGTCGCCCTGACCGCCGGGCAGCCACTCGCCGAACGGCTCGTTGTCGCCGGTGATCGGATTGCGTGAAAAGAACGCTCCGGCACCCGAATTGGGACCGCGGTTGCCGAACACCATCGCCTGCACTATCACGCCGGTACCGTGTTGATCGTCGATTTTGTAGTGGGCGCGATAGGCGACCGCCCGCGGAGAATTCCACGAGGCGAACACCGCCTCGATGCCGGCGCGCAACTGCGCGTACGGATCCGACGGCACCGACTCGTGTTCTCCGGCGCCCACGATGCGCCGATACATTTTCAAGAACCGCCGACGGGTGTCGTGCGCGAACGCCGGGCTACCGGCGGCCGCGAGCGCCTGTTCGACGGCGTCGTTGATCCCGAGGTCCAGGATGGTGTCCATCATGCCCGGCATGGATTGGGTGGCTCCCGAGCGCACACTGACCAATAGGGGGCGCGGGCCTTGCCCGAACGTGCGCGAGGTCTGTGCCTGTAGCCAGCGCATCCGGTCGAGCACGTCGTCCCAGATGGCGTCCATGGTCGCCGCGGGATCGGCGAGGTACCGCAGGCCCACCGCGGTGGTGATGCAGAACGCGGGCGGAACCGGCAGGTTGTGCCGGCGCATCACGTCGATGCTGTGGCCCTTGTTGCCCAGCAGCTGCCGCGGATGGCTCGATGTGCCGTCCAGCAACACCACGGAAATCCCCTCGGGGATGCCATGCAAGGGGCCGCCGCCTCGCGCACTACGAGTCACGGCGCACCCCCTCGTCCTGCGATCCGTATCGATGGGGCCGTCCCATCAGGCCTCGACGAGTATGTCAGGACTGTCCGCGCAGCAGTCCGAAGGCAAAGTTCGTACCGAACCCGCGACGTAGTGCGAGGTGGATCCAGAGCAGCCCGTAGGGCTCGAGCAGCCGCGCTGCCGTCAGGTCCCCGGCGTCGACGGTCTCGAAACCAAGCTCGGCGACCAACCCGGCGGTCACCGACCGCGCTTCCTCGTCGTCACCGCAGACAAACATCACCGGTGTGCCTGGCAATTGCGGACCGTCCATCATCGGGGCGCCGATCTGGTTCATCGCCTTGCAGACCCGGGCGCCGGGCGCCCACTTCGCGACCGCTTCCCCGCCCGAGGTGGTATGTCCGACCTCCAGCGCCGAGAAGTCGAGGGTCAGCGGATTGGTGCAATCGATGAGGATCTTGCCGGTCAGGTCACCACAACCCTGCACCGCCGCCCGCGTGCCCTGCCAGGGCGTGCACAAAACGATGACATCGGCGCCGGCCGCGGCGGACTCGTTGGTCTCGACGCCGTCGAGCAACGCGTATTTCGGGTCGTCGGGGCGGCGGACGCCGAAGGTGACCTGGTGGCCGCGATTGCGCCAGGCGGTACCCAACGTGCTGCCGACGTTGCCGGCCCCGATGATCGCGATCTTCATATCGGGCTCGATTCCCTCGGTGAACGTTGCTCGCGAATGCGAAGGGGCAATGATCTAAGTTTGCACCTATGACTCCCTACGACGTCGGGTTACTGATCCTGCGGCTGGTGTTGGGCGTGACGTTGGCCGCGCATGGCTACAACAAGTTCTTCGGCGGTGGCCGCATCCCGGGCACCGCGCGCTGGTTCGAGAGCATCGGCATGAAGCCCGGCAAGTTCCACGCCACCGTTGCGGCGACCACGGAAATGGCCGCCGGCCTCGGCCTGGCCGCCGGGTTTCTGACGCCGATCCCAGCGGCGGGCTTCGTGTCGCTGATGCTGGTCGCGGCCTGGACGGTGCACCGCGCCAACGGCTTCTTCATCGTCAAGGAGGGCTGGGAATACAACCTGGTGCTGGCGGCCAGCGCCGTGGTCGTGGCCACGCTGGGCGCGGGCAAGTTCAGCCTGGATCGGCTGGTCTTCGGCAAGAACTGGATGGACGGCTGGCACGGGCTCGCGATCTCGCTGGTGCTCGGCTTGGCCGGCGCCATCGGCCAGCTGCTGATCTTTTACCGCCCTCCGGCCAAGCAGGCCGGTTAGTGAGCGTCGTCGTCGCCCTCGCCCGACCCAACGGAATTCATCTCTCGTAAGAGCTGATTTCGGCGAACGATGAAATTTCCGAGGCTTCGGCCCGGTCCGGATGCTTCGCCGTTACGGATTCCCGTTTCTCGTCCAGACGGCCAGGACTGTCATGCACCCCCCGCGGTATGACCTTGAGCAGCGCCGCAAGTGCCAAGAGGGCCCCGGCAGCCATGGCGGCGAAGGCGATCTCACACACGAATGCGTAGACGATGACTTCGGCATTCATGGCCCTAGACTTTAGGGATATTAATCTCTGAGTCGCCGATTCTTTTTTCTTCGCAACTCATTTGGAATGTTTTCTTGATGAATTGCACCGGCTTCGACCCGCGCGGACCGTTAAAAGTGGTGCAAGCAGGCCGGTTAGTTACGGGTCATCGTCGTTCTCGTCCGCCAATAGCTTTTCGGGGTGGTGGAAGGTGTTGACCCGGGGTTGGCCGCGGTCGAGGTGTGTGGGTGGGATCCATTCGGTGTCGCCGTTGGCGCGTTGTCGGGTGGTCCAGCCTTTCTCGAGCAGCCGGTGGTGGGGCCCGCAGGCCATCGCGAGTTGGTCGGTGTCGGTGCGGTAGGTGCTGGCCCAATCTTCGACGTGGTGGATCTCGCAGTAGTAGCCGGCGACGTCGCAGCCCGGGGCGGTGCACCCGCGGTTCTTGGCGTACAGGACGATGCGCTGTCCCGGCGAGGCGAGGCGTCTGGTGTGGTACAGCGCCAGCGGCTTGCCCTTGTCGAAGATCGCCAGGTAGTGATGTGCGTGGCGGGCCAGGCGGATGACGTCGGACATCGGTAGTAGGGCGCCCCCGCCGGTGAGGCCTTTTCCGGTGGTCGTTTCGAGCTCGGCCAGTGTGGTGGTGACGATGATGGACGCCGGTAAGCCGTTGTGCTGACCGAGCTTTCCGCTGGCGAGGACGGCGCGTAAGGCGGCGTTGAGGCCGTCGTGGTTGCGCTGCCCGGTGCTGCGAATATCGCGGTGAATCGCTTCTTCTGAGGGGGTGCCGTCAACGACGGGTGTGTCGTCGTCGGGGTTGCACATGCCGGGGGCTGCCAGCTTGGCCAGCACCGCTTCCCAGCTGGCGCGCGCCTCCGGCGTCAGCCACCCGCTCAGGCGCGACATCCCGTCGGTCTGCTGATTGCCGAGCACCAGCCCGCGCACGCGCGCCCGGTCCTCGTCGGTGTAGGTGCCGTCGGGATGGAGGCAATCCATCAGGCGCCGGGCCAGTTTGGCGAACTGGTCGGGCCGGAACTCGGCGGCCTTAACCGCCAGGTGTTTCTCGGCGTGCACACAGGTCTCGAGGTCGACGGACTCGGGCAACTGGTGGAAGAACCGCCGGATCACCGACACGTGGTCGGCCCCGATCGCCCCGTCGCGCTGGGCGGCCGCGGTCGCGGGCAATACCGGCGCCAACGGCTCACCCGAAAGCGCCCGGCGCGGGCCCAGATCCGCCGCCTCGGCGATGCGCCGTGCGGCCTCGGCCCGGGTGATGTGCAGCCGATCGGCCAACGCCCAGGACAATTTGCCGCCCAACTCGGCCGGATCCGATTGCTCGGCTACCTGATTGATCAATTGGTGGCTGGGCGTTTGGAGTTTGCGAGTCTCGCATTCAAATATCTCTAACAGCGCTAAACGCTCCGGATTGGTCAGCCCGTCATACGAATGCCCCTGCAACAAAGACACCGCCGCGCGCAGCGTCCCGACGGCCTCCCAGATCCGCTCCCGCGTAGTCGAACCCATGTTCGAACAATACGTCGGCGCGCCGACAAAACGACCCCCGTCGAAACTACTGAAACAAAAGTGACACAAGTGATTTGGGCTACGCGACGGCCGCGACCTCGGCTGCGGCCACCTCGGCCGCGGCCCGCTCGCCGGAGCGAATCGCGCCGTCGATCCACCCGCACATGACGGCCGAACTTTCGGTGCCGGCCCAGTGGATGCGGCCACAGGGCTCGCGCAGGGTGTAGCCGAATTCGGTCAGCACGCCGGGAGGCGCGTGGCCGATCATTCCACCACCGGAATAGCGGTCGGTAGTCCAGTTCTGTTCGTGGAATTCCCGCGCGGCTTTCGCTTTGCTGCCGAATCGGTCGACCAATTCGTCGATGATCACCGCTTTGCGCTCGGCCTCATCGAGTTCCGTCAGCCGCCGTGCGGCGCGTCCCTCGGTGATGACGCACATGATTCCCGGGTCCGCGGTGTCCGTGCAGGCGTCGATGGTCAGGGTGGCGGGGGAGTTCGGCGCCGCGGATTGGCCGGACAGTCCGTCGGCGCGCCAGAAGGGGTCGTCGTACACGATCGAGATTTTGACGACTGCGCCGCTTGGCATGCGCCGATGCAGGAACTCCCGATCCACCGGCAGCATCGGTTCGTAGACGATCGATGTGGCGATCGCCAGCGGGATCGCGACAATCACCCGGCGCGCGCGCACGGTCAGGTCGGCAGCGTCGATTGTCACACCGTCGACGTCCTGGGAGATTCGCCGGACGGGCTGCGAAAGGTGCAGCGCCTCACCCAGTTCGGCCACGATCGGGCGGTGCAGCGCGCCCATCCCCCCGACCGGGCGGGCATCCTGGGAACCACCCTTGCCCGAGATCGCGAACGTGAGTCCGCCCGCGGAGGCCGTCTGCAGCAGCCCCCACAGCAACGACGTCTCCGATGCCGCCGAGGTGTAGAGGCCGGCGAAGGCCATGTCCAACATCTCGGCGGCGTCCTTGGACATGGACTTCTTGTGGATCCATTCCCCAATGCTGATGCGGTCCCACTCGTGGGCCTTCTTTGCGTCCCAAGGGGCTTCGCGCGGGATCTCTTTGCACATCCTGTCGATGGCGGCCAAACCGAACCCGAGGTTGGCGACGGCCCACGGGCTCACCGTCCAGGGGATGGTGCCGCCATAGCGGTGCTTCTTGCCGCCGACGATCATCATGGCGTCGCCGTCGTTGTGCTGCTTGTACTCCGGGACGCCGAACTCGTTCATGAGCGCATGGATTCGGTCCTGGCCCGGCCCGATCCAGGCGCCGCCGCGATCGATCCACGTGCCGTCGGCCCGGGTCTCGGTGAAGGTGCGGCCACCGACCCGATCGCGCGCCTCCAGCAAGGCCACCGAGTGCCCCGCCTGGTTGAGCCGCAACGCGGCGGTCAACCCAGCGAATCCCGCTCCGACCACGCAGAAATCGACCTCAGACACGGCTGGCTCCTCGACCTCGTCCACCCCAGCAGCAAACTACACCGACCTGGTGCCCGCGGAGGCCGGTTAGGCAGATCTCCGCGGGCCTTCGGTGCCCGGCGACGCGGCTCTTGCCAGCGCATGCCCGGCGAGCGCCTGAAATGATCTGGCGCACAAGCAGGCTCAAAGGGCACGCGCGCGCGGCCAGTTCGATAACCGCACGCCGACCCGCCGTCGACGGTGCCGGCGCGAAAGCCGCACGCAAAGATTTCTTGTCCGAGGTTGCGGTACGCGCCCCTAGAACACGTTCTAGTCTGTGAAACCATGGGATTTCTGAAGCCGGAGCTGCCGCAGCTCGACATGGCCGAATGGAACAAGGGCACCCGCAGCGAGAAGATCCGGCCGATGGCCAAGCACTGGGCCGAGGTGGGCTTCGGTACACCGGTCGTGCTGCATCTGTTCTATGTCGTCAAGATCCTGCTCTACATCCTCGGCGCGTGGCTGTTCGCGTCGGCCACCAACGGCCTCGGCGGGTTCACGCGCGTCGCGTCGTGGTGGTCGGAGCCGATCGTCTTCGAGAAAGTCGTGCTGTACACGATGCTCTTCGAGGTGATCGGGCTGGGTTGCGGCTTCGGCCCTTTGAACAACCGGTTCTTCCCGCCGATGGGCTCGATTCTGTACTGGATGCGCTTCGGCACCATCCGGCTGCCACCATGGCCCGATCGAGTGCCACTCACCAAGGGCACGAAGCGCAAACCGGTCGACGTCGCGCTGTACGGCCTCTTCCTTCTGGTGACGCTTGCGGCGCTGTTCGCCGACGGGACGGGACCGATACCCGAACTGGGCACCACGATCGGGCTGCTGCCCGCCTGGAAGATCGTTTTGATCCTCGTGCTTCTGGCGGTGGCCGGGCTGCGCGACAAGGTGATCTTTTTGGCCGCGCGTGGCGAGGTCTACGCGACCATGGCGGTGACGTTCGTGTTCGCCGCGCCCGACATGATCGTCGGCTCCAAAGTGGTGTTCCTGGTGATCTGGATGGGTGCCGCGACATCCAAGCTCAACAAACACTTTCCGTTCGTCATCTCCACCATGATGTCCAACAACCCGTTGGTGCGGCCCCGCTGGCTGAAACGACGCTTCTTCGAAAGCTTCCCGGATGACCTGCGGCCGGGACGGCTGTCGCGCTGGATCGCACACCTGAGCACCGCCATCGAGATGTTGGTGCCGCTACCGCTGTTCTTCTGTCACGGCGGCTGGCCCGTCACGATCGCCGCCATCGTGATGGTCTGTTTCCACCTGGGGATCCTGGTGTCGATCCCGATGGGGGTGCCGCTGGAGTGGAACGTCTTCATGATCTTCGGTGTGTTGTCGTTGTTCGTCGCGCACACCCACATCGGGCTGCATGACCTGAGACACCCGGTGGTGGTGGCGGTCCTGTTCGTCGTCATCGCGGGAATCGTCGTGTTGGGCAACATGTTTCCGCGCAAGATCTCGTTCCTCCCGGGGATGCGTTACTACGCGGGCAATTGGGACACCACGCTGTGGTGCATCAAGCCGTCGGCCAGTGACAAGATCAGCCGGGGCATCGTGGCGATCGCCAGCATGCCCCAGGCCCAGCTGGAGCGGTTCTACGGCAGCCCCGAGGCGGCCCAGATACCGATCTACATGGGATATGCGTTCCGCGGCTTCAACACTCACGGCCGCGCGCTGTTCACGCTGGCACACCGCGCCATGGCGGACCAGAACGAGGACGACTACGTCATCACCGACGGCGAGCGGATCTGCAGCACCGCGATCGGCTGGAACTTCGGCGACGGCCACATGCACAACGAGCAACTGATCGCCGCCCTGCAGGAACGCTGCCACTTCGAGCCGGGCGAGGTGCGAGTGGTCTTGCTTGACGCGCAACCCATTCACAAGCAGACGCAGGCGTACCGGTTGGTCGACGCGGCGACCGGCGAATTCGAGCGCGGCGTCGTCCGGGTAGCCGACATGGTCGTCCGCCAACCTTGGGCCGACGACGTGCCCGTCGAGGTGGCTAGCGCCACGCCAGCGTGACGCTCGGCGGGGAGCGCCACGCTGGCGTGACAATCGCTATGCCTCGGCCCGCACCTCCTGGGCGGCGGCAACCATGTTCCTCAGCGACGCGCTCACCTCGTCGGAGTTGCGGGTCTTCAACCCGCAGTCGGGATTGACCCACAGCCGCTCGGCGGGAACGGCCCGCAGCGCCGCGCGCAGCGACTCGGCCATCTCGCCCGTGCTCGGCACGCGCGGCGAGTGGATGTCGTAGACGCCCGGTCCCACGCTGTTGGAGAAACCGATGGAGTTCAGGTCGTCCAGCACCTCCATGTGCGAACGCGCCGCCTCGATGGACGTCACGTCGGCGTCCAGATCGGCGATGGCTCCGATCACCTCACCGAATTCCGAATAGCACAGGTGGGTGTGGATCTGGGTGGAGTCCGCGACGCCGGAGGTGGCCAGCCGGAAAGACCCTACGGCCCAACGCAAGTAGTCCTCCTGATCGGCGCGGCGCAACGGTAGCAGCTCGCGCAGCGCGGGCTCGTCGACCTGGATGACCGCGATGCCGGCATCCTGCAGGTCCACGGTCTCGTCGCGGATCGCGAGCGCCACCTGGTTGGCGGTGTCGGCCAGCGGCTGATCGTCCCGGACGAACGACCACGCCAGAATCGTGACGGGCCCGGTCAGCATGCCCTTGACCGGCTTGTCGGTCAGCGACTGCGCGTACTTCGCCCACTGCACCGTCATCGGGTGCTGGCGGATCACGTCTCCGAAGAGCACCGGCGGGCGCACGCAGCGGCTGCCGTAGGACTGCACCCAGCCGTTCTTCGTGGCGAAGAATCCGTCCAGTTGCTCGGCGAAGTACTGCACCATGTCATTGCGCTCCGGCTCGCCGTGCACCAGCACGTCGATCCCGAGGCTCTCCTGCAGCTTGATCACGTCGGCGATCTCCTGCTTCATCCGCCTCTGGTACTCGGCCTCGTCGATCTCGCCGGCGACCAACGCGGCACGCGCCTTGCGGATCTCGACGGTCTGCGGGAAAGACCCGATGGTGGTGGTCGGCAGCGGCGGCAGGTGCAGCCGCGCCTCCTGGCTGGCGCGGCGCTGGGCGGCGTCGCCCCGGTGCGTACCCGACGTGACGATGGAGTCGATGCGGGCCCGGACGCTGTCGTTGTGCAGGCGGGGGTCGCTCTTGCGGGACGCCACCGCGGCGTTGGACGCCGCGATCGCGTCGGCGACCGCGTCGCGCCCCTCGTTCAGTGCGCCAGCGAGCGTCACCACCTCGACGACCTTCTCCCGGCCGAACGCCAGCCAGCTGCGCAGCGCGTCGTCCAGGCCGGTCTCGGGCTCCAGCGAGTACGGCACGTGCAATGTCGAACACGACGTCGAGACCGCGACGGTGGCCGCCGAACGCTGCACGGTTGCCAGCTTGTCCAGTGCCGCTTCGAGATCGGTGCGCCAGATGTTGCGCCCGTCCACGACACCGGCCACCACGGTCTTGGTGGCCAGTTCTGGCACCGCCGCAATCGCGGTGTCGGCGCCGTAGACCAAGTCGACGCCGATCGCCTCGACGGGCGTACGGGCCAGCGCGCCCAGCGAGTCGCCGGGGTCACCGAAGTAGGTGGCGACATAGATCGCGGGTCGGTTGCTCACCTTGCCCAGCGCGTTGTAGACCGCTTCGGCCAGCGCCGGTGCGTCGGGGGAGATGTCGGTCACCAGCGCCGGCTCGTCGATCTGCACCCACTGCGCGCCGCTGTCGGCCAGCAGTGACAGCAGCTCGGAGTAGATCGGCACCAATTCCTGCAGGCGCTCGATCGGCGCGCCGCCACCGTTGACGGCCTTGCTCAGCAGCAGGAAGGTGATTGGCCCGATGACCACCGGGCGGGCCGGAATTCCTTGCTCGACAGCCTCTTTCAGCTCCGAGAGCACCTTGTCCGCGTTCAGGGCGAATGACGTCGCGGGCTCGATCTCGGGAACGATGTAGTGGTAGTTGGTGTCGAACCACTTGGTCATCTCCAGCGGTGCGACGTCTTTGTTGCCGCGCGCCGCGGCGAAGTAGCGGTCCAGGTCGTCGGGAACCTGCGCGGCGCGGTCGGGCAACGCACCCAGCATGACCGCGGTGTCGAGCACCTGGTCGTAGTAGGAGAAGGTGTTCACCGGGACCGAGTCCAGGCCGGCGTCGGCCAAGCCCTTCCAGGTATCGCGCCGCAGGGCGGCCGCGACCTTCTCCAGGTCGGCTCTGCTGGTGCGGCCGGCCCAGTAGCGCTCGGTGGCGCGTTTGAGTTCGCGCTTCGGACCGATGCGTGGTGAGCCGACGATCGTTGCGGTAAATGCTTGAGGGGTCACGATATTCGTCCTTCAATCGGCATGGTGGTCACCGCCGGCGGACGTGCAGCCGATCCGATGGCGGTGCGTACCCAGGTACCAACCGCAACGGCTGCAGCCTAACGCCCATTCCACGAGGCGATGAGCCGCCGGACGCGGCGCGCCCGGCGCAGCTGGCAGGTCTCCGGACTCGCAGGCGTGCACCCCGTTGGTGCTCCTAATGGCCGTCGCTTCCCAGCCTTGCGACCAGTGCTTGTGACGGCGGTCGTTCCTGCATACCGTTGCGGGACAGTCCCGGATTCTCACCGGGTTCCCTCTCACGAAGCGTTACTAACGTTCGCTTCGCTCGATGCTTGCGGCGCGGTTGCGACGCAGGCAGACCAGCTGCGAGAGGTAGCTTAGTCAGTCCGCCAGCGCTTCCGCGATCGGGACGTCGCCGTTGTTGAAATCGATGGTTCGCCGGATGGTCGAATCGTCGGCCAATGCGGCGGCCGCGACGAGCGCGACGTCGGCGCGCGAGACCTGCCCTTTCGCCCGGCCGACCGCGATCTTGCCGGTCGCCGGGTCGAGGGTCAGCCGGCCCGGCCCCAGCACCGTCCAGTCCAGGTCGCTGTCGCGTAGGTGCGCGTCGGCGGCGGCCTTGGCCTCGGCGTAGGCGAAAAACGGATCATCCTGCGGCACACCGTGATCCGGGCCCGCACCGAAGTAGGACACCATCACGAACCGCTTGACGCCCGCCTGTGCGGCGGCGTCGACCACCCGGATCGCGGCGTCCCGGTCGACGGCATAGGTCCGCTCCGGATTGCCACCGCCCGCCCCGGCCGAGAAGACGACAGCGTCATGCCCGGCCACCAAGTCCGCCAAGGCGTTCGTGTCGAGCCGCTCGATGTCGGCCACCACCGGCTTGGCACCGGTGGCGGCGACGTCGTCGGATTGATCGGGATTGCGGAAGACCGAGCTCACCTGGTCGCCCCGTTGGGTCAGGTCTCGTGCGAGTTGCAGCGCGACCTTGCCGTGTCCGCCGAAGACGATGATCCGTGCCATGCCTTCGACGGTACCGAGGCTCGCCCGATGGTGGCGGCCCGCTTCGCCCGGCTACGCCGCGCTCGCGACCACCACGGGTTCGATGGTGGCGGCTCGCTTCGCCCGGCTACGCCGCGCTCGCGACCACCACGGGTTCGATGGTGGCGGCTCGCTTCGCCCGGCTACGCCGCGCTCGCGACCACCACTAAAGCTTCACCCGTCCCATGATGATGTCGATGATCGGCTTGCCGGGCGGGTAGGCGTTGGTGAGCGAGGCCATCGTGTGCCCATAGTCGACCAACAGCGTGATGCCGTTGATGCCGAAGGCGGCGGCGCTGTTCAAAAACGCCATCACGTCGCCCATCTGCTCCGGGGTGTGCACCTTCGAGCCGGTCTCGTCGCGGTAGTCCTGGGCGAACGTCAGCCACAGGTCGGCGTTGGACTGGGCCAGCGGGGTGTCGGTGGGACCCGGGCAGATCGCGTTGATCCGAATGCCCTTCTTCAGCAGGGGGTAGCCCTGGGTCGCGACGTAGGCGTTGACGACCTTCTTGGAGAAGCCGTAGTGGATGATGCCCTCGGCCTCGTGCGCCTTGACCCACTCCTGGGCCGACGCGAAGTCCGGCGTCGCCAAGAACTCGGTCAGCAGGTCCAGGTCGTTTTCCCAGCCCATGCCGGCGACCGAGGAGATGAAACAGATCGCCGAGCCCGACGGAAGCTGGTTGCGCTCGAGCAGGCGCTCGATGAGGTGCCGGTGGCCGAGGAAGTTGATCGCCATCAGGTCGGTGGTCCCGTCGGCGATGCCAGCGGCGGAGAACACGGCGTGGATCGGGCCGTCCAGCTGTTCGATCGCGGCGTCGATCGACGCGGTGTCGCGCAGGTCGACCTGAATGGACTTGGCGACGTCGTACTTCACCGGCGCGTAGTCCATCACGATGACTTCGGCGCCCAACTCGGCCGCTGACTTGGCCGCCGCGGCGCCCATGCCAGTCGCGCCACCGACGACGAGAGCGCGCTTGCCGTCGTAGCGCAACCGATCGACAATGGTCATGGAAATCCCCTTCTCGGATAATGCCAACGCGGTTCTAACTGCTCAACTGTATGGGTAACAGTTATTTGGTTCAATACCGGGGCGGGTTGATGAGGGTTTGCTTGCGGGGGACGGCGACGCCGCGCAGCACGGTGTCGCGGGCGTGCACCAGACCCGCGCGGGTGCCGATGTCTTGCAGGATGTTCTCCGGTATCCACTGCAGGCCGACGACACAACGGGACAACATCGCGGTGGACGGCGCGTCGACGCCGATTTCGCCCGACCGGATGCCCTCGGAGAGCAGCATTTTCATCTGCCGCAGCCGAGTGGCGTACAGCCAGCCGGGGTTGGGCGTGTCCGGGGGCGATTGGCGCATCCAGGCCAGCTGGATCCGGAATTCGTCGGAAAACCGGTCGAGGGCATTGACGTTGACCCAGCTCAACGCGTCCAGCTTTTCGATCGGTGTGGATTCCGAGCGCAAGACGCTGACCCAGCCCGCCTCGACCTTCCGGCCGAAGGATTCCATGATCGACGCGAGGAGTTCGTCCTTGGACCCGATCACCCGATACACCGTTCCGGTGCCGAGACCGGCCGCCGAGGCGATGTCCCTGATCGTGGTTACCTCGTATCCTCGACGGCCGAATTCGGCCCGTGCCACCGCACGCACCGCGGCCGCCTTGTCGCTCGGGTCCGCGTCGCTGTCGTCGGACCATGTCGCGATCACGTCGCTGGCTGCGGTGAAGGCTTTGGAGCGGTCCAGTGCCGAGTCGGTGGGCGGCCGAGTTGCCAAGCCTTCCAAGATGATTCGGCACAGCAGCCGGGCCACCTGGTCGGGGGCGGACTTGTGGCGCATGACATCGAGCCCGACCTGCAGCATCGTTTGGCAGATACGGTCGGCCAGGGTGGGAAGGTCGATGTCGGATTTGATGTAACCGCTCCACCGGGCGGCTCGCAGCGTCTGCAGCATCGCCTCCTGGATCGCCACGGGCCGTTGCTGCGTCAGCTTGATCAACTCCGGGTCGGTACTCGGCCCCTCGTAGAACGACATCTGCAACGCGGCGCGGTGTTCCACGGCGCAGTCGGCGATCGCCGAACCGAGTTCGATGATCTGTTCGGCGGCCGGGCGGGAGTCTGGTTCGTCCAGTCTCGCCTGGGCCGCCCGGCCGATGCGCTCCAGGTCGTCCTGGTAGCGGCGGATCAGCTCGACCAGGATGGCCTCTTTGGATTCGAAGTGGTGATACAGGCTGCCGGGAAGGATGCCTGCCGCGTCGGCGATCTCCTGCAGCGACGTCCGCAGACCCGAGGATGCGATCAATGACGCCGCGGTGGCGAGGATTTCGGCGCGGCGGGTCGGGGATTCGGCTGTGCCGCCGGCGCGCAGGGACTCGGCCTTGGCCATGGTCAGCGGTGTGCGAATCCGGACGATTGCGGGTCGGCGAGCATTCGCGTTCGTCCTCTCTAGCCGAACCAAATCTTTGTTAGAGGCTATCAGACTGCGCGCGTTGAACGCCCTGCACAAAGCCGTGAAAGCCCCATTCTAGAGCGGTGGGCCATCCCAGCGGTCGCGCGCGACCACTTCCTCGAGCGGCCGCCGGCGCGCCGGTGAAAACCTGCGGCCCGACCGCAGGCGGCCCACTGGCAGGAGGCAGCCCTGAACGTAGGTCGGCGGGATGCCGAGCAGGTTCCGGATTTCCGCTTCGTGATGCAGATGCAAGGTGGTGATGCACGTCCCGTATCCCCTGGTGTGCAGGGCCAGCTGGAAATTCCACACCGGCGGGAAGATGGAGCCGTACAACGTTGCCAAATGAAACGATTCATCGCCCTCGATGCGAGGCAAATACGGTTCATAGCAAGGGATTACCAGCAGCGGCACGCTCGCCATATTCTCGACCAACCACTCCGTCGACGACATCACCCTGCTCTCCGGAGTTCCCGCGGGCATGAGGTCGGCGATTAGCTGTCCACCTACCCGTAGCAGGTAGGCCTGGTGATACAACCCGGCGATTTCGGTGCGCAGCGCCGGATCCGAGATCACCAGCCAGCGCCATGCCTGGGCATTCGACCCGTTCGCCGCCTGCAGGGCGATGCGCAGGCAGTCGCGGATGTCGTCGAGGTCGACCGGCGCGTTGAGGTCGAGCGATTTGCGCGCCGACGGCGTCGCGGTGAGCAGGTAGTCGATCTCCATCAGGCCCCGCCTCTCTTGGCAAGGCGCGCACCGAGTTCGGTGAGGTAACCATCGGGACCGCCGAGAAACGCACTCCAGCTCAGCAGGCGCTTGAGGTACAGGTGGGCATCGTGCTCCCACGTGTAGCCGATCCCACCGAACACCTGGATGGCGGTGTCGGCCACGGTGGCCAGCCGTCCCGCGAACGCCTTGGCCCGCAGCGCGGCGAGATGGCGCTCTTCGCCCTGTTGGCTATCCGCTTCGGGGTATGCGTCGCTGGCCCACAACGCGTGGATCACACCGCTGCGGGCCAACTCGACCGTCTCGAACATGTCCACACACAAATGCTGGACGGCCTGGAAGGAGCCGATCGTCTGACCGAATTGCGTTCTGCTTTTCGCATATTCGACGGCGAGGTCCATTACGGCGCGCGCGGCGCCGAGCGCATCGGCCGCGGCGGCGATCAGCACGTCGTCGATCACCGCCGCTTGGTCGTGCGCGGACGCCGCGGCCAGTCGTTGTGCGGGTGCGGAGTCGAACGTGACGCGGAAGTGCTTACGGGTGGGGTCGATGCCGTGCTCCGCGGTGACCGAAAGCCCGGACGAGCCGGCCCGCACCGCGAAAAGCGCAGTGTCGTCGGCGTCTTCGGCGACCACGAGCAGAACATCGGCGGCCGCGGCGTCGGGCACCGCGGCGATCTCACCGCGCAACCCGATGGCGTCATCGCGTCGGCTCGCGACGATCGAGGCGTTCGCCGAATCCGGGAAGCAAACGGTGGCCACCGTGCTGCCGTCGGCGATGCCGCGCAGTAACTTCGGTGCGATGTCGTTGTCCCCGAGCCGGGTCAGCGCCCGCGCGGCGGCCACCGCGGTCGACAACCAAGGGCCCGGATGCAGCGCGGCGCCCAGCTCCTCGGCGACGATGCCCGCCTCGACCATCGTCATGCCGGCGCCGCCGTACTCCTCCAGCACCAGCAGCCCGGTGGCACCGAGATCGGCAAGACCGCGCCAGACCGCCTCGTCCGTTCCGGCCGGATCGCCCAGCAGCGGACGGACATGTTGCGAAATCGATGCCTTGTCAGCGAGAAAGCGCCGCGTGGTGTCGCGCAGCGCCACCTGCTCGTCGGTGAGTTCGAGGTTCATTTGCGCGGCAGCCCCAGCACTCGTTGCGCGGTGATGTTCTTGTTGATCTGCGTGGTACCGCCCGCGATGGTCAGCGACCGCGACGTCAGGCGATAGTTCGCCCATGGCGCGCCGGCACCCTGGGTGCCCAGGGCGTCGAAGGCCAGAGCGGCCAGGTCCTGGCCGATCTCGCCCCACACGGTCTTTGCGAGGCTTGCCGAGCCGAACGCGTCACCACCATGCAGCGTCGCCGAGATCGACCGCTGACACAGGACCTCGAGATACTTGATGCGGACCACGATTTCGCCGAGGCGCCGCAGCTTCACCGGATCGCTCAGGGCGCCGGCGCCGGCGAGGTCGTGGACCAGCTCTTCGAGCCGGGCCTGCATCTCGGCGTACAGCCTTGCGGCCCCGGCGCGCTCGTGGCTGAGCGTCGTGGTGGCCACCTGCCAGCCCGCGTTGAGCGGACCCAGCAACGCGTCAGCCGGCACCCGCACGTCGTGAAAGAAGACCTCGGCGAAGTCGGCGTCACCGTTGAGTGTGACCAGCGGGCGGACCTCGATGCCCGGTAGCGTCATGTCCACGATCAGGCAGGAGATCCCCTTGTGCTTGGGCGCGTCGGGATCGGTGCGCACGTAGAGCTGACACCAGTCGGCCCGATGCCCAAGGGAAGTCCAGATCTTCTGGCCGTTGACGACGAAGTCGTCACCGTCTCGCACGGCGCGGGTGCGCAGCGCCGCGAGATCGGACCCCGCCTCGGGCTCCGACATGCCCTGGCACCAGATGTCGTCGGCGCGCATCATGCGGGGGAGCAGGGTGAGCTTCTGCGACTCGGTGCCGTACTGCATGATCGCCGGGGCGATATTGTTGAGTCCAATCACGTTGAGCGGCATAGGAGCTCGAGCCCGGGTGGTCTCTTCGGTGTAGACCAGCTGCTCGAGCACCGTTGCGCCGCGTCCGCCGTATTCGGGGGGCCAAGACACTGCGGCCCATCCCGCGTCGGCCATCGTCGCGTTCCATGCGCGCAGCATCTCGAACGCGGCGTCGTCGCGGCCGGTCGGCCGGCGGGCCGCCACCAGCTCGTCGGTGAGGTTGCGCGACAGCCAGTCACGCAGCTCGCTGCGAAACTGTTCCACTTCCACCGGGTAGGAAAAGTCCACGTTCCTCTGTCTTCAGCGTCGTCTTCGGCGTCGGAAAGCCTTGTGGCCAAGCCGGACTTTACGGTTGAGCAGATCGTTGGTCAATCAACTCCCTCGGGGTTCGGGGAAGGCCACCTCGGCATTACCCGGCATCGGGCTGACACCGCGTCGATCACACACTTCGAGCACCTCGTCCACGATCGACGCGGGCACGATGAAATTCTCCGTCGAGGAGATCTGCTCGATATGCGCCTCGATGTCCTCGGCGGTTGGCCGGTTCTCGGCGTCGGCGAGCCAGCCTTCGGTGAGGCCGACGAACACCCGCGCATAGCGGCCGGCGGCCGCGGAATAGTTGCGGTGGGTGAACGTGCAGGCGGTGCTGGCCAAAAACGTCACCAGCGGCACGACGAGCTCCGGTCGGATCGCTTGCATGAAGCCGGATTCCGCGAGGAACTTCTCGTCACCGACCGTCTCGGTCACCATTCGTGAGAAGCCGGTGGGCATAACGGAATTGGCGAGTATCCCGTGCGGCTCGCCTTCGATGGCGATGACGTTCGTCAATCCGACCAGGCCGGCCTTGGCCGCCGCATAGTGGGCCTCCATCGGCTGGCCGAAGATCCCGGCGGACGACGAGATGAACACGAATCGTCCGCCCCCGTTGTTCTTCATCACGCGATATGCGGGCTGGGACAGGTGAAAGCCGCCGTCGAGGTGCACGCGCAGCATCCGCGTCCAGTCTGCGTACGAGAGGTCCTCGAAGGGCGCGCTGCCGAAAATGCCGGCATTGCTGACGACGGCGTCAAGGCGCCCGAATGCGTCCACCGCCGCATCGATGATCGCCTGACCGCCCGCGGCGTTGTCCACGGAGTCGTACGACGCGATCGCCGTGCCGCCGGCATTCTTGATCTCGTCGACCACGTCGTCGGCGACTTTTGAGTCAGAACCGTCGCCGCGCATCGAGCCGCCGAGGTCGTTGACCACCACCGCCGCACCCCGGCGGGCCAAGTCCAGCGCGTACAGCCGACCGAGCCCCCGACCGGCACCGGTTACCACCGCCACCTGGCCGGTGAAGTCAAGCATCGTGTGCTCCCGCTTCGTTGACTGCTGTGCAGCCGGACTTTACGGTGGAACAGATATTTGGTCAACAATCCGGAGGTTGAGCGTGGACGGCGCCCGTGCCGACCGGCCGCAGGTCCTGGGCATGCTCGCTTCCGCGCTGGCGGGCCAAGCCGTCGCGGTCGACGGGCTGTCACGGGGCGAACCGGCGTGGACAGATGGCCAGATCATCCACATTGATGCCGCCGCGGGCCCGCTCGCGCAACTGGAGGCCGTGGCGGTGCAAGCGTCGATGATTGCCGCCGGCAGCCTGGCGCCCGAAGTGGTGGGCACGCTGGTTCGGCACCGCAAGCTGGCAAGGCGCTACCTGGCGGTCGAAGGCCACCGGGCATTGGTCGCGAACGCACCATTGCTGCCAAGCGTTTTGGCGTCGCTGGGCGACCGCGACATCGCGGCTCGCAGCGCTTCGCCCCGCGCTTCCCTCGCCATCGCGGCCTCGCGGGACGCGCTCGACGACCCGGCGCCGGAGTTCGGCGTGATTCGTGCGGCCAAGGTCATTGCCGCGTGCGCCCGGGTGGCAAAACAAGACGACGCCGCGAAGCCCGAGCACGCGCCGCGAAGCAATGCCGCAACGGAACTGGAGGAACTCGACGACGGCGAGGTGGACGACTCCGACGATCCGGACCTGTTCACCAGTCCGGTCGGCGGGGGCGGATTCATCGGTAAGTGGCTGAAAAAGATGCTCTCGTCGGCGCGCAAGACCGGCCGTGGCGGCGGTCCGCCCGGTGCTGACACCCCGACCCACCGCACCCATTCCGGCAGGCGCGGCGCATACGCCGTCGCCTCGCTCGCCTCGACCACCGGCGACGACGATGCAGACGCCGACCACGAGGGGCGAACAGCCGCGGACGGTGTGCGGTATCCGGAATGGGACGTCGCGCGCAAGAACTATCGGCCGGCCTGGTGCACGGTGCGTGAGGTCGAGCCACAGATCAAGGGGTCGGCCACCCAGCCCATCGACGACGCCATCGGGGTGCGGCGGCCGCTGTCGCGGCTCGGCATGGGTCTGCACCGCCGCCACCGCCAGGTGCAGGGCGACGACATCGACATCGATGCCGCGGTGGAAGCCCGGGTCGAAGTGCGGGCCGGATCGGTGCCCGACGAGGCCGTGTATCTCGACAGCCTGCGGCGCCGGCGCGACCTCTCGGTGCTGCTCCTGCTCGACGTGTCGGGCTCGGCGGCCGAACCCGGAACAGTCGGGCGCACGGTGCATGAACACCAGCGCGCGGCGGCCGCCAACCTGACCGTGGCGTTGCACGATCTCGGTGACCGCGTCGCGCTGTACGCCTATTACTCGCAGGGCCGGCGCGCGGTGAGCATGGTGCCCGTCAAGCGGTTCGACGACCAGCTGAACGCCCAGGTCATCAGGCGACTCAATAGCCTTGAACCCGGCGCGTATTCGCGGCTGGGCGCGGCGATCCGCCATGGTTCGGCGACCCTGGAGGCGCGCGGCGGTACGTCACGGCGGCTGCTGGTGGTGCTGTCCGACGGGCTGGCCTACGACCACGGATACGAGCGGGCTTACGGTGCCGCGGATGCGCGCCGCGCGCTGAGCGAGGCCCGCCGCCGGGGGACCGGCTGCGTATGCCTGACGATCGGCGCCGGAACCGACGTGCAATCGCTGCGCCGGGTGTTCGGCAGCACCGCGCACGCGACGATCGCGCGACCCGATCAGCTCGCCGGTGTCATCGGGCCGCTGTTTCGCTCCGCACTGCGATCGGCGGAGGTTCGCCGCAGGGTGTCGGTGATGCCAAGTCGCAGAACGAAGTTGGCGCTCGGGGGCGTCGATGCCGCTCGGTGTGGTACTTGAAACAAACATCTGTTCCGGCTAGGCTCCAATCGCCGGAGGCAGCAGAAGGGAAGCTATGGCCAACGAATCCGGACTTGCTTACGTCAACGGCGGGACCCCCGAGGCGCAGACCGTACGGCCCTATTACCGAGCGGTCGGCAGCGAAGAGGCCGTTTTCAAGGCGGCCTACCGCCAGGGTCTGTCGCTGGTTCTGAAGGGCCCGACGGGGTGCGGCAAGACCCGATTCGTCGAGGCGATGGCGTACGACCTGGGCCGGCCGCTGATCACCGTCGCGTGTCATGACGACCTCACCACCGCGGACCTGGTCGGCCGGTATCTGCTGCGCGGCGACGAGACGGTGTGGGTGGACGGCCCGCTGACCCATGCGGTGCGTGAGGGAGCGATCTGCTACCTCGACGAAGTGGTGGAAGCCCGGCAGGACACGACCGTGGTGCTGCATCCGCTTTCCGACTATCGACGACAGCTGCCGATCGAGCGACTCGGCGTCACGCTGGACGCGGCACCCGGATTCGGCCTGGTCGTCTCCTACAACCCCGGCTATCAGAGCGTGCTGAAGGATCTGAAGGATTCGACACGGCAGCGGATGGTTGCCATCGAATTCGATTTCCCCGCAGCAGATCTCGAAGAAGGCATCGTCGCGCACGAGGCGGGTGTGGACGGGCCCACCGCGGCCGAACTGGTTCGTTTCGGGCAGGTCATCCGCCGGCTGGAAACCGGCGGGCTGCGCGAGGTCGCGTCGACGCGGGTGTTGATCGCCGCGGGCAGGCTGGTCGCCGAGGGCCTGAGCATGCGCGAGGCGGCCCGCGCCGCGATTGCGGGCCCGCTGACCGACGACGTCGCAGTGGGCAAGGCGCTGGGCGAAATGATCGAGATCTACCTGGCGCCGAGCGGGTCCGGCGGGCCCGACGATTGACGCTGCATATTGCCCCCGCTAGGGTCTGAACAAATATTAGGTTTTCGCATCGGCCCACGCAAAATCCAGTCACCCGGGAGGTCGGATGTCCTACGAGAGCAGCGCAGAGCCGATCAAGGTCGGCTATCTCATGGACTTCAAGCTTCCCCCGGGATTCCCCGAGGAGCTGTTCGCCTCCTTCACCCAGACCTTCGATCTCATCTTCGGACAGGCGGTCGAGCAGGGCCTGATGGATCGGTCCGTGCAGATGATCTATCGCGAGGTGGAGGGTCTGCCAAAGGGGTCGGTCAAGGCGGTGATCGATGCGTATGGCGAGCTCGTCGACGAGGGCTGCCTCGTCGTCTTCGGCCCGAACATCACCGATAACTGCGTGCCGTTGCGAGAAGCGATCGAGGAACGGTTCAAGGTCCCCGCGATCAGCGTGACCGGCACCGACGACTGGCTGGGCGAGTGGACGTTCTCGTTCCCGCAGGGATCGATGACCGACGAGCCGATCTTCCTGGCCGACCTGATCGCCAAACGAGGACTCGCCGAGATCGGGGTTCTGGTCGAGCAGAGCCTCATCGGCGAGAGCTATCTGAAGAACCTGCGAAGTGCCTGTCGGCGCAAGGGTATTCGCATCGTGGCGGAGGTTTCGATAGCCCAGACGGCCCAGGACATCAGCGCCGCGGTCCAGACGCTTCACGAGGCCAAGGCCGAGGCGATCGTCCACCTGGGATTCGGATTCGGAATCGTCTTCGTCAACCCGGCGCTCGAGGCCCTGGGATGGGACCCACCCCGTTTCACCACGACGGCGTGGCAGAACGCGTGGGTCAACCCGATCATGTGGCAGGCGTTCATGGGCTGGATCGGCGTCGACCAGTACGACGAGGCGAACCGGATCGGCCAGGACTTCCTCGACACCTATGCGGAAAAGTACGACGGCAGTCGCCCCGAGTTCTGCGTGACCGTGGTGAACCGCGACGTCGCCGCGACACTGGTGCGCGCGTTCACCGATGCCCATCCGCTGAGCCCGCGCGGCGTCAAAGAGGCCCTCGAGCGGGTGAAGATGATGCCCGCCGCGTCGGGCGCCCCCGGCACCCGGGTGTCGTTCGGCAAGTGGACGCGGCGGGCCTGGATGGGCGCCGGCTACCTGGTGGCACGCACCCTCGATGCCGACGGCGTCAACTCGCATCTGGTCGATCGCTTCGGGGAGGAAGGCTGACTCGTGAGCACGAACCCGTCTACCGAACAAACGACACCGCCTGCCGCACAGGAGGAACCGGCCGTCGCGCAGCGCAAAGACAAGCGCGGCTGGGGCGGTTGGATCGCCGGCGCGGCACTGGCCGCGTTCGCGCTCTTCTTCATCGCCAATTGCCGTGTGGCCCTTGACCCTCGCGTCGCAAACCCGAACGTGGTTGGTCGGCCCCGTCCGGTGAAATTCACGTTCGGGCTGGACTACATCGGGTTCCTGGATTGGGCCACGGTTGGGGCACTGATCCTGCTGTTGATCGTGTTCATCAGGGGCTGGCGCCGCAATCCGGGTAGCCCGGTGATGTTGATGTTCCTGTGTACCACGCTGATCGTGTGGCAGGACCCGATCATGAACTGGTCACCGTTCGCCGTCTACAACCCCGATCTCGTCCACTGGCCGGAATCCTGGCCGCTGGTGTCGTTGTCGCCGACGGTCGAACCATTCGTGGTCTTCGGCTACGTGATGTTCTATTTCGGGCCCTATTTCCCGGCGGTCTGGACCCTGCGCCGACTGCAGGCAAAGTACGGGCCCACGAGTTACGTGTCGCGGCATCCGCTGGTCAGCCTGGGCCTGATCACGCTGGTGATCGGATTCGTTTTCGATGCCTTCCTGGAAAACATCCTGGTGCACTGGGGCATGTACATCTACTCGCAGGTGATCCCGTGGGGATCGGTGTTCACCGGCACCACCTTCCAGTTCCCGCTGATCTGGGAGTCGTTCTCGGTGTGCTTCGTGATGGTGCCGGCCGCGATCCTGTGCTACCGCGACGACACCGGCAAGTCGGTGGCGGAAAAGCTTGCGGCGAAAGCGAAGTTGTTTCCGACGCGTCCGGTGCTGGGGACATTTTTGGTGATGTTCGTGATCATCAATGTGTCCTACTTCGCCTACGGTGGCTGGTTCTGGCTCATCAAGGTCAGTCACGCCGCCACTTCGGTGGCCTGCCCATGGCCATATCCGGAGGCGAAAGTGTATGACCCGCAGGGGTTTTACGAGAAGGAGGGCGCACAAGGGCCCTACTCCGTCGGCATCTGGTCCACGTGGGCGAGTGGGGAGCCCAACGGCCGACCGCACGTCCAACCGCCGCCGCCCGGTCAAGGAGCCTGTGCGGCCCAGGGCAAGAATGGCTGAGCCGCGCACGGTCGTCATCACCGGAGCGTCGCGCGGACTGGGCTTCGCCTCGGCGGTGCGGATGTACCGGGAGGGGTGGCGCGTGGTCGCGGCCATGCGGACGCCCGATCAAGGAATGCCGCTGCTGCGCGAGGCTATTCAGGAACAGGGGCTCGCGGCGCCTGACGACCGGTTGATCGGCGTCCAGCTCGACCTGACGGACAGCGCGTCAATCGCTCTGGCGGCCAAAACAATCGAAGAGACGGTGGGCGCGCCATACGCACTGGTGCACAACGCGGGAATCTCGGCCGCCGGCATGGTCGAGGAGACCGACATGGCGCTGTGGCAGCGCATGTTCGCCACCAGCGTCCTGGGTCCCGTCACGCTCACCCAGGCGCTGCTGCCGTCGATGCGGGCGGCCGGCCGGGGGCGCATCGTGCTGGTGTCCAGCGCGGCCGGGGTGCGGGGCCAGCCCGCCACCGCGCCGTACTCGGCGGCCAAGGGGGCCCTGGAGCGCTGGGGGGAGTCGATGGCGTGCGAGATCGCGCCGTTCGGTCTCGGTGTCACCGTCCTGGTGGCCGGCACGTATGACACCGAGATCATCACCGACGCCGGCACCACCGATGACCGAAACTTCAACGGCCCGTACGCCCGCCTGCACAACACCATGAACGGCCGCGGGCGGTTCGCGATGAAAATGGCACGGCCGCCGGAGCGGTTCACCGACGGCCTGCTCAAGGCGATCGAGGATCGGGGAGCATTCCGCCGCCGAGGCAACGGTCCGGACGCCTCGATGTTGCTGGTGGCCAACAGGATCCTGCCCGCGTCGGGCATGCACCACCTGTCGCGGATCGTGCTGGGCATACCCCGGCAAGGCGCGATGCGGGGCGGGGCGTGGCCGTTGACGACAAGTCAAAAGGCGATGGTCTTCGTCGCCCGTGTTCTTCCGCAGCCGGTACTGCAGCGGCTGGCCGCGGTGGCGGGGCGATTCTCGTCGCAACAGGGTGCGGCGCAAGGGGATTGAAGGGGCAACCATGGAACAACTTTTCGACGACCTGGCGGATTTCGGCGCCTTCGACGACGCGATATCCGGTGACGTGCGGGACCCGTACACCGAATTGGCGAGGCTGCGCCGCGAGGAACCGGTGCAGCGACTCGAGACGTCGGGCGCGCTTCCGCACGAGGAAGGGCTGCCGATGTTCATCGTGTACCGCCACGAAGACATCCAGCAGATGCTGCGCGACAACGAGACGTTCTCCTCGGCCGCGGTCATCGCCGCATTCGGGCCCGTGCTGGGTGAAGGCGTGATGCTCGGCATGGACGAGCCGATCCACGGCCGGTTGCGTTCGTTGGTGTCCAAGGCGTTCTCGCAGAAGTCATTGGCGCGCTGGCAGGACGAGTTGGTCGGCCGCGTGGCGAACGGCCTGATCGACAAGTTCGCGCCCAATGGCAAGGCCGATCTGGTCAAGGAATTCACCTTCGACTACCCGAGCCAGATCATCGCGGGGCTGCTGGGCTTGCCGGAAGAGGATTACCCACAGTTTCAGCGGTGGTCGATCTCGCTGCTGAGCTGGCTGATGAACCCCGAACGCGGGCTCGCGGCCTCGGCCGCCCTGTGCGACTACTTCGCGCCGATACTCGAGGCCCGCCGCGCCGAGCCGAAGGACGATCTGATCAGCGCCCTCGGCGCGGCCGAGATCGACGGGGAAAAGCTTGCGGACGAGGAGATCTTCTCGTTCCTTCGGCTGCTGCTGCCGGCGGGCGTCGAGACGACCTACCGCGCGCTCGGCAGCCTGCTTTTGGCGCTGTTGTCGGATCCGGCGCAGCTGGATGCGGTCCGCGCGGATCGATCGTTGCTGCCCCAGGCGATCGAGGAAGGCGTGCGCTGGGAGTCGCCGCTGTTGACCATCACCCGGGTGGCGACTCGCGACACCGAACTCGGAGGCGTGGCGATCCCGGCCGGGGCGACGGTGATGCCGATGCTCGGTTCGGCGAACCGCCAGGAGGATCGCTATCCCGATCCGAATACCTTCGACATCCACCGGGAGGCCCGGGCGCATCTGGGCTGGGGGCATGGCGTGCACGTGTGCCTCGGCATGCACCTGGCGCGGCTCGAAATGCGCACCGCCATCAACCTTCTGCTCGACCGGCTGCCGAATCTGCGCCTGGACCCCGATGCGGACGACCCCCACATCCGCGGCCAGGTCTTCCGGTCACCGACGTCGGTTCCGGTGCTGTTCGATCCGCGATGACCGGCCCGCTGAAGGGTGCAACTTGCCAATCGGCTAGTTTCCGGTAAGGCTCTCCGTAGCCCTTCTACCGAGTCAGAAGAGAGTGACAGATATGACTGAGGCTGTAAAGGTCCGCTTCGAGCCGAAGATGATGATCGACGGCAAGCTCGTCGAAGGCCAGGCCGGCACCTTCACCAACATCAACCCCGCGACCGAGGAGTCCCTGGGCGAGGTCTCGGACGCCTCGAAGGAGGACATGCACCGGGCCATCGACGCGGCCCGGCGCGCCTTCGACGAGACCGACTGGTCGACCAACAAGGAGCTGCGCAAGCGCTGCCTGCTGCAGCTGCACGAGGCCATCGAGTCCGAGATCGACGAGCTGCGCGAGGAGCTCATCCTCGAGGTCGGCGCGCCCCGCGCGATCACGTACGGGCCCCAGCTGGATGCGCCGCTGGCGGACGGCCTGAAATACCCCGCTCGGCTGATCGACTCGTACGCCTGGGAGACCGACCTCGGGGACCGGGTTATCAGCCTCACCGGCGCCAACACCACCATCAAGGTGTGGCGGGAGCCGGTCGGTGTGGTCGGCGCGATCGTGCCGTGGAACTTCCCGTTCGAGGTCACGCTCAACAAGCTCGGCCAGGCGTTGGGCAGCGGCAACACCGTGGTGCTCAAGCCCGCGCCGAACACACCGTTCAACGCGAACCGGCTGGGCCGGCTGATCGCCGAGAAGACCGACATCCCCGCCGGCGTCGTCAACGTCGTCACGGCCTCCGACCACTTCGTGGGTGAGGAGCTGACGCTGTCGCCCAAGGTCGACCTGATCTCGTTCACCGGCTCGACGGTGGTCGGCAAGCGGATCATGGAAAAGGGCGCCGCGACGATGAAGCGGCTGTTCCTCGAGCTCGGCGGCAAGTCGGCCACCATCGTCCTGGAGGACGCCGACTTCGCGACGGCCTGCATGGTCGGCATCGCGCCGTGCATGCACGCCGGCCAGGGTTGCGCCAACCCGACCCGGCTGCTGCTGCCGCGGTCCCGCTATGACGAAGGCGTGGAGATCCTCAAGAACATCTACGAGAACGTCACGTGCGGCGACCCGCAGGACCCCGCGACGCTGTGCGGGCCGGTGATCTCGCAGCGGCAGTACGAGCGGGTGACGGGCTACATCCAAAAGGGTGTCGACGAGGGTGCCACCGCGCTGGTCGGTGGCCCCGGCGCGGAAACCGGCTTCGACAAGGGATACTTCATCCGCCCAACGCTTTTCACCGACGTCGACAACAAGATGACCATCGCGCAAGAGGAGATCTTCGGCCCGGTGCTCTCGGTCATCCCGTTCGAGGACGAGGAGGACGCGATCAGGATCGCCAACGAGAGTGTGTACGGGTTGGCCGGCAACGTGTTCGCGGGTTCGCTAGAGCGCGCGCTGTCGGTGACCCGCCGGATCAAGGCCGGCTTCATGGGCGTCAACGGCGGCGCCGGCTACGCTGCCGACACGCCGTTCGGTGGCTACAAGGAGAGCGGCATCGGTCGCCAGAACGGTGTGGCCGGATTCGACCAGTACACCGAGATCAAGTCGGTCGCATACCCCGCCGGCTAGGAATCACTTTCGACGAGATTGCCGTCATGGTCGCGGTTTCGGACCCATCGCGACCGTGGCGGCAATTTCGGTTGAGTCGGGTGGCGGCGCCGAATCCCGTTCGCAATCTCGGACGGGGACCGGCCCTCCCACGGCACCCCGGGCTTCGCCCGCCCAACCCCTTGGTTGACAATCAACGGCAAGACTCCACTCTTTTCGAAGTCCACATGTCAAAGGAGACAAGACCATGGCTGAGGCCGTCATCGTCGAGGCAGTGCGTTCACCGATCGGCAAGCGCAACGGCGGATTGTCCGGAGTACACGCGGCGGATCTGTCCGCGCAGGTGCTCAACGGCCTGGTCGACAAGGCCGGCGTCGATCCGGGCCTGGTCGACGACGTCATCTGGGGTTGCGTCATGCAGGCCGGTGAGCAGGCCCTCGACATCGGCCGCACCGCCCTGCTGACGGCAGGCTGGCCCGAGACCGTCCCGGGCGTGACCGTGGACCGCCAGTGCGGCTCCAGCCAGCAGTCCATCCACTTCGCCGCCGCCGGGGTCATCGCCGGGCACTACGACGTCGTCGTCGCCGGTGGTGTCGAGTCGATGTCGCGGACCCCGATGGGCGCATCGCTGGCCAACGGCGGGCGCCCGTATCCCCAGGCATTCCTGGACCGCTACCAAGGCCAGATCCCCAACCAGGGCATCGGCGCGGAGATGATCGCCGAGCAGTGGGGGTTCGATCGCACCGCGCTCGACCAGTTCTCTCTCGATTCTCACGAAAAGGCCGCTGCCGCACAGGATGCCGGCGCCTTCGATGACCAGATCGTGGGCATCAGCGTGGCCGACGGCAATGTGGTCCTTAAGGACGAAGGCATCCGACGCGGCACGCCGATGGAGAAGATGGCCTCGCTGAAGCCGGCGTTCAAGGAAGACGGCGTGATTCACGCCGGCAACTCGTCGCAGATCTCCGACGGCTCGGCGGCGATCCTGTTCATGTCCGCCGAAAAGGCAAAGGAGCTGGGGCTCAAGCCGATCGCCAAGGTGCACACCGCAGCGCTGGCCGGCGCGGACCCGGTGATCATGCTGACCGCGCCCATCCCCGCGACGCAGAAGGCGCTCAAGCGCTCCGGGCTGTCGATCGACGACATCGGCGCCTACGAGGTCAACGAGGCGTTCGCGCCGGTTCCGCTGGCGTGGCTCAAGGACATCGGCGCCGACGAGAAGAAGCTCAACCCCAACGGCGGCGCCATCGCGTTGGGGCACCCGCTCGGCGGGTCCGGCGCCCGGATCATGACCACCCTGCTGTATCACATGCGGGACAAGGGAATTCAGTACGGCTTGCAGACCATGTGCGAGGGCGGCGGCCAGGCCAACGCCACCATCGTGGAACTGTTGTGACCGAGGCTGATGCCCTTGAGAAGGGGGCCCTGGCCGAGCGCCGGGGCAACGTGATGGTGATAACCATCAACCGCCCCGAAGCCCGCAACGCCGTGAACGCCGCCGTCAGCATCGGCCTCGGGGACGCGCTCGAAGAGGCGCAGCGCGACCCCGAGGTGCGGGCGGTGGTGGTCACCGGCGCGGGCGACAAGTCGTTCTGCGCCGGCGCCGACCTCAAGGCGATCGCACGCCGGGAGAACATCTATCACCCCGAGCATCCCGAGTGGGGCTTCGCCGGATACGTCCACCACTTCATCGACAAGCCCACCATCGCCGCGGTCAACGGCACCGCCTTCGGCGGTGGCACCGAGCTGGCCCTGGCCAGCGACCTGGTGGTGGCCGACGAGCGAGCGCAGTTCGGCCTCCCCGAGGTCAAGCGGGGATTGATCGCCGCCGCCGGCGGCGTCTTCCGCATCGCCGAGCAGCTGCCGCGCAAGGTGGCGATGCGGCTGCTGCTGACCGGCGAACCGCTCAGCGCGGCCGCCGCCTGCGACTGGGGCCTGATCAACGAGGTCGTCGCGCAGGGCTCGGTGCTGGAGGCCGCGCTGGCGCTGGCCGCGCGGATCACCGTCAACGCCCCGCTGTCGGTGCAGGCCAGCAAGCGGGTCGCCTACGGCGTCGATGACGGCGTCGTGGTGGGCGACGAACCGGGGTGGGAGCGCACCATGCGCGAGATGAAGGCCCTGCTCAAATCCGAGGACGCCAAAGAGGGGCCGAGGGCGTTCGCCGAGAAGCGGGAGCCGGTCTGGCAGGCGCGCTAGCTAGCCCGCCAGGATGTTGACGCCGCGGCCGAACACCGCGGGTAGCAGCGTGCAGGTCGGCACGACGGCGCGCCGCACCGCCCGCGACGAGCTCGCCAACACCAGCGTCCGGGTGAGCAGCCGGTAATCGCGGGTGATCCGGTGCCAGGCCCGCTCGTAGGACGCCGGCGCGTCGGTGACGATGGCGTCGACGGCCGCAGCGGCCTGCTTGAGCGCCAGGCTGATGCCCTCGCCGGTGAGCGCGTCCTCGTAGCCGGCCGCGTCCCCGACCAGCAGTACTCGCCCCGCGACCCGGCGGGAGACCAGCTGACGCAACGGGCCGCAGCCGCGGGCCTGCCCCGAGGCGGCGCCGCGCAGCCGGCGGGCCAGCCGCGGAAACCAGGCCAGGTCGGGCCGGCCACGCGACAGGATCGCCACACCGACGAGATCGGGTTCGACCGGCGTCACGTACGCCTCACCCCAGCGCGACCAGTACACCTCGACGAATTCCGACCATGCCGGCACCCGGTAGTGCCTCCGCACCCCGTAGCGTCGCGGCGCCCCCGCCGTTGCCGTGATCCCGGCGGCGCGCCGGACCTGTGAATGCAGGCCGTCGGCCGCCACCAACCATTTCGCGCGCACACCCGCGGCGGAGACGCCGTGGGCGTCCTGCGCCACGCTCGTCACTCGGGTGCGGATCCAATCGGTGTCCTGCTCTTTCGCGCGCGCGGCCAGCGCCGCATGCAATGTGGTGCGGCGCACGCCGCGGCCCGGCCCGCCCCGAAAGCGCGCCTGGGCCCGCACCCGTTCACTGACGTAAGCGATCCCGTGAAAAGGCATGCCGACGGGATCCACACCCAGCGAGGTCAATTCGGCCAGCCCGCCGGGCATCAACCCTTCGCCACACGCCTTATCGATGGGGCTGTCCCGCGGCTCGGCCACGATCACCGAAAGTCCAAGCCGTCGCGCATGTAGCGCCGTCGCCAGGCCCGCCGGGCCGCCGCCGGCGATCAGCAGGTCCGCATCGTAATCGGTCACGTGTAACCCAACGCGGAGTTCTCCACCTGCAGTCGCACCCTGAGCAGTGCGGCGTTGGCCAGCGTGAAGACGGCGGCGGTCAGCCAAGCCGTATGCACCAGCGGCAACGCCAACCCCTCGGCCACCACCGCAACGTAGTTCGGATGGTGCAGCCACCGGTAGGGCCCCTGACGCACCAAGGGGGCCCGCGGCAAAACGATCACCCGGGTGTTCCACCGCCGCCCCAGCGTCGTGATGCACCACCAGCGCAATGCCTGGCTGGCCACCACCACCGCCAGCATCGGCCAGCCCAGCCACCCGATGAGGGGCCGGTGCAGCGCCCACGGTTCGACGAGGCAGCCGACCAGTAACCCGCCGTGAATGATCACCATGACCGGATAGTGCGATCGGCCAAACTCCTTGGCGCCCTGGGTGAACGACCAGCGCGCGTTGCGGGTGGAAACCACCAGCTCCGCGATGCGTTCGAGTCCGACCGCCAGGACCAGCAGGTAATACATGGCTACAGTCTTTACCAGCTCCGCCGGCCCGGCAGCACCAGCACCGTCGTCCGCGGATCGGCGACGTCGGTCGGCGCGCGGATGGCTTCAGTTTGGGTATAGGGGTTGGGTGAAGACTTCACCGCAACCCCGGCAATGGACCAATCTCTTAGCGCAGCGCCCGTCGAGGCGGCGAAACCACCGCATGCCTCCATGTCGAGGTGACGGCGCCGCCGCGCCGCCGGTTCACCTGCCCGCCGCCCTGCCGGGCCGCTAGGGTCTGCGATATGCGGGCTTTGGTCACCGGTGCCACCGGTTACGTGGGATCACGCCTGGTCACCGCTCTGCTGGACGATCAGCATCAGGTAATCGCGGCGACGCGAAACCCGGCGCGCCTCAAGCGGTTCGGCTGGTTCGACGACGTCACGCCGGTGAGATTGGACGCCGCCGACCCCGAGACGCTGGCCTCCGCTTTCGCCGGCTGCGGTCCCGTTGACACGGCGTATTACCTGGTGCACGCGATCGGGCAGCCCGGATTTCGCGACGCCGACAAGGCCGCGGCGGCGAACTTCGCGGCGGCGGCTCGCGACGCCGGGGTGCGACGCATCGTCTACCTGGGCGGCTTCGTGCCCGCGGACGAGGATCTGTCCGAGCACCTGACCAGTCGGGCCGAGGTGGCCGAGGCGCTCACCATCCCGGACGGCCCGGAGCTGGTATGGCTGGGCGCTGCGATCATCATCGGCGCCGGCTCGACGTCGTTCGAGATGATGCGCTACGTCGGTGATCGTTTTCCGCTGATCCCGATCCCGAGTTGGATGGACAACCCGATCGACCCGATATCCATCCGCGACGTCCTGCACTATCTCGTGGCCGCGGCCGATCGCGACCTGGTGCCCGCCGGGGCTTACGACATCGCCGGCCCGGACACCACGTCCTACCGGGACCTGCTCAAGGCGTACTCACGCGTCTCCGGCCGCTGGCACACCGGACTGCCGGTCGGCAGGATCGACACCACGCTGGCCTCGCTGATCACGGGCGTCGCCCTGCCGGTGCCCCCGGGACTGGCGGGTGATCTGGTCGAATCGCTGGACCACCCGATGGTGGCTTCGGCCAGCGGGCTGCGCGATCGCGTTCCCGACCCGCCCGGCGGCCTGCTCGGCATCGACGAGTCCATCGCGCTGGCCCTGGCCGGCCAGTCCACGCATCGGCCGCGTCCCGTCAACGCGCTGGCCGATCCACACCACCTCGCCAACACCGATCCCGCCTGGGCCGGCGGCGACGCGCTGCGCATCCGCCGGCTCGCCCGGCGGGTGACCCCGTCGATCGTGCGGCCGACCCTGGGGCTGGTCGACAGGGTTCCCGGCCCGATGGCCGGAGCCGTGCGCACCGGCCTCGACATCCTGATCGCCCTGACCCCGAAGGTGCACCCTGCATGACCCAGTCCGCGAGTCAATATCACAGCGGCGTCTTCACCGAATTACGCCGTGCGGTCACCAATGTCGCTGTGCCCCATAACGAATCGCCCGGAGTGGTGCGGCGCCGGCGGGTCATCGTGGCCATCACGGTGGTCCTCGGGGCCGGCGTGCTCGGGTTGTCGTTGCGGCGGCATCCAGGGGATGCAAGCTTTTACTGGCTGACGCTGGTGCTGGCGGCGGTGTGGACCGCCGGAGCGCTGGTCTCCGGCCCGCTGCACCTCGGCGGCATCTGTTGGCGGGGACGCAACCAGCGGCCGGTCCTCACCGGCACGGGCGTCGGCCTGCTGGTGGGCGGGGCTTTCGTGGTGGGCGGGCTGATCGTCCGGCAGATCACCCCCGTGGCGGAGTTGATAACCCGGGTGCTGCTCTACGCCCACCACGGGTGGTATCCGGTGATCGTGGCGATCACACTGATCAACGGCGTCGCCGAAGAAGTGTTCTTTCGCGGCGCGCTCTACACCGCCCTGGGCCGCCGCCATCCGATCATCATCTCGACCGTCCTCTACACGTGCGCGACGCTGGCCAGCGGCAATCCGATGCTCGGCTTCGCCGCGATCATTCTGGGGACGGTGTGCGCGTTCGAGCGCCGGGCGACCGGCGGTGTCCTGGCGCCGATGCTCACCCATCTGGTGTGGGGGCTGATCATGGTTCTCGTGCTGCCCCCGATGTTCGGCGTCTGACTTCTCCATCCGCTGACGCGATGACCTCGCGGGCCAGCGCGCGCCGTGCGGCGACGCGGGCGGGCCAGACGAAGAACCAGTACAGCCGCCCCGGGATACCCCTCGGCAGGAAGATCGAGCGCTGCGTATAACGGGCGCCCCGACCGTCTTGGCCGGTGACCGCAATCTCGAGCCACTCGCGTCCCGGCGCTCGCTTGGTGGAGCGCAGCCGCAATAGGGTTCCCGCCGTGCGCTCGTCGACCTTCCAGTCGGCCGCCCGCGAGTTCATGACGCCCTCCGCCGCCGTGAAGACGTCGCCGGGCTCGGCGGCGGTCGCGGCGGTCCGAACATCGGTGTAAACGATCTCGCCCGCCCAGTCCGGGTCCGTGGGCAGGGCCTCGGCCGGTTCGGACCGCAACGATGACCAGGTGGGTTCGGGGACGCCACGCGCGGCGCGGGCGAGCGCGAGTTCGACCGCCCGCCGGTAGCCGGTCAGCCCGCCCGGCGGCGGCGCGATGATGCCGTCGATGTCGGAATCGCGCATCACCGCATCGCATTCCAGCGATTCGATCAGCGGCCGTGCCAGGCCGGCCGGGATCGGGGTCACCGTCCCCACCCATAGGCTGGCGATCGTGGGGGTCAGAAAAGGCAGCACGATCAGGTAGCGCTTGCCCAACCCCGCCACGTCGGCATACACGCGCATCATGTCGCCGTATTCCAGCACGTCGGGCCCGCCGATGTCCCAGGTGCGCGACTCCGGGACCGGGGCCTTCGAAAGAGAAGCCGCCGCGGCCAGGTAGTACAGCACGTCGCGCGCCGCGATCGGCTGAATTTTGTTGTGCACCCATTTCGGCGTGGTCATCACCGGCAACCGGTCGGTGAGGTGCCGGATCATCTCGAACGACGCCGACCCCGAGCCGACGACCACCCCAGCCTGCAACACCACCGTCTCGACCCCGGAATCGATCAGCGCGTCGCCGACGTCCCTGCGTGACGCGAGATGTGGTGAGAGATCGCGGTTTTCGGGATGCAGCCCACTCAGATACACCACTCGTCGCACCCCGGCGCGCCGCGCGGCCGTCGCGACGTTACGGGCGGCGCGGGTTTCCTCGGCGGCGAAATCCTTTGAGGTACCCATCGAGTGGACGAGGTAATAGACCACGTCGATGCCGTCGAACGCGGCGGTCAGTGAATCGAGGTCGCCCAGGTCGCCGCGGACCACCTCGGCCTGTTGCCGCCACGGCACCTGCGCCAGCTTGTCCGGGTTGCGCGCCAGCGCCCGAACGTGATGGCCGTCGTCCAGCAGTCGGGGGACCAGGCGTCCGCCGATGTAGCCGGTCGCTCCGGTAACCAGGCATCGCACCTGTTCGGGCATCGATCCTCCGTCGTTCGTCAGTGGGTCTGACGACGAGGATTACCTCATCGAAGGCTGCTTAAGCGTTGCGGCCGATCACCGCATCAACTTCACCGGTCGGTGAAGTTGGCAGTGCGCCGCTGCTGGAAGGCCGTTGCGCCCTCGACGAAGTCGGGGGATTTCAGCAGCACCGACTGTCCGTCGAATTCACGCTGCAGGGCGGGGTCCAGCTCGGTCAGCGTGGCCGCGTTGATCGCCAGCTTCGTCTTGGCGAAGGCCACCGCCGGGCCGCTCAACAACCGGGCGATCACCTTGTCCACCTCGGCATCGAAGTCGCCGGCCGGATAGACCGCGGTGACCAGGCCCCACGACAAGGCCTCGGCGGCGGTCAGCCGCTCCGGAAGCAGCGCCATCTGCATGGCCCTGATCCGGCCGATCGCGGCCGCCACCAACGCCGACGCCCCACCGTCGGGCATCAACCCGATCTTGGTGAAGGCGAGCATGAAAAACGCGCTCTCCGAAGCCAATACGACGTCGCACGCGAGGGCGATGGAGACGCCGACGCCGGCCGCGGGTCCCTGGACCACAGCGACCACCGGGTGCGGCACCGCGGCGATCCCGCGCACCAGCCGGTTGATCTCGAGGATGATTTCGTCCGGTGGCACGCCGCCGCCGTCGGAGACGTCGTCGGCGCTGATGCCCGCACCGGAGCTGAAGCCGCGTCCGGCGCCGCCCAGTCGCACGACCTTGACCTCAGGGTCGGTGGCCGCGTACTCCATCGCGTCCGCGAGTCCGGTGATCACCGGAACGGTCAGCGAATTCAGGCTGTCGGGTCGGTTGATGGTCACCGACAGAACGCCGTCGGACAGCGTGACGTCAAGGCCCGCGACGGGTGTCAGGGTGGCGATCGCCGAAGTAGTCATCGGCTCACCATAAGTGACCGGGGTGCGCGGTCCTGCGGCGCGGCTGCGAAGATGTCGAACGACTGGTTGTTTGGTGACAACGGTCAAGGGCGTCAAAGCGGACGAAAGGTCGGTGGATCGTGGCTGGACCGTTGAACGGACTGCGTGTTGTCGAGTTGGCCGGCATCGGCCCCGGCCCGCACGCCGCGATGATCCTGGGGGACCTGGGCGCCGACGTCGTGCGCATCGACCGCCCCTCCTCGGGGCCGGGTGGAGTCGCCAAGGACGCCATGATGCGCAACCGGCGGGTGGTGACCGCCGACCTGAAGTCCGACGAAGGACGCGGCCTCGTCCTCAAACTGATCGCCAAAGCCGACGTGCTGATCGAGGGCTACCGCCCGGGCGTCACCGAGCGGCTCGGCCTGGGCCCCGAGGACTGCGCCAAGGTCAACGACAGGCTGGTCTACGCCCGCATGACCGGCTGGGGCCAGACCGGCCCGCGCAGCCAGCAGGCGGGCCACGACATCAACTACATCTCTCTGAACGGCATCCTGCACTCCATCGGCCGGGCGAACGAGCGGCCGGTCCCGCCGCTGAACCTGGTCGGTGACTTCGGTGGCGGCTCCATGTTCCTGCTGCTCGGCATCCTGTCCGCCCTATGGGAGCGGCAGACCTCCGGCGAGGGCCAGGTGGTCGACGCCGCGATGGTGGACGGCTCGAGCGTGCTGATCCAGATGATGTGGCAGATGCGTGCATCCGGGATGTGGACCGACGCGCGCGGCACCAACCTGCTCGACGGCGGAGCGCCCTACTACGACACCTACGAATGCGCCGACGGGCGCTACGTCGCGGTCGGCGCCATCGAACCGCAGTTCTACGCCGCCATGCTGGCCGGGCTCGGCCTGGACGGCGCCGACCTGCCCGGCCAGAACGACGTCGGCCGCTGGCCCGAGCTGCGGGCCCTGCTGACGGAGAAGTTCGCAAGCCAGGACCGCGACCACTGGGCCAAGGTGTTCGCCGACTCCGACGCGTGCGTGACGCCCGTGCTGGCCTTCGGCGAGGTTCAGACCGAGCCGCACATCACCGAGCGCGACACGTTCTACGAGGTCAACGGCGGCTTGCAGCCGCTACCGGCGCCGCGGTTCTCCCGTACCGCGCCGGAGACGCCGCGGCCCGCGGCGCCGGTGACCGACCCCGAAGCTGTTCTCAGGGAATGGGTATAGTCCCAACCAACCAGTTGGCTGGACTCAAGCGATCAGGGAAGGACTCGGATGGAGATCAAAGACGCCGTTGCCGTCGTCACCGGCGGAGCGTCAGGCCTGGGCCTGGCCACCACCAAACGACTGCTCGACCGCGGCGCCCAGGTGGTCGTGATCGACCTGCGTGGCGAAGAAGCGGTCCGTGAGCTGGGCGATCGTGCTCGCTTCGTCGAGGCCGACGTCACCGACGAGGCCGCCGTCGGCAAGGCCCTGGACGCCGCGGAGTCGATGGGCACACTGCGGATCAACGTCAACTGCGCCGGCATCGGCAACGCCATCAAGACCCTGTCCAAGGACGGCCCGTTCCCGCTGGACGGCTTCAAGAAGGTGATCGGGGTCAACCTGATCGGCACCTTCAACGTGCTGCGGCTGGCCGCCGAGCGCATCGCCAAGACGGAAGCCATCGGTCCCGAAGCAAGCCCAGAGCGGGGCGTCATCATCAACACCGCCTCGGTCGCCGCGTTCGAGGGCCAGATCGGCCAGGCGGCCTATTCGGCGTCCAAGGGCGGCGTCGTCGGCATGACCCTGCCGATCGCGCGCGACCTGTCGCGCGAGCTCATCCGCGTGGTGACCATCGCGCCGGGCCTTTTCAAGACCCCGCTGCTGGGATCGCTGCCCGAGGAGGCGCAGGCGTCGCTGGGCAAGCAGGTGCCGCACCCGGCCCGACTGGGTGATCCCGACGAATACGGCGCCTTGGCCGTCCACATCGTGGAGAACCCGATGCTCAACGGCGAGGTCATCCGCCTGGATGGCGCCATTCGCATGGCGCCTCGCTGAGCCGCACGGCCCCCCGGACAGCACGAAAGCCCCCCGCACCGGCGGGGGGCTTTCGTGCTAACCAGACTCAATGGTTACTTGCGAAACCATCGACTGACGTTCGGTTCGGCCATCAACAGCCGGGCAAGCATGCTCATGGTTGCCTCAGCTCGCGGCTTGCAGTTCGTCGAACTGCTCCGAGGTCTCGCCTTCCACCAGGACGTCGCCGTGGTAGAGGGCATCGAAGTCAACTTTGATGACGTCGGCACTTGTGTCGTCGATCCACATGACACTGAGCGTATGGGCCACCATTAAGGAATCTTTGAGTCACGATTCGGAAAACCTTGGCAATTTACCGGCCAGTAGGTTGGCGGTCGCCCACCACGCGATTTGGGCCGTGAGCTGCTTACTTGCCGCACATTTTCTGGCCGGACTCTTATTGTCCGAGCGGTTTGAAAATGCGCATTGAACGGTTCGGGCGGGCCCTGCGTGTTAAAGGCAGTGCACTGTTCGACGTGTGCAGATTAGCGTTTGTTACGTTGTCGCGGACCAGCGAGCGGCCAGCGCAACGGGGCACCGGCGGCGGAAGGGCCCGAAATGCTGCAGAAAACCGCCCGGCTTGCGACCAGGGCGCCGCGGCGCATCATCGCCCTCGGTGTCCTGGTTTTCATCGCCGCCGCCGTCTTCGGCGTCCCCGTCGCCAAGAGCCTGTCGCCCGGTGGCTTTCAAGACCCGAACTCCGAGTCGGGCCGCGCCATCAGCGTGTTGAGCGACAAGTTCGGCCAGAGCGGCCAGCAGGTGCTGATCCTGGTGACCGCGCCGGGTGGCACCAACAGCGAAGCGGCCCGCAAGGTGGGCACCGACCTCGTTGACGGGCTGCGAAAGTCCCCACTCGTCTACAACGTCTCCTCGCCGTGGACCGCGCCCCCACCAGCTGCGGCGGACCTCGTCAGCCGCGACGGCAAGTCCGGACTCATCGTGGTCAACCTCAAAGGCGGCGAGGACTACGCCCAGCGCAACGCCCAGACGTTGGCGGATCAGTTCATCCACGACCGTGACGGCGTCACCGTGCGGGCGGGCGGTGCGGCGATGCAGTACGCGCAGATCAACACGCAGAACCAGGCCGACCTGCTGGTGATGGAGATGATCGCCCTGCCGCTGAGCTTTTTGGTGCTGATCTGGGTGTTCGGCGGGCTGCTGGCGGCGGCGCTGCCGATGGCGCTGGGCGCGCTGGCCGTCGTCGGCTCGATGTCGGTGTTGCGACTGATCACTTACACCACCGAGGTCTCGATCTTCGCCCTGAACCTGAGCACCGCGCTGGGCCTGGCCCTGGCGATCGACTACACCCTGTTGATCGTCAGCCGCTATCGCGACGAGTTGGCCGAGGGCCACACCCGCGACGAAGCGCTCATCCGGACCATGGCCACCTCCGGCCGCACCGTGCTGTTCTCCGCGGTCACCGTGGCGTTGTCGATGTCGGCGACGGTGGCGTTCCCGATGTACTTCCTCAAGTCGTTCGCCTACGCCGGCGTGGCCACCGTTGCCTTCGTCGCAACCGCCTCGATCGTGATCACCCCGGCCGCGCTCGTCCTGCTGGGGCCCCGGCTGGACGCCCTGGACGTGCGCCGCCTGGCGCGGCGGATATCGCGGCGCCCCGCGCCGGCGCATCGCCCGGTCGAGCAATCGTTCTGGTATCGGTCCACCAGATTCGTGATGCGCCGCTGGGCGCCGGTCGGCCTCTCGGTAGTCGCCCTGTTGTTGCTGCTCGGGTATCCGTTTCTGCGGGTGACGTGGGGCTTCCCGGACGATCGCGTGCTGCCGCGGTCGGCGTCGTCGCATCAGGTCGGCGACCTGCTGCGCAACGATTTCGCACACGACTCGGCCACGTCGGTGTCCGTCGTCATCCCCGATGCCACCGGTCTCGGCCCGTCGGACTTCGACACCTACGCCGCCGATCTGTCGCGGGTGGCCGACGTCTCGGCGGTGTCAAGCCCCGGCGGCACCTTCACGGCCGGCAATCGCGTGGGGCCGCCCGCCGGGCCCACCGGGCTGGCCGGCGGCAGCGCGTTTCTGACCGTCAGCAGCGCGGCGCCGCTGTTTTCCCAGGCGAACGACACCCAGCTGAAGCGGTTGCACGCGGTGCCCGGGCCCGCCGGCCGAGCCGTCGAGATGGGCGGCCTGGCGCAGGTCAACCGCGACAGCGTCGATGCCGTGACCGACCGGCTTCCGCTGGTCCTCGGGTTGATGGCGGCGATCACCTTCGTGTTGCTGTTCCTGCTCACCGGCAGCCTACTGCTGCCGGCCAAGGCGCTGGCCTGCAACGTCCTGTCGCTGACGGCGGCGTTCGGTGCGCTGGTGTGGATCTTCCAGGACGGCCATCTGGGTGCGCTCGGAACGACGCCGAGCGGAACGCTGGTGGCGAACATGCCGGTGCTGCTGTTCTGCATCGCCTTCGGCTTGTCCATGGACTACGAAGTGTTCCTGCTCTCCCGGATCCGCGAGTACTGGCTGGCGTCCGGCGCCGCCCGACCGGCGAAGCCGACGGCGAGGCAGGCCCACGCCGCCAACGACGAGAGCGTGGCGCTCGGGGTCGCCCGCACCGGCCGGGTGATCACCGCGGCCGCCCTGGTGATGTCGATGTCGTTCGCCGCGCTGATCGCGGCCCACGTCTCGTTCATGAGGATGTTCGGCCTCGGCCTGACGCTCGCCGTGTTCGCCGACGCCACCTTGGTGCGGATGGTGGTCGTCCCGGCCTTCATGCATGTGATGGGCCGATGGAATTGGTGGGCGCCCAGACCCCTGGCGTGGCTGCACGACCGGTTCGGCATCAGCGAGAAAGCGGCAGACGCGACCGTCGAAAACCTCGAACCGACTCGAGGACCGGCCGAACTCCCCGAGCCGGCGGCCAACATCGGTTGACGCCGCCGTGCGTGCAGACCTTTATTGTTGGGCTCATCCGAGCCGAAAGGATTGGTATGACAACGACGGTTGACCACCCCCTCTTCGCGCGGATCTGGCCGATTGTCGCCACCCATGAAGTCGAGGCGATCCGGGCCATGCGCCGGGAAAATCTGGCCGGCCTGCGCGGCCGGGTGCTGGAGGTAGGCGCCGGAATCGGCACGAACTTCGCTCTCTACCCGGACTCCGTCGACGAGGTGATCGCGATGGAGCCCGAACCGCGGCTGGCGACCCTGGCCCGTGCCGCCGCCGACGTGGTGCCCGCCCGCGTCGTCGTGACGGGCGAGACGGTCGAAGCGTTCAGCGGCGCGGAGCCCTTCGACGCGGTGGTGTGCTCGCTGGTGTTGTGCTCGGTGAACGACCCGGGCGACGTGTTGCGGCGCCTGTACTCGTTGCTGAGGCCGGGCGGGGAGCTGCGGTATCTCGAGCACATCGCCAGTGTCGGTGCGCGGGGCCGGATTCAGCGCGTGGCCGATGCGACGTTGTGGCCACGGCTCTTCGGCAACTGCCATACCCATCGCGATACCGAGCGCTCGATCGTCGAGGCGGGATTCGAAGTCGACACGTCGCGGCGGGAGTTCACGTTGCCGTCCTGGGCGCCCATGCCGGTCTCCGAGCTCCTGCTCGGCCGCGCGCGCCGGCCCTGACCGGCCGTCCCGTCAGTTCAGCAGGGCCGGTAGCCGCTGCAACAGGCCGGGCAGAGCCTGGCTGGCCGTCTCACGCATGCTCAGGGTCACGCTGCTCGACAGCGGAGTCACCTCGGGATTGACCTCGATGACGGCGGTGCCGCGGGACAGGGCCAGCTCGGCCAGCCCGGCCGCCGGATAGACGATCGCCGAGGTCCCGACCACCACCATCACGTCGGCGGCCTCGGTCGCCTCGACGGCGCGCCGCCACGGCTCGTCGGGCAGCTGTTCACCGAACCACACGATGTCGGGCCGGATGAGGCCTCCACAGTGGCATACCGGGGGATCCACCTCGAGCGCCGGTTCGGGCATCGCGGGCAGCGCGCCGGAGTAACGCATATGGCAACGCGCGCAACGGAATTCGAACAGGCTGCCGTGCAGATGGTGAACCGAGTGGCTGCCCGCGCGCTCGTGCAGGTCGTCGACGTTCTGGGTGATGACGCTGACCTGGGCGTCATCCTGCCAGGCGGCGATGGCGCGATGGCCCGCATTCGGTTGAACGTCGGCGACCAGGTAGTGGCGCCACAGGTACCAGCCCCACACCCGCTGCGGGTTGTCGCGCCAGCCCTGGGTGCTGGACAGCTCGTAAGGGTCGAAGCGAGCCCACAATCCGTTCTTGTCATCGCGGAAGGTCGGCACACCGCTTTCCGCGGAGATCCCCGCGCCGCTGAGCACCGCTACGCGCATTCCACCAACATAGCCGGGGAGTGGGGGATACTGGACGGGTGGAGCTGGGTGACTGGTTGAAGGTCGACATGAAGGCGGGAAAGCCGTTGTTCGACCAGCTCAGGACGCAGGTCATCGACGGGGTCCGAGAGGGCGCGTTGCCGCCCGGGACCCGCCTGCCTACCGTTCGGGATCTGGCCGGCCAGCTCGGCGTCGCCGTCAACACCGTGGCGCGGGCCTACCGGGAGCTGGAGACCTCCGCCATCATCGAAACCCGCGGGCGTTTCGGCACTTTCATCGCCCGTTACGACCCGTCCGACGCCGCGATGGCGGCCGCGGCGCGCGAGTACGTCCGGGTCGCGCGGGGACTCGGCTTGGACAAGGACGACGCGGTGCGCTACATCGAAGCGGTGCCCGACGAGTAAGGCGGGCGTCGAAAAGCTCTGCCGCACAAGCTGTCTGGAGTCGCTCAGCGCAACACCTTGTTCAGTGTGCGTAGATTGCGCGTCGTGGTCGACGACTTGTACCGCGGTTTGCCCATCGTTTTGCCGATGCTGCTGTCCAGCGTGCTGCCCTTGGGCACCTGCCAATAGACCACGCCTTCGCCGCGCCGGATCTTCTCGTCGGGACCCGCGTCCTTGCCCAGCGCGGCGAGCTCGTCCAGCACGGCGGCGTCGGCGACGAACGTGACGTAGGACTGATAGCCGTCGAGCTCACGCTCGAACGGGTAGGCGTCGACCACGCCGCGCACCGTGTCGATGTCGTAGGCGAGCACCCACGCGTCGTAGCCGAACCGGTCGCGCAACGCGGCTTCGGCCTTCTTGCGCACCGACGCCACGCCGCCGGAAGATTCCAGCAGCACGTTGCCGGTCGCCAGGACGGTCCGGACCTCGGTGAATCCCGCCTCGGTGAGTGCGGCCGCCACGTCGGCCATCTTGAGATTGACGCCCCCGACGTTGACGCCACGCAGGAAGGCCGCGTACTTGGTCATGCCCCGATTTCACCAGGGTGGCCGCGGGACGAATACCTCGGGCCCGCGCGACGTAGGCTTTCGTCATGGGACGCCAAGTCTTCGACGACAAACTGCTGGCCTTGATCAGCGGCCACTCCCTTGGGGTGCTGGCCACCATCAAGCGTGACGGGCGGCCTCAGCTTTCGAACGTGAGTTACCACTTCGACCCGCGCAGCGTGGTGATCCAGGTGTCGATCACCGAGCCGCGCGCCAAGACCCGCAACCTGCGCCGCGACCCGCGGGCCTCGATCCTGGTCGACGCCGACGACGGCTGGTCGTACGCCGTCGCGGAGGGTACCGCCGAGTTGACCCCCCCGGCGGCCGCGCCCGACGACGACACCGTGGAGGCGCTGATTGCGTTGTATCGCAACATCGCCGGTGAACATCCGGACTGGGACGAATACCGCGAGGCCATGGTCACCGACCGGCGGGTGCTGCTGAGCCTGCCGATCTCCCACCTGTACGGCATGCCGCCGGGGAAGCGGTAGCCGCGGCGCGTAGGCGAACCGTTCCGGCAGCCCCGGGCTAGGCTGTCCCGTATGGCTGAATCGAATGCCCGGCAAGGTTCGAAGTCGTCGGGCGCCGCGGGATCACCGGAGTCGGACGACGACACCAAGCGCAAATTCCGCGAAGCCCTGGACCGCAAGATGGCGAAGTCATCGGGCGGGTCCGACCACAAGGACGGTGCCGCCAAACGATCTCGGGCGCACGGCGCGGTGGGAAACCGCCGGGAATTCCGCCGCAAGAGCGGCTGACGGCCGCTGGGCGTCGGCTAGCAGTCTTGTTGCTTCTCAACGCTTTTGGCAGCTCGCGGCGTCAGCCTTCCGGTTCCGCGAATAGGCCGATCGACGGGTCCGCTTGGCCGGGCATGCCGCGCAGGCTTCCCCGGGTGCTCGGATGTTCGAAGTTCACCTGCGACGGGTCGTTCTGATATGCCCAGTCCGCCACGATGGTGCGTTGGCTGAACGTCCAGCGGCCGTCGTGCTTGGTGTACGTGTCCAGATATCGCCCGCCGATGATGACGTCGATGTCGTGTTCGGGGCCGGCGAAGGTGTGAAACACCAGGCAGTAGATCTCACCGCGGGCACTGTCGCCGTCGATGGCGAAGTTCGTCGTGGTGATGTTGTGTTGGGAGACACGCACATACGGTTCCGCGGCTTGCAGCTGCGCGATGAACCCTTCGACGCCCCCGATTGAAAACGAGCCGTGCGAATCGGTCGCCTCGGGGTGGTACAGGCTGCGCAGGGTGTCATAGTCGGCGCGGTCGACCGCCCGGCAATAGGCGGTGACGAGCTGATGCAGCTCGTCGCGAGCCAGCATCAGTGCCAGCTTGCTCTCATCCACCACCACGCCACGATAACCCGGTCATTGCTGCTGAGTAGTCTTGCGACAATGGGTCCCCGGTCCCAGGGTGCTGTGCGGAAGGAAGATCGTTGACAGTGAAACTTTGCCTGGCTCAAGATCCTGAGGCCGACAAGCTGCTGGACGAGAGTCCGTTTGCGTTGCTCATCGGGATGGTTCTGGATCAGCAGGTGCCCTTCGAGACGGCGTTCGCGGGCCCGAAGAAGATCGCGGACCGGATGGGCAGCTTCGATGCCGCCGAGATCGCGGACTACGACCCGGCCAAGTTCGCGGCATTGTGCTCGCAAACGCCTGCGATACACCGCTTTCCGGGATCGATGGCCAAGCGTATCCAAACGCTGGCGCGGATCATCGTGGACCGCTACGACGGCGATGCGGCCGGATTGTGGACCGCCGGCGACCCCGACGGACGCGAGCTGCTGCGGCGGATCAAGGGATTGCCCGGATTCGGGGAAGTGAAGGCACAGATCTTTTTGGCGCTGCTCGGCAAGCAGTACGGCGTGACGCCGAACGGCTGGCGCGCGGCTGCGGGGGACTTCGGCCGGGCCGGTGCGCACATCTCGGTCGCCGACATCGTCGACGCCCAATCGATGGGGAAAGTGCGCGCTTACAAGAAGCAGATGAAAGCGGCAGCCAAAGCGGCGAAGTAGCAGGTCCAGGAGAAGGGAAGGGCGACAACGTGAAGACACACATAACGTGTCCGTGCGGCGAAGCCATCGTCGGCAAGGACGAGGACGAACTGGTCGAGCTGACCCAAGCTCACCTCGCCAGCGTTCATCCTGGCCTCGAGTACGACCGCGACGCCATCCTGTTCATGGCGTACTAGCTCACTGCCCGACGCGAATGCGCGTGCCCCGCTCGGGGACACGCGCATTCGCAGGCGATGAGACGATGGCGGCGCCGTCCGCTACGGCACCACCGTCGAGCCGATGGTGGGCAGGAACTGGCACTGCTTTTCCTTCGTGGTGACCTGCCCGAAGATCGTCGACATCACGCTGCCCGAGCCGGTGTCGGCGATAGCACTCAGTGTCGTCGGCCCCTCCGGATTGATGTCCGGGCGCGGCTTGAGCGCGACGGTCCCGGACTTGCCGGTGGTCAGGTTCACCCAGGTGACGTTCAGCGGCAGCTTCTGCACCTCCGCGGGTCCGGGGGTACCGACCGCGGTGAAGACGTAAGCGGTCTGGCCCGGCCCCGGGCCGGGGAGCGGAATCTTGGCCGGCCCCGCGACCGACAGCGCGGTGGCGATGGCGTTGGTGCCGTCCGCCAGGCAGTTGGTGCCGATCGACGGGTACATGAAGTCCTGCGTGGGCGGCGTGTCAGGGCCGAAACCCGGAGCAGCCGCGGCGGGAGCCGGTGCCGGTGCGGGCGCCGGTGCGGCTTCCGGTGCGGGAGGTGCCGCCGGTGCCGCGGGAGGTGCCGCCGGTGCCGCGGCGGGCACCTTCGACCATTCGGCGGGGCCCGGTGCGGCGGGCGCCGCCGCGGGGGCGGGACCTGCCGCGTGGGCCGGGTCGATGCCCGCCGGCAGGTGTGCCTCGGGCGCCGGAGCAGCAGCTGGCGCGGGAGCGGCATCGGGTGCCGCAGCGGGGGCCGGGCCGGCCGCGTGGGCCGGGTCGATGCCGGCCGGCAGGTGGGCCTGCAAACCGGGTTCCACCCCTGTCGCGGGCACGTGCTGCGCCGGTGCGACGGGCTCGGCCACGAATTGGTTGACCGCCGCCGCAACGTTTTTGGACTCAGTGGGTGTGCTCGGGTTGTGGGCGAAAGCCTGCGCCGCGGCCATCAGCAGCTGCGTCGCTTGCTGAGGGTCGGTGGCCGCTTGCTGGATGAGCGGGCCCAGCTGTGACAAGGCGGGCAGACCCGGCAGCCCTTGCGCCGCGTTCGGTTGCG
>NZ_JCALEJ010000015.1:0-108641 GCF_059813315.1 Mycobacterium sp. NGS11
CCAGGGGCTGATGAAGAACGCCTACGTCGGACGCACCTTCATCCAGCCGTCGCAGACCATCCGTCAACTCGGTATCCGGCTGAAGCTCAACCCACTTCGCGAGGTGATCCGGGGCAAACGACTCATCGTCGTCGACGACTCGATCGTGCGCGGGAACACCCAGCGCGCACTGCTGCGGATGCTGCGCGAGGCCGGCGCCGTCGAAGTGCACGTGCGGATCGCCTCACCCCCGGTCAAATGGCCCTGCTTCTACGGCATCGACTTCCCGTCACCGGCGGAACTGATCGCCAACGCGGTCGAGGACAAGAAGGAGATGCTCGAGGCGGTGCGGCATGCCATCGGCGCCGACTCGCTGGGCTACATCTCCCTGCGCGGTCTGATCGCGGCCTCCGAGCAGCCGGCCTCGCGGCTGTGCACCGCCTGCTTCGACGGCCAGTATCCGATCGAGCTGCCCGGCGAAACCGCGTTGGGCAAGAACGTCATCGAGCACATGCTCGCCAATGCCGCGCGCGGCGCCGGCCTCGACGATCTCGCGGCCGACGAAGTGCCAATCGTGCACTGAGGGAACTCGGTTGCGCCCCATCGCCGACGTTTGATCCCGGCCGTGAACGCCGCCCGGTAGCCTTTATCGCGATGACGGATCCCGGAAAGAGCCCCGGACGCCACCAAGGCAGTCAGGGCATCACCTACGCTTCGGCCGGGGTGGACATTGAAGCCGGCGATCGCGCCGTCGAATTGTTCAAGCCGCTGGCGACAAAAGCTACGCGACCCGAGGTTCTGGGCGGCCTGGGCGGATTCGCCGGCTTGTTCGCGCTGCGTGGTGACTATCGCGAGCCACTGCTCGCGGCGTCCACCGATGGCGTCGGCACCAAGCTGGCGGTTGCCCAGGCGATGGACAAACACGACACCGTCGGGTTGGACCTGGTCGCGATGGTGGTCGACGACCTGGTGGTGTGTGGCGCCGAGCCGCTGTTCCTGCAGGACTACATCGCGGTGGGCCGCACGGTGCCGGAACGCTTGAGCGCCATCGTCAGTGGGATCGCCGAGGGGTGTGTGCGGGCCGGCTGCGCGCTGCTGGGCGGCGAGACCGCCGAACACCCCGGTCTGATGGAACCGGACCACTACGACATCTCGGCCACCGGAATCGGTGTCGTCGAGGCCGACGACGTGCTGGGCCCCGACCGGGTCAAACCCGGCGACGTCATCATCGCGATGGGTTCGTCCGGCCTGCATTCCAACGGATATTCGCTGGCGCGCACGGTGCTGCTTGAGATCGACCGGATGAACCTCGAGGGCTACGTCGAGGAGTTCGGCCGCACCCTGGGTGAAGAGCTGCTCGAACCCACCCGTATCTACGCCAAGGACTGCCTGGCGCTCGCGGCCGAAACCCACGTGCGCACCTTCTGCCATGTCACCGGCGGCGGGCTGGCCGGCAATCTGCAACGCGTCATCCCCCATGGCCTGGTCGCCGAGATGGACCGCGGCACCTGGACACCCGCGCCGGTGTTCGCCATGATCGCCCAGCGCGGCCGCGTGACGCGCGAGGAGATGGAGAAGACGTTCAACATGGGCGTCGGGATGATCGCCATCGTGGCCCCCGAAGACACCGACCGCGCATTGGCCATCCTGACCGCACGACACCTGGACTGCTGGGTGCTGGGCACCGTTGGCAAAGGCGGAAAAGAGGGCCCGCGGGCCAAGATGGTGGGTCAGCACCCGAGGTTCTAGGACGCGTGGACTCCGGTAGATCTAACGCGGCGCCGGTGCACTACGCATCGGCGCCGGGGCGTTGGCTTTAGCGACGCCAGCTGTCCTGGTCGTCCCAGGATTCGTCGGATCCGTCGCCGTCCAGTTCGCTGGACTCGTCCGAACCCGTCCCTGACAGCTCTTGCTGAAGCCGCTGGAAGTCGGTCTGCGGAGAACTGTATTTGAGTTCTCGAGCAACCTTGGTCTGCTTTGCCTTAGCCCGGCCGCGGCCCATGGGGGAACCCCCTCGCGCAATAACGGAGCGGCCTAACGAGTAGGCGGCTCCGATCTCCTGGTGTCATATTGTCCTGCCAACCACTTTACCGTGCCCCGCCACCGGGCGTTGGCGCGCCCTGCTCGCTGTGGCGGACGTTACCGTTCATTATCCCGCACCGCCCCGCAACCGTTCAACAGCTAACCGCCCGGCGCCGATCTGTTCCGTTGCGGGCAGGGAATCGGCGTCGATCACCGCAGCCACCGAGGCCTCTGGTCCGGTCGCCAATTCCGTGTCGGCGGGCAGCCCGCGCTTGAGCAGCGCCAGCGCTATGGGCCCGAGATCCACGTGGTCGACGACGGTGCCGACGCGGCCGACGGTGCGGCCGCCGGCCAGTACCGGATCACCCGTCGACGGCCGGTCCGCCGACCCGTCGAGGTGTAGCAGCACCAGCATCCGGGGTGGCCTGCCCAGGTTGTGCACCCGCGCGACGGTCTCCTGCCCGCGATAGCAACCCTTGTCCAGGTGAACGGCTCCGGCGCCCGGACCACCGATCCATCCGACCTCGTGCGGAATCGTGCGCTCGTCGGTATCGACGCCGAGGCGGGGCCGCACGGCCGCGACCCGGTGGGCTTCGTAAGCCCACACACCGCTGGGCCGGACCCCGGCCTGCGCCAGGCGATTTCGCCAGTCGCCCGCCGCGGCGCGCGGAACCAGCAGGTCCAGCTCGATCCGGCCGTCCCGGGTGTCCGGCATCCGACGCACGAAGCCGTCGCCCGCGGGAATCGCGGTCAGCTCGGCGGGTAGCGTGTCCACCCCGAGCGCGTCGAGAACCGCGCGGTCAGCCAGTTTCGGACCGAGCAACGACAGCACCGCCAGATCGGCTTCGGCCGGGGTGACCTCGGACCAGAACACCATCTTGCGCAGGTACCCCAGCAGCGGCTCCGCGCGCCACGGTTCGGTGTCCAGATAGGTCGTGCCGGCCAGCTCGGTCTGGACCCAGTGATCCTCGACGCGGCCCTGGCCGTCGAGGCTGAGATTCTGCGTGCTGGCGCCGTCGGGGAGGTCGCTGACGAATTGCGTCGAAATGCTGTGCAACCAGGTCTGCCGGTCTTTCCCGGTCAGGGCGAGTACTCCGCGGTGGGAGCGGTCGACGAATATCGCGTCGGTGTCGGCCGCACGCTGCTCGCCGAGCGGATCGCCGTAATGCCAGACGGCACCGGCGTCGGGTCCGGTCTCGGGTGCGGGGACGGGGCGGGTCACGACTCAACTCTACGGACCGCCGGGCGCTCCCCACGAGTGTGAAGCTGGCTTCACACTGGCCGCCGAATGTGCGGCCAGCTTCACGTTCGCGGGTCATTGGATAGGCTTCTCCACCATGGCCGGCCCAACGGGTGTGATCGTCACGCTGGACGGCGAAATCCATTCGCCCGACGCGCCCCTGCTCTACGCCGACGACCTCGCAGCCGTCCGCGGCGACGGTGTCTTCGAAACACTGTTGGTCCGCGACGGCCGGGCCTGCCTGATCGAGCCGCATCTGCAGCGGCTGACCCAGTCGGCCGCCTTGACCGACCTGCCCCAGCCCGATCTGCCGCGATGGCGAGGCGCGATCGAGGTAGCCACCCGGCACTGGTGCGCGGGGAACGCCGACGAGGGCGCGATGCGGTTGATCTACAGCCGCGGTCGCGAGGGCGGTTCGGTGCCCACGGCCTACGTGATGGTCAATCCCGTACCCGAACGGGTGACGGCGGTCCGGCGTGGCGGGCTGGCGGCGATCACGCTCGACCGCGGGTTGCCCGCCACCGGAGTGGACGCGATGCCGTGGCTGCTGGCCGGGGCCAAGACCCTGTCGTACGCGATCAATATGGCGGCCCTGCGGCATGCCGCCCGTGCGGACGCCGGTGACGTGATCTTCGTCAGCACCGACGGCTACATCCTGGAAGGCCCGCGCTCGACAGTGGTGATCGCCGCCGACTCTGAGACGCCGGACGGTAATCCGTGCCTGCTGACGCCGCCGCCGTGGTATCCGATCCTGCGCGGCACCACCCAGCAGGCGCTGTTCGAGGTGGCCAGGGACAAGGGCTATGACTGCGACTACCGGGCGCTGCGCGTCGCGGATCTGGATGCCGCCCAAGGCGTTTGGCTGATCTCCAGCATGACCTTGGCCGCGCGCGTGCACACCCTCGACGGCCGACCGCTGCGGCCCTCGCCGATGGCCGCGGATTTCGCCGAACTGATCGACGCCGCCATCGTCAGCGATCGCTGAGCGCTGAATTCTGTTGTCGGCTGGCCGATTCGCCGGTACGGTCGGTCGTACACAAGAAGGGAGGTGGTCCGCGAAATTGATAGCTTCATGGACATGTGAGGTGGCTGCGCGCTAGCAGCAGTGGCTCGGAAGAGCTGGCGTCACAACAGCGCTAGCGAATTCCCCGCAGCCACCCGGCCCCCGAGCTTCCGGTTTTGTCCAACCGGGAATACGGCTCGGGGGCCGCTCCATATCGGGAGGGCGCTGCTAGCCGACGAAACGGGACAGCCGCGCCGAGAGATGCGGCACCAGACCGCCGTCGGCATCCACCCGCTCCTCGACGTAGGCCAGGTCGCCGCCTTCGACGATGCCGTAGAGGCGTTTGGCGCCGCCGACCAGCACGCCCGACCTGCTGCGGGCCAGCGCGTCGGTGACCAGCTCCCAGGACGACTGGGTCAAGGGGCGGCCGTAGAACAGTTCGACGTAGCCCGCCGAATGGGCCAACAGCAGTTCGATCGCGTGGGATTCACTGGGGTCGTCGGGATCGGTGACAAAGCGCCAGAATCCGGTCTCACGCAGGCCGCGCTCTTCGTAATCGCCCGTCTCGCTGAGCCGCCAGGACCGGGCTTCCCAGTTCAGGTAGTCGCCGCCGTCGTGGGAGACCACGATCTGTTGACCGAACCGGTAGTCGCCGTCGTGCCCGCGGCCTTCGCCTTCGCCCCGCCACACGCCGACCAGCGGCAGCAGCGCCAGCAGGGCATCGCTGAGATTCGCGCCTTCGCGCAGGTTCGCGGTGTCGGCGGGCAGGGGAAGGTCATCGTAGGAGGGGATGTTGCGGCCGGCGGTCAGCTTGGCGCGCTCAGCGGCGGCGGCCACCGCCCGGTCGCCGGAGCCGGCGGAACTCAACGGCTCGTCGGGGGTCACGACTCGTCGGTGATGAGCCGATAGAGGGTGTACAGGGCGAACCATGAAATCACCACGACCGCCACAACCAGCATGATCTCGAAGAACAGCACCACGGGGACAAGTCTATTCGCCCCGCGGCGTCCCCGTCGGGGACGGCTGGCGGTCAGGCGATCTTGACGTCGACCTCGTGGATGCCCGCACCGGACGGCGCCACCACGGCGTCACCGTTGCCGGCCTTCGACAGCGCACGCAGGGTCCAGGATCCCGGTGCGGCGAAGAATCGGAAGTCACCGGTGGCCGACGCCACCACCTCGGCGGTGAACTCGTCGGAGGAGTCCAGCAAGCGGACGAACGCGCCACCCACTGCCTGGCCCTCGCCGTCCACGACGCGACCGGTGATCACCGTTTCCTTCTCCAGGTCGACGCTGGCGGGCAACGTCAGTCCTTGTTTCGGTGCAGAGCACATATCAGCTTCCCAACTCGATCGGGGCACCCACCAGGGAGCCGTATTCCGTCCAACTGCCGTCGTAGTTCTTCACATTCCGATGCCCGAGCAATTCATAGAGAACGAACCAGGTGTGCGACGACCGCTCGCCGATGCGGCAGTAGGCGATCGTTTCCTTGTTGCCGTCCAGGCCGGCGGCGGCGTAGAGCTTGGCCAGTTCTTCGTCGGACTTGAAGGTGCCGTCCTCGTTCGCGGCCTTGCTCCACGGCACGTTGATGGCGCCAGGGATGTGACCGGGCCGCTGGCTTTGCTCCTGAGGCAGGTGCGCGGGCGCCAGGATCTTGCCCGAGAACTCGTCGGGGGAACGCACGTCGACCAGGTTCTTGACGTTGATGGCCGCGAGCACGTCGTCACGGAACGCCCGGATGCTGTTGTCCGGCGCGGCGGCGGTGTATGACGTCGCCGGCCTGTTGACGGTGTCGCTGGACAGCGCGCGCCCGTCCAGCTCCCACTTTTTGCGGCCACCGTCGAGCAGCTTCACCTTGTCGTGGCCGTACAGCTTGAAGTACCAGTAGGCGTAGGCGGCGAACCAGTTGTTGTTGCCGCCGTAGAGGATGACGGTGTCGTCGTTGGAGACGCCCCGCTCGCTGAGCAATTTGGAGAATTGCTGCGCGTCGACGAAGTCGCGTTTGACCGGGTCCTGCAAATCGGAACGCCAGTCCAGCTTGATGGCGCCGGGGAGGTGGCCGGCGTCGTAAGCGCTGGTGTCTTCGTCGACTTCGACGAAGACGACGCCTGAGGCGTCGAGGTTGCTCTCAGCCCAGTCGGTGGAGACCAGGACGTCGGAGCGTGCCATGGAGTGGATCCTTTCAATCGCTTTTGGTACAGCAGGTCAGGTGGGACGCGCGGTGCGTCGGAAGCGGGCCACCAGCGGATAGAGCTGGCAGCCCAGGCAGATCCCGAAGGCCGCGTTGAGGAACGCCGCCGCCAGGGCGGCCGCGGTCGCGATGACGCCGAACAGCACGGCGCCGGTCGCGAACCCGACCGCTCCCAGCACCGCGAAGATCAATCCGACTAGTTGAGCGAACTTCAGCGGTGCCGTGGGCTCACGATCCTGCACCGGGCCGACCCGCGGCGCGACGACCGTGGCGAAGATCCGGCCGTACGGATGCTTGCGTGGCCCGCCGAGCGCGCCGATGGCGAAGATGATGGCCTGGACGGCCAGAATCACTGCGGCGACCAGCGGGCTCGCCGCCGACACGATGAGCGCCAGCACCAGGACTGCGGTGGTGACCCAGGCTGCGAATCGCGGTCCGCGCACGTCGACCAGGTCGGGCTGCGTGGTGGCGGTGTTGCTTGGCAAGGACTACTCCTCGATACCTCTGTTGCTGACGGATACGACGAATGGAGACGTGCCACGGTCTGAATTCCGGGCCGCTCCGAGTGCTGCGCGCAGGCGCGGCTACTCAGCAGCAACAGCAACAACAACAACAGCCCGCGGTGCGGCACAGCTGAACTGCGCTGCGCTGGGTGAGCATGGGCTCGAGGCGGGCTGACACGTCGGTCAGCTTACCTAATGACACCGTGGTCAAGCCAACAGCGGTTTCAGCGCCGACCGCAGGTCGGCGGCGTTGGGCACTCCCGACGTCCGGTATCGCTGCCTGCCGTCGACGTCGAAGATCAACGTGGTGGGCAGGGACAGGACCGAATACCGGCGTGCGGTCTCCGGGTTCGCGTCCAGGTCGACCTCGACGTGGGCCACATCGCGCAGGTCGTCGCAGACCTGCTCGACGACCCGGCGGACCCGCTCGCAAGGTCCGCACCACGGCGCGCTGAAATGCACCACGGTCGGGCCGCTGCGAGAAAGCCCCAGGGCCGCGATGTCGGCGTCGATGTCCTGGTCCGGCGTGGAGTCGATTTCCCGGATTCGTCCGGAGCGCCGGGTCAACAACCACCCGGCAAGGGTTGCCGCGGCAAGCACCGCGACGGTCGCGACTATGACGGTCATGACTGCTTAAACCCGTTGAGGGTCACGGTTACTCCATGGGTGATGCCCTCGATGATGACGTCGGAGCCCCGCGCCCCCTCGGTCGTCGGCGCGACGCCGAACGGCAGTCGCTGATTGGGCAGCCTTCCGCTGAAGGCATGCAGCACGGCGTCCTGTTTGTCCGCGGGCACCGTCTGGTTGGCCGTGTCCGATCCGGTGAGGACGCCGGTCGGGGTGAACACCAATGTTGCCGGGTCATCCGGGGCGATGGAGAGGTCGACCGAGACGCTGACCCGTCGATCGAAGCCCGCCGATTTGGGTGTTCCGGTGAACACCAGCCCGTGGCTGTCCGAGATACCCGATGCGGTGACACCGCCGGTGGAGGTGTTGGTTTCCTTGGGCGGCGCCTCGACCATCAGGTCGCTGATGCCCATGAACCGGCCCAAATGCGTCGAGTCGACGATGATGCGACTCTCCAGCTTGCCCACCGCGAGCTTGGCGTCCGGGCCGATCAGCCACGACGCCTGGGCGAGACCGACCGAATACATCGTGGCTTCCAGGGTGGCCCTGCCCGTCATCGCGTGGTCGACGGCGTTGGCCTTGATCTCCACCTGGCTGTAGTTGCCGCGCATCGCCTGCGGAATGAAGGGAAACGCGACGATGGCCACGAACGGGTCGGTGCCCAGCCTGGCCGCTTTACGGACGCTGGACGACAGCCGGTATTCGGCATAAATGCTGGTCCCATAGTCGACGCCGATAGCGCCGAGGGCGACCACGGCAACCAGGATCGCCGTCACGGTCACAGCAATCAGCACCTTGCGCACCCGCATATTGTGGCGTAAGCCCTGAGGGCCGGTACGCGCCGGATCTGAAGGTGGTGGCCCTCACACTGGATCGTCCGCCACGCGAAAAACCCAGGTGACACGTTATCGTTATACGACCTGGTAACTAACGCTTAATGGCGTTGTGAATTTGGGAGATGCCGTTCCCCCGAGTTGGAGGGGCTAGTTGGAGCTACTACTGCTGACCTCGGAGCTTCATCCCGACCCGGTCTTGCCGTCGTTGTCCCTGCTTCCGCATACCGTCCGGACGGCGCCGCCAGAACCGTCATCGTTGCTCGAGGCCGGGACCGCGGATGCGGTGATCGTCGACGCGCGCACCGACCTGTCGGCGGCACGCGGACTATGCCGCCTGTTGAGCACCGCCGGCCGGGCGGGGCCCGTGCTGGCCGTGGTGAGCGAGGGCGGGCTGGTGGCCGTCAGCTCGGACTGGGGTCTGGACGAGATCCTGCTCCCCACCACCGGGCCCGCCGAGGTCGATGCGCGGCTGCGGCTGGTGATCGGCCGGCGCGGCGGACTCGCGGACCAGGAGAGCGCCGGCAAGGTCAGCCTCGGCGAGCTGGTGATCGACGAGGGCACCTACACCGCGCGGCTGCGCGGCCGCCCGCTGGACCTCACCTATAAGGAATTCGAGTTGCTCAAATACCTGGCGCAGCATGCCGGGCGAGTTTTCACGCGCGCGCAGCTGCTGCACGAGGTGTGGGGATACGACTTCTTCGGCGGCACCCGCACCGTCGACGTGCACGTGCGCCGGCTGCGGGCCAAACTCGGCCCGGAGTACGAGGCGCTGATCGGCACCGTGCGCAACGTGGGCTACAAGGCCGTCCGCCCCGCGCGCGGCCGCACCCCGGTTTCCGAGCCCGATGACGCCGACGGCGCTGGATCCGAATCCGAATCGCAGGACGTCCAAGACCCGTTGGCCGATCCGCTGCACACGCAGTGACGTCACCCGAGTGGCGCCGGGAACTGATCGGCGAAGAGCAGCGGGGCGTGTGTGAACTTATCAGTGCGGCAACCGAATTCGACGGAGTCGCGCCCGTTGGCGAGCAGGTACTGCGCGAGCTCGGGCATGACCGCACCGAGCATCTCCTGATCAGGAACCCGGAGTCGGGGGGCACGACGGCCGGCGCGATCATCGGTTACCTCAACCTGAGGCCGCCGCGCGACAGCGAGACGGGCATGGCCGAACTCGTCGTGCACCCGCAGGCGCGCCGTCGCGGTATCGGGTCCACACTGGCACGCGCCGCGTTGGCCAAAACCGGTGCGGGAAACCGCTTTTGGGCGCATGGCACGCTTGACCCGGCTCGTGCTACCGCTTCCGCGCTGGGCTTGGCCGCCGTGCGGGAACTGATGCAGATGCGACGTTCGCTGCGCGACCTACCCGACACCGTGCCACAGCCGCCGGGGGTGAAGATCCGCACGTACGCGGGCGCCGCCGACGACGCCGAGCTGCTGCGGGTCAACAATGCCGCGTTTTCCTACCATCCCGAACAGGGCGGTTGGACGGACGTCGAGCTGGCGGAGCGCCGCAATGAACCGTGGTTCGACCCGGCGGGCCTGTTCCTGGCGTTCGACGACTCCGGCGGCGAGCCGGCCGGCACGTTGCTGGGTTTCCACTGGACCAAGGTGCACCTGGACCAGCCCGGCCTGGGCGAGGTGTACGTGGTGGGCGTCGATCCCTCGGCGCAGGGCCGCGGCCTCGGGCAGGCGCTGACCGCCGTCGGCATCGACTGGTTGGGGCGCCGCCTGGCCGACGCCCCGGAACCCACCGTGATGCTCTACGTCGAGTCGGACAACGTCGCCGCGGTGCGCACCTACCAGCGCTTGGGGTTCACCGTCCACAGCGTCGACACCGCATACGCGGTCGTTCCCGCGGCCAACTGACCGCGGGTACGAGCGGCGTCAACGCGGATCGCTAATCTGGTCCTGGCCACCGAGACGTTGCCGCGCGCCGCGTCGGCGCATACTTCCGCCGGCACTTGGCAACCTCACATGGGAGGGGGCCGCGGCGCCCACATGCGTCGGGAACATGTCAGGAAAGCGAGATCGGTGAGGCGCGACAGGCAGAGCAGGGCGCTGGCCGCCGTGGCGTTGGTGATGGCGCTCGTTGCCGGAGCACTGGCCGCCTGCGGCAGCGACGAGAATCGCCGCGGGACCGCGGGGCCCAGCTCCGGCGTCACCGGAACTGCCGGATGCGGTGGCAAGGACAAGCTGACGGCGGAGGGCTCGACCGCTCAAGAGAACGCGATCACGGTGTTCAACCAGGTGTGGAGCCAGTATTGCCCCGGAAAGGGGCTGGCCTATAACCCAACCGGATCCGGCGCCGGCCGTGAGCAGTTCATCGCGGGACATGTCGATTTCGCGGGCGCGGACTCCCCCTTGGTTGCCGACCAGATCGGGCCCGCCGCCAAGCGCTGCGACGGTAACCCGGCGTGGGACCTGCCAATGGTTTTCGGCCCCATCGGGATCGTCTACAACCTGCCCGGAAATCCGGACCTGGTGGTCAACAGCGACGCGCTGGCCAAGATCTTCACCGGCAGGATCACCGCCTGGAACGACCCGATCCTGGCGGCGCTCAATCCGGGCACGCGCCTACCCGACACCAAAATCACGCCGATCTACCGGACCGACTCGTCGGGAACCACCGACAACGTGCAGAAATACCTGACCGCGGCCGCGCCGCAGAGCTGGTCCAAAGGAGTCGGGACGGAGTTTCAGGGCGGTGTCGGCGAGGGCGCCGCGAAGTCGGCCGGCATCATCCAGGCGGTGCGGGCCACCCCGGGCTCCGTCGGATACGTCGAGAGGGCCTTCGCCGATCAGGCCCGCATGCCCTACGCCAAAATCGCCACCCGCGGCGGCGTCATACCGCTGACCAACGAGACTGCCGGGAACGCCGTCAACGCGGCCAAATTCCTCGCCGAAGGCGACGACCTGGTGCTCGACCTCAATGCCATGTACGGCTCCGAGGAACCCGGCGTCTACCCGCTGTTGCTGGTCACCTACGAGATCGTGTGCTCCAAGGGTTACGACGCCGAGACTTCGGCGGCCGTCAAATCCTTCCTGGCCGTGTCCGCCAGTACCGCGCAGGGCGAACTCGCGAAGGCCGGATACGTGCCGCTGCCCGATAAGGTCAGGGAACGACTGGTTACGGCCATCAATGCGATGCAGTAACCGGGTGCATCGGGTTCAAGGAGTGACAGCAGACCTGTGACGGGATCACCGTGACATCGCCGAATCCCATCGACGCGGGTTCGGGTGCGGTTGTCGCCGCGCCGTTTCCGGACAAGCAGGCCACCCCCACCAGCCCGTGGGGACAGGGACGGCCCCATGTGGCGGACCGGATTTCCCGCTGGCTCGCGCAATCCTCGGGCGTGGTCATCATCGTGGTCATCGCCGCGATCGCCGCGTTCCTGCTCGGGCGTGCAATACCGGCGCTGCACCGCAATCGGGAGAACTTCTTCAGCTACGGCGGTGTATGGGTCACCACGGACACCTCGGCTATGCACTTCGGCATCGCCAGCCTCGTTCCGGTCACCGTGTTCGTGTCGCTGTTCGCGCTGATCCTGGCCATGCCGGTCGCCCTGGGCGTGGCCATCTTCATCACCCAGTACGCCCCCCGGCGGGTCGCCACGCCCCTGGCCTACTCGGTCGATCTGCTGGCCGCGGTGCCCTCGATCATCTACGGCGCGTGGGGACTGTATGTGCTGGCGCCGCAGCTTCGGCCCGTCGCGACCTGGCTCAATCGCTCGCTGGGCTGGTGTTTCCTGTTCGCCAACGGCAATGCGTCGCCCGCCGGCGGGGGAACCATCTTCACCGGCGGCGTCGTCCTGGCGGTGATGATCCTGCCGATCATCACGGCGGTCACGCGCGAAGTGTTCGTCCAGGCGCCACAGGACCAAATCGAGGCCGTGCTGGCGCTCGGCGCCACCCGCTGGGAAGTGGTCAAGACGGTCACGCTGCCGTTCGGGCGGTCGGGCTATATCAGTGGGTCCATGCTGGGGCTGGGCCGCGCCCTGGGTGAGACGGTGGCGCTGCTGATCATTCTGCGGGGTACGCAGTCGGCGTTCGGGTGGTCGCTGTTCGACGGCGGCTCCACCTTTGCGACCAAGATCGCCGGCGCCGCGGCCGAATTCGATGACCGGTACAAGGCCGGCGCGTACATCGCCGCGGGCCTGACGCTCTTCGTGCTCACCTTCCTGGTCGACGCCCTGGCGCGCGGCGCCGTCGCCGGGGCGGGACGAAGGGCGGCCCGATGACGTCGATGTTGGACCGGCCCCTCAAGCCGCGGACGTTCTCACCGGTCAGCTGGCGTCGTCGTACCACGAATTACGTTGCGGCCGTGCTGGTTTCCTTGTCGCTGCTGATCGCTGTGACTCCGTTGGTGATGGTGTTGTGGTCGGTGGCCGTCAAGGGGTTCAAGGCGGTCGCGTCAACCGTGTGGTGGACGCACTCGCAAGCGGGGATGACGGCGTTCGTCACCGGGGGTGGCGCCTACCACGCGCTGGTCGGCACGGTGCTGCAGGGAGTGGTATGTGCCCTCATCTCCGTCCCGCTCGGGCTGATGGTCGCGATCTATCTGGTCGAGTACGGCGGCGGCACCGCGTTGGGGCGACTGGCGTCGTTCATGGTGGATATCCTGAGCGGTGTGCCGTCAATCGTTGCGGCGCTGTTCATTTACGCGTTGTGCGTGGCCATGCTGGGACTTCCCCGGTCGCAGTTCGCGGTATCGCTGGCACTCGTCTTGCTGATGCTTCCGGTGATCGTGCGCGCCACCGAGGAAATGCTGCGAATCGTCCCGGTGGACCTTCGCGAGGCCAGCTACGCGCTGGGCATCACCAAGTGGAAAACCATTGCCCGGGTGGTCATTCCCACCGGGTTGTCCGGCATCGTCACGGGAATACTGCTGGCGATGGCCAGGGTGATGGGCGAGACGGCGCCGCTGCTGATCCTCGTCGGTTACGCACAATCGATGAACTTCGATATCTTCAGCGGGTTCATGGGGACGTTGCCCGGCATGATGTTCAACCAGACGACCGCCGGCGCGAGCCTCAACCCCATCCCCACGGATCGGTTGTGGGGTGCCGCATTAACCCTCATCCTGGTGATCGCCATCATCAACATCGCGGCCCGAGTGATAGCACGATTTCTGGGCACCAGGAAGTCATAGGCAGGAGCACTAAGTGGCCAAACGGTTGGACCTCAAGGGCGTCAACATCTACTACGGATCGTTTCACGCGGTCTCGGATGTGACGCTGTCGGTTCTGCCCCGCAGCGTGACCGCGTTCATCGGCCCGTCCGGCTGCGGCAAAACGACGGTGCTGCGCACGCTGAACCGGATGCACGAGGTGGTGCCCGGCGGACGGGTCGAGGGCAGCGTGCTCCTCGACGACGAAGACATCTATGGCACCGGAGTCGACCCGGTCGGTGTGCGCCGAGCCATCGGGATGGTGTTTCAACGGCCGAACCCGTTCCCCGCCATGTCAATTCGCGACAACGTGGTGGCCGGCCTGAAGCTGCAGGGGGTGCGCAACCGCAAGGTGCTCGACGAGACGGCCGAGTATTCGCTGCGCGGGGCGAACCTATGGGATGAGGTCAAGAATCGGTTGGACCGGCCCGGCGGCGGACTGTCCGGCGGGCAGCAGCAGCGCCTGTGCATCGCGCGGGCCATCGCCGTGCAGCCCGATGTGCTGCTGATGGACGAGCCGTGTTCGGCGCTGGACCCGATCTCGACCATGGCCATCGAAGAGCTGATCAGCGAACTCAAGCAGGACTACACCATCGTCATCGTCACCCACAACATGCAGCAGGCGGCGCGGGTCAGCGACTACACGGCGTTCTTCAACCTGGAAGCCGTCGGAAAACCGGGGCGGCTGATCGAAGTGGACGACACCGAGAAGATCTTCTCCAACCCGAGCCAAAAGGCGACCGAGGACTACATTTCCGGCCGGTTCGGCTAGCCCGATCGTTACTGCGAGGCGGGTTTCGCTTCTTCCTCGGGAAGTCTGCCGGTCGCCTGGAAGATGACTCGCCGAGCCACCTCGACGGCGTGGTCGGCAAAACGCTCGTAGAACCGGCCCAGCAAGGTCACGTCGACGGCCGCCGCGACGCCGTGCTTCCATTCACGGTCCATCAGAACCGAGAACAGATGCCGGTGCAGGTCGTCCATGGCGTCGTCTTCTTCGCGAATCCGAGCGGCCTTCTCCGGGTCGCGCGACAGCACCACCTCCTGCGCGCTGTTGCCCAATTCGACTGCGATGCTACCCATTTCGGCGAAATAGCCATTGACCTCTTCGGGCAAGGCGTGCTGGGGATGCCGTCGGCGGGCGATCTTGGCGACGTGCAGTGCCAGCGCACCCATCCGGTCGATGTCCGCCACCATTTGGATCGCACTCACAATGGCCCTCAAGTCTCCGGCCACCGGCGCCTGTAATGCCAGCAGCACGAAGGCGCTTTCTTCGGCGCGCGCACTGAGTACGGCGATGGCCTCGTGATCGGAGATGACTTGTTCGGCTAGCACCAAGTCGGCTTGGAGCAGAGCCTGGGTAGCCCGCTCCATAGCGATTCCTGCCAAGCCGCACATCTCACCGAGGCGCTCGGATAACTCCGAGAGTTGCTCGTGGTAGGCGGTCCGCATATCACCAAGGGTACGGTCTCGCCGCGCGAAACGGGCGGCGGAGCGCCGTCAAAAGCGGTTACTCGCAGGTGGTGTCGGCCGCGTTCGTGACGGTCAGGTCCTCCGGCAGCTTGGCAGGTGCGTTGCTCGAACCGCGTTCGATGTGCAGGCTCATCGACGAGCCGCTGGGCGAGGGATCCGAGACCGACTTGAAATCGGGCCCCAACACCACCTGCACGACCTGTCCGTAGCCCGAAACCCGCTGGACTTTCGCGCCGGCGAACGAGGACGCGACCGTGGCGGCGGCCTCCTCGTTGCCCGGCGAGAACAGCACGGTCGTCGCGTTGACCGAACTGGGGTAATCGTCGGGTGACATCACATTGAAGCCGTCGTGCTTGAGCTGGCTGGTCGCGGTGGTCGCCAGACCGCTTTGCGTGGTCGCGTTGGAAACGCGCACCGTCACGCCGCTCGGCGAGGTCGTGGTGATCTGCTCGGGCTGCGCCTCCGGCGCCGGTGCCGGGGACTTCCTGGTGGTGGGCGCCTTCGACGGGCCCTTCGTTGCAGACGTGCTCAAATTCTGCGCGTTCTGGTCGTTCTCCTCGGGCAGCGGATCGTCGTTGATGACGGCGTCGAACAGGGCGCGCATGTCGGCCATCCGCGGCGGCTCGTCGCCGTTCTGGTCGGTGACGCCGGTCGGCACGGTGACGAACGTGACGTGCCCGGCCGCCATGCCCTGCAACGACTGACCGAGTTGGATCAGGTCCTTGGACTGCACGTTGTCCACGACGGTGTCGCTGATGAACATGTTGACGACGCTGTTGAGCTTGTGGGGGTCGAGCAGCGTGTCTTCGGAGATCAACGACCGCAGCAGTGACGACAGGAACAGCTGCTGACGTTTGATCCGGCCGTAATCGCCGTTGACCTCGGTGGTGACCTGGCGGGCCCGCACGTAGTTCAGGGCGGTGGAGCCGTCGAGCACCTGGCGTCCCCCGTGTTCGAGGACCGTGCCCAACTCGTAGTCGTGCAGCGGCGTGCTCGAGCAGACCTCGACGCCGCCGAGGGCGTCGACCATTTTCGCGAAGCCGGAGAAGTCGACGGCGATGAAGCGGTTGATGCTCAAGCCGGACAGCTTCTGGATTTGCTTCACCAGACACTTGGGGCCGCCGAAGGCGAACGCCGAGTTGAGTTTGGTCTCGGTGTAGACCATCTTGGGACCGTAAGTCTTGGTCTTGGGGTCGTAGAGGGGCCCGTACTTGCCGGTTTCTGGGTTCCACGCTTCGCACTGCATCGGGGTGATCGCCAGGTCGCGCGGGAATGACACCGCGACCACGCGCTTGCGGTTAGCCGGGATGTTGACCAGCATGACCGTGTCCGAGCGCTCTCCGTCGGCATCGTCGGTCGTCCCGGCGCCCATGTTGGCGTTGTCGCCCAGGCGCGAGTCGAGGCCGACGATCAAGAAGTCCTCGTCGCCGTACTGTCCGCCCGGGTCGCGAATGTCGCTGGAGTTTTGGTCGAGCGCGCTGATCGTGTTCAGCCGGGCGTTTTTCGACGTACTCCACTGCCATGCCCCGCCGGTCATGGCCAGCGCCAGCACGGCAGCCAGGGCCGCCGTCGACCGCCCGGCGACCAGCAGCGGCCGGCGCCGGCGTCTGGGTTCCTCGGCGCTGGTCTCAGGAGCCAGGTCTTGGGGGTCGTCGTTCGGGTAATCGGCGGCCTCCAGCGCGCGAAGCTCGGCGACGGCGTCCACGGAATAGGCGAGGTCGTCGATCACCTGCGTTTTCTGCAGCTCGATCGGGAGGCCGGGCCCGGCGCCGGTGGGCTCGACCTCGGGGTCCTCCGGAGCGGCACGATGATGGACCGGCCGGCTTGGGGCGCCGATCTTGGCGATCAGATCGGCGACGCTGACGCCGCCGCCGGTGTGGGATCCGCCCCGATCGGCGTCATCCTCGCGCTGCCCGGCGGCCTCGATCGCGCCCTCGGGCTGCCAGCGGTGAAGGTTGTCGTTGGCCGGCGGCGCGAAGAATCGCTCCCAGGGCGCCGCGCCCAGCGGCGCCGGGTCCGTCGCGATCCGATGGGTACGCGTCCCGCCCGGGCCGTGCCGACCATTGAGAGTGGCGTCGTTCTCGGCGTCACTCATGTCGTAGAGGCCTCCGAAGCTCTGATGCAGACGTCAGCGTGCTCGTGCATATGTCAGCGCAGTGTCGCGTTGCGCGCGCCGCGGCTGGTGCCAACCATTGCCACCGCTGGTGTGGCGGCACGGAATCGATCCGCCACCCGAGCGCACGCAATAAAGCCCACATCGTACTGACTTATCGGCCCGGGCGCGATTTCGAGCCGTCGGCTCAGCCCCCGGAGTGCATGACGTCGGCGCCCGCCGGCACCGTGCAGTCGTCGGGGTCGGCCAGCCAGCCTTCCGGCAGCACCACCCGGGCCGGGGAACCCTGCCGGCCGCGAGGGCCCGTCGCCTCGTCCGGGAACGGCACGGTGCCGTCCAGCCGGTCGAGCAGGGAGTCCAATTCGTCGAGCGTCTTGACCATCGCCAGCGCCCGGCGCAGCTCGGAGCCGGCCGGAAAGCCGTGCAGGTACCAGCCGACATGCTTGCGGATGTCCCGCATGCCCTTGTCCTCGCCGAAGTGCGCGGTTAGCAGTTGCCCGTGGCGTCGGACGATGTCGGCGACCTCGCCCAGCGTCGGAGGGGTGGGCGGCGGGCTGCCGGTGAAGGCGGCCGACAACTCGGCGAACAGCCATGGCCGGCCCAGGCAGCCGCGGCCGATGACGACGCCGTCGCATCCGGTGGTGGCCATCATGGTCAGCGCGTCACTGGCGTCATAGATGTCGCCGTTGCCGAGCACCGGGATGGTCCGCACCTGCTGTTTGAGCCTGGCGATCTCGTCCCAGTCGGCGGTGCCGGAGTAACGCTGCGCGGCCGTGCGGGCATGCAGTGCGACGGCGGCGGCGCCTTCGGCTTCGGCGATACGGCCGGCGTCGAGGTGTGTGTGGTGCTCGTCGTCGATGCCGATGCGGAACTTGACGGTCACCGGTATCTGGGTGCCCTCGGTGCCACGCACCGCCGCGGCGACGATCTGACCGAAGAGTCGCCGCTTGTACGGCAGCGCCGATCCGCCGCCGCGCTTGGTCACCTTGGGCACCGGGCAGCCGAAATTCATGTCGATGTGATCGGCCAGGCCTTCGTCGGCGATCATCTTGGCGGCCGCGTAGGTGGTCGCTGGGTCGACGGTGTAGAGCTGCAGCGAACGCGGCGACTCGTCCGGGGCGAATGTGGTCATGTGCAGGGTGGCCGGGTGACGCTCGACAAGCGCACGCGCCGTCACCATCTCGCAGACATAGAGCCCGCTGACGGTGCCGACCTTGGCCTGCTCCAATTCACGGCACAGCGTCCGGAATGCGACGTTTGTCACGCCCGCCATCGGCGCGAGGACCACCGGGCTGGCGAGCGCGATGGAACCGATGTGCACCGCTTGGTTACCGCCGGCTCATGGTCAGCGTGCCCGCGGTCTGGTGCAGCTCGAACGCGGTGGTCCTCTTACCGGTTCGGGCTTCCCGTTCGAGCTGACGCTGCTTCGAGATCTCGAACTTCTCGCACGTCGTCTCGAGTTCCTTGATCAGCAGCGCGAGATCGTCGCGCATGGCGGCCGCCTCACCGGTGAAGTCCTCACGCTCGAAGATGCGCCACTTCTTCAGCACCGGCATGACCACGTCGTCGAGGTGGATGCGCGGGTCGTACACGCCGCCCACGGCGATGACGACGGCCTTCCGGCGGAACTCGGGCACCTGGTAGCCCGGCATCTGGAAGTTGCGCAGCACCTTGTGCAGCGACTTCATCGCCTGGTTGGGCGCGGCCTCGAACCCGGCCTCGCTGACATCCCGGTAGAAAATCATGTGCAGGTTCTCGTCGGCCGAGATCTTGGCCAGCAACTGGTCGGCGATCGTCTCGTTGCAGGCCTTGCCGGTGTTGCGGTGCGAAATCCGGGTCGCCAGCTCCTGGAACGTCACATAGATGACCGAGTCGAACAGGCTTTCCGCGAACAGGTCGGCTCGGACCTGATGGTTCTGGCCCGGACTGAAGCCGCGGTTCACCACCTCCATGCGCAGCTTTTCCAATTCGATGGGGTCGACCGCGCGGGTCACCACCAGGTAGTCGCGCAGCGCGATGCCGTGCCGGTTCTCCTCGGCGGTCCAGCGGTTGACCCACTGCCCCCAGGCGTCATCCAGGCCGAAGTTCATCGCGATCTCGCGGTGATATGACGGCAGGTTGTCCTCGGTCATCAGGTTCTGCACCATCGCCACTTGGGCGACGTCCGAGAGCTGTGACTGACCGGGCTCCCAATCCTGCCCACCGAGCGCGTAGTAGTTCTTGCCGTCCGACCAGGGGATGTAGTCGTGCGGGTTCCAGTCCTTGTGCATGCTCTCGTGCCGGTTCAGGTACTTCTCGACGAATGGCTCGAGTTCGTGCAGCAGCTGTAGGTTTGTCAGCTCGGCTGACATAGGCCCTCCAGTTATCTGTGTCGATGGGTAGCAGTCAATATATCTGTGTACTTGAGTAGCATCAAGTTCCTCGTCGGCGCGCCGGATGACCAGTTGTGCCGGTTTCGTGCGGGTCTTTGTGGCCGGCCGATGCGGCGCCACCGACAACGCGCGTTATTGCGATTTGCCGAGCTCGCCGGCCGGGACGTACGGCGCGGCCGTGATGTAGAGCATGTTGGTGCAGTAATCGATGAACTGTTGGCGGGTCGCCCCCAGTTGCCCGTGCAGGTAGGCGGTGAACAGCCCTGACAACCCACCGATCAGGCTGGTGGCGATCATCTTCTGCAGTACGGCGTCGCCGATCCGGGACAGTTTGCGCTGCAGCAGATCGATGAAATTGGGCATCCACTGCGCGCCGGAGCGGGTCAGAACGGGCTCCACCGCCGGCGCCAGCAGCAGCACGCGGCCACGGACCGGGTCGTCGACCATCAGCTCGACGAATCGCTCGACGGCCTCGCGCGGGGTCGTCGCCGACGTCAGGGCGTTCATGGCGCGCGTGCAGACATCGTCGTAGACCGCGCGCACGAATTCGTCACGGTCGGTGAAGCTTTCGTAGAAGTAGCGTTCGGTCAGCGCGGCCTCACGGCAGACCGCACGCACGGTCAGCGCCGGCCCGCCGGCACTGCCGAGTAGCTGCACGCCGGCGTCGATGAGGTTGTCACGGCGAAGCGCGAGGCGACTCTCCAAGGGGACCCCGGTCCAGCGTCCCCGCCGTTGACCCGTCTGCACATCGCTCCTAAGCTCTAGATTGACAACGGTTGTAGTCAAAATTCACGATACCTACAGGGACTTAATAGTGACTCAAGATACGTCCGCGTCGTCCCCTCTGGCCAGCGACGTCGCAGGTCGCGATGGTGTGGGCACCGCTGAGCAGTCGGTTTCCGGCGACCCGGCGGGCGCGTCCGACGGCATCGCGGGCGGCTGCCCGGTCTCGCCGGCGGGGTATGACGCGCCACCCGCACCGCTAGGGCCCGATTCGCTGACCTGGCGGTACTTCGGGGACTGGCGGGGCATGCTGCAGGGTCCGTGGGCGGGCTCAATGCAGAACATGCACCCTCAGCTGGGCGCGGCGGTCACCGATCACTCCACGTTCTTCCGCGAGCGCTGGCCGCGCCTGCTGCGCTCGTTGTATCCGATCGGGGGAGTCGTGTTCGACGGGGATCGCGCCCCGTGTACCGGCGCCGAGGTCCGCGATTACCACACCGACATCAAGGGGGTCGACGAACAGGGCCGGCGCTACCACGCGTTGAACCCCGACGTCTTTTACTGGGCGCACTCCACCTTCTTTATGGGCACCATTCATGTGGCCGAACGATTCTGCGGCGGCATCACCGAGGAGCAGAAGCGGCAACTGTTCGACGAACACGTCGAGTGGTATCGCATGTACGGCATGAGCATGCGGCCGGTGCCGGGTTCGTGGGAGGAATTCCAGGTCTACTGGGACCACATGTGCCGCAACGTGCTGGAGAACAATTGGGCCGCCCGGGCCGTGCTCGATCTGACCGAGCTTCCCAAACCCCCGTTCGCGCAATGGATTCCGGATCCGTTGTGGGCCGCGCAACGCAAGTTGTTGGCGCCGTTCTTCGTCTGGGTGACGGTGGGCCTGTACGACCCACCGGTGCGAGAACTGATGGGCTACCGCTGGTCGCGGCGCGACGAGTGGCTGCACCGGCGCTTCGGCGACGTCGTGCGTGGCGTGTTCGCCCTGGTGCCCAGCAGATTCCGCAAGCACCCCCGCGCGCGGGCCGGCTTGGACCGCGCCAGCGGGCGGATCCCGCTCGATACGCCGCTGGTGCAAACACCGGCGCGCAACCTGCCGCCCGAGGACGAGCGCGGCAACCCCAAGCACTACTGCCCGATGGTTTCCTGAGTCGCCGAAGCGCCGCTCGCGCTATGCGTGCAGGTGACCGTGAACTTCTTCCAGGCCCGCCTGGTGCACGTGCTGATGGGTGTGCTCGGTCCCGTCCTCGTGAGCGTGTGAGTGCTCGTGCTCGACATGGTCATGCTCGTGGCTCGTGTGCGCGTGGGCATGCGTCACGTCGCCGTGCTGGTGTTCGTGCGCGTGTGGCGCGTCATGGGTGTGCTGTTCGCTCATCGTTGACTTCTCCTTTGTCAAATGCCTTGTGACTACTGCTCGTTCAGCGCGCCGCGCCGCCGGGTCGGCGAGCGAGACGACTGGCCGACGGCCTTCAGGCCACCGTCGCCGCGGTGATGGCCGGGCACACCGGGGCCGGCGTGCTCGGCGTTGAAGACCGCGTCGGTGACGAGCTGGCGGACGTGATCGTTCTCCAGGCTGTAGAAGATCGTCGTGCCCTCCCGGCGGGTGCGAACCAGCCGCGCCATCCGCAACTTCGCGAGGTGCTGGGAGACCGACGGCGCCGGTTTCCCCACGTGCTCGGCGAGTTCGTTGACCGCCATCTCCCGGTCGGTCAACGCCCAGAGCACCTGCACGCGAGTGGCATCGGCCAGCATCCGGAACACCTCGACCACCAGGTTGGCCTGGTCGTCAGGCAGCCGGCCTTTGCCATTATCTGCATGCATACGCAAATACTAGCGAAGGCCGGTCGTCCTGCCAAGGACGTGAATCAGGCCGACGGAACGACCGTCGACCGGCGGCCGCCATTGCGCTCGTTCCAGAGCCGGTAGACCTCCACGGCGTCGCCCCTGGGGTCGTAGCGCATCGGCAAGCGTCGCTGGTCCCATTGCTTCGCGAATTCGTCGTAGAAGGTGGACAACTCGAAGTACTTGCGGTCATCCAGGTAGTACTGCTCGTAGCTGTCCCGCGTGGTCAGGAAGACGACTTCTTTGGGTGAGCAGTAGTACAGCGAGCCCAGGCACATCGGGCACGGGTGGGCCAGCACGTAGATGGTCGCGTCGACGAGGTGCTCGGTGCCCAGCTTCATGCATGCCTCGCGGATCGCCAGGATCTCGGCGTGAGCGGTGGGATCGTTCGTCTGGGCCACCTTGTTGGCGCTCTCGGCGAGCACTTCGCCGTCCTGGACGATCACCGTCGCAAACGGGCGCCCACCCTCGCCTACGTTGCGGCGAGCCAGCTCGATCGTCCGCTGCGCGAAATCGGTCATCGGTCCTCCGGCGTCGAACGGGGGCAGATAACTCGGAGAGTAGTCCCGCGGCGGCCTTGTGATACTAACTAGGTTGTCTATCTTTTCCGGCCCGGGTCTAAGGGGGCACTATGGCGCGCACCGAACGTGATCGCTGGGATCTTGCGACGAGTGTCGGCGCGACGGCCACCATGGTGGCCGCGCAGCGAGCGCTGTCTTCCGACGCGAAGCTGATCGACGACCCGTATGCCGCACCGCTGGTGCGCGCGGTCGGGATCGACGTCTACGTCCGGCTGGTGAACGGCGAAATAGCAGCCGGCGGGAACACGGAGTTCGATCCGCAGCGAATGGCGCGGGGGATGGCCTGCCGAACGCGGTTCTACGACCAGTTCTTTCTGGAGGCGACCCGCAGCGGCATCGGGCAGGCGGTGATCCTCGCGTCGGGCCTCGATTCCCGCGCCTACCGGCTGGCTTGGCCGGCGGGCACGGTCGTTTACGAGGTCGACATGCCGGAGGAGATCGAGTTCAAGACCCTGACGCTGAGCGACCTGGGGGCCGAGCCCACCGCCGAGCGGCGCACCGTCGCCATCGACCTGCGCGACGATTGGGCCTCGGCCCTGCAGGCGGCCGGATTCGATCCGCAGACCCCCTCGGTATGGAGTGCCGAAGGCTTGCTGGTCTACCTGCCGGACGAAGCCCAGGACGCGCTGTTCGACAGCATCACGGCCCTGAGCGCCCCGGGCAGCCGTCTCGCCTTCGAATTCGTCCCTGACACTGCCGTTTTCGCCGACCCGCGGTGGCGCGCCCACCACGACCGGATGAGCGAACTCGGCTTCGAGATCGACTTCAACGACCTGGTCTACCACGGCCAGCGCAGCCACATCGTCGAGCATCTGAGCCAGCGCGGTTGGCAGACCACCTCCACCACGGTTGCGGAGTTGCACGCGGCCAACGGATTCGTCTACGCCGACGACGACGTCGCCACGGCCTTCGCCGATGTCACCTACAGCACCGCCGTGTTCGGGCGATGAGCCGTCATCGGACCATGCCGGTGCCCCTGTTCAGAGTCGGTTGATGGTTGACAGATTTATGTCGGTTGATCCTTGACACTCTGTTTGTTAGTTAGGCCGGTGCGCTGGAGCGCAGGGCCCGTTTGTTTCGTACCTCGCCGCGGCTGGTGCGCGCGGCGGTTTTGACCAGATCCTCGCCAACCCAAAACCGCAGCAGGTCCCCATCAACATGGACATCGCAGCGGGCACCGGCATAGTGGCGCCCGATACAGACCTGCTGCCAGGACACGCACACGATGCCATTGGCGCACACTCGGCGGCTGACCCAACTGTCCCCGGTGCGCTCGTCGCCACCCTGTGGCGCTGACATCGCTGCCGGCGACCTCGGGGCTGCTGGGGTGAACCGTTGCACCGGTGTCGCCATGTCCAGTGACTGATGCGGTCGGGCGGAATTGTAGTAGTCCACCCACTCATCGAGCGCCTGCTGGGCCACTTTGAGGTTCGCGAAAGCTGGCTTGTTACTGAGGAATTCGGCACGCATACTGCGGTGAAATCGTTCGATCTTGCCGGTCGTGGTCGGACTGCGCGGTTGGGTCAACAGGTGCTCGATCCCGTTTTCGCGGCAGATGCGATCGAAGAGAACTTCGACCACCGGATGATTGAACCGCCCGGTGAACACCTTGCCGTTATCGGTCAAAATCTGCTCGGGCACCCCGTACGCGGCCAGCGCGCTGCGTAGTCCCTCACAGACCGCCCGCGTGCGCTCACGAGCCATCAATCGCGCGCAAACACACATCCGGGAATGATCATCAATCCCGGTCAGGGCTTTGGCGCTAGTGCCATCGGCCAGCGGGAATCCGCCCACGATGTCCATCTGCCACAGCTCCATCGGCGCCCCGCGTTCCCAGCGTTTCCACTTGCGCGAGCGCCGATCCCGCAGCCCCGGGTCAATCATGCCCGCGCGCACCAGGGCCCGATAAGCCGCCGATTCCGAGGGAACCGGCCCTATCCGGCGCTTGGCCAGCTCGAACACCAACCGTCGAGCCCCCCAATACGGCCGCGAGCGCCGCAACTCCAACAACGCGGCCTCCACCGCCGCCGGCATCTGATGCGGACACCTAACCGGCCGATGCGACCGGTCCACCAGCCCCTCAAGACCCGAGGCCTCATAGCGGGCTAACCACGAGTGCAGCGTCTGACGCGACACCCCAACCTTCTCGGCAACCTGCGAGATCGACAACCCATCACTGATCACCGCCATCACGGCCTGATACCGCTGCTCGGCCACGCTCAACTCCCTCATCTAGGGAGTGTCAAGGATCAGCCGAAGCAACTGTCAAGCATCAGCCGAAACACCGACAAGCATCACCCGAAGTAGAAATGTCAAGCATCACCCGAGGTAATACACGCGTTGTGGTGCCCCCACCAGGGCTCGAACCTGGGACCTGCGGATTAAAAGTCCGTAGCTCTACCAACTGAGCTATAGGGGCCGCGGAGATTCAGGATACTTGGACCGAAAACGAGGCTCGTTTGAGGATTGGGCACACCGTGACCTAAGCTGACGTGGCTCCCAACGAAACCACGTTGCGAGTACCCCGGAGTGATTCGGTTCTGGCCCCCATCGTCTAGTGGCCTAGGACGCCGCCCTTTCACGGCGGTAGCACGGGTTCGAATCCCGTTGGGGGTACGCGACGCGGTGACGCGGAGCAGCAGCAAGGCCCTGTGGCGCAGTTGGTTAGCGCGCCGCCCTGTCACGGCGGAGGTCGCGGGTTCGAGTCCCGTCAGGGTCGCCAAGCGCGGCGAGGCACTCGCTGCCCTCCGGCCAGGTAGCTCAGTCGGTACGAGCGTCCGCCTGAAAAGCGGAAGGTCGGCGGTTCGATCCCGCCCCTGGCCACCACATTGTTTATGCAGCTCAGAGCGCTGCAGAACGGCTCGCGGCGCCTCCTCGACCGCGTGAGCAGCCGATGAAATGGGGCCAAAATGGGGCCAAACCGGATTAACCGCGGCCCGGTGGAAGCTATCGTCGAGCGAGTCAAGCGCGGTTGCGATGCCGTCAAGCTCGTCGTCGAAGAGATTCGCGTAGGTGTGTGCGGTCACGGTGATAGATGCGTGGCCCATTGCCTTTTGGCGACTACGTCGCGCGCCAACTGGCCAACGGCCGCACCAAAAAAGAGATTCTGCGGCTGCTCAAACGAGCCAACGCCGGCGAGGTCTTCAGACTGCTCACTCGGCCCGGTCTCGTTGATGACTACAGCGACCTGCGGCCAGCCCGGCACGCCAAAAACCTCAGCCTAGCCATCGTCGCCCACCACTTCGGGGTCCCGATCATGACCGTCTCGCGGCTCGAACGCGGACGGCAACGCAACGACACCCTCGCAGCCAACTACCGCCAATGGCTCACCGCCGCTTGACTTCTTAACAGCAATTGGAGCATCAAGACGTACCGCGCAGTGCGAGATACGGGGAGCCGTGCTGACACGGTGTTCCGAGTCAGCGGTATTCGGCGGACCTAGCGACCTCCGCGAATGCGGCAATTTCCGGCAAGTTGGAAAGGGGTTGGTGTTGGCGGCGCTCGTGGTCATTGGCTTTCACGCTGAACCTGGTGCGATCACAGCGTGTAGATCGGCTGAGGGTGTCCATTCAGTGTCTCTGCATCCATTTCCGAATACTCGTAGTGTGGGCCGGTCCCACAGGCCGTGTACGGCGATTGCTGTGGTGGTGCGCAGGCATGTACATCCGGTAGCGGTGGTGAACTTCGATTCTGTACCCGGTGGCATGTAGATGGACACCTTGGTGGGCTTGGTGACGGCATCGGGTGTTACCGGCAGTGCGGCGCCGATCACGAATAGGCCGCCAGCGATGAGCACGGCGCAGGCGGCGAGTGCCCATCCGAAGGTCTTGAAACGGCGTCGGGCTTTCAGGTCGGCCGACAACGCCACGATCCGCTGTGTGGTGTCGGTGAGAGCTTTTATCTCGTCACCCGTGGCCGTGTTAGCCACCCTTTTTGCCTCTGTGCTGGAGAAAGTATCGGCGTCGGGGAACATCGGCAGGCCGACCCCGTATGTGCTAAAGGCCCTCGACATCCATCGCTTGTTGCCATCGGCTGTGAGCTTGGACCACTCGTCCGGGTTGGCCAGCAGCACTCTGCAGCACAGCCAGATGATTGCCAGGGCGGCGGCCAGTACTAGCCCGATTGCCAGGCTGGCGACCCAGAACTGGCATATCCAGCGGATGATGCCGACTTCATCGATCGCCGCGAATCGCGGTCCAAGGGTGATGCCGAGAGCAAAGAACGTCGGGATCGGGAGAAACGCCAGCAGCCATTTGGCAGTGTCCTTGTGCACGTCCAGCCTCCGTTGCTAATGCCGACACTTGTCGGTATATTAGGCCTCAGTGGGCGTCACAGACAACAGACAAGACCGAGCACCGCATAGCGGGCCGGTGCGATAACAACCCGATAGCCACATTTTCGCGCTTACTAGGAAGGACGACATGGCTACAGGACCTAGGTACACCGTTCTGCCTGTGTCGGCGCTAAAAGCGCAGGCCACGGTGGTTTTTGATGCTCTCAAAGAAGGCAAAACCGTCTATGTCACTAAGCACGGCCGCGTCGGAGCCGCCTTTCGCCCCTACCGGTACGTACCGTCCAGCGTCGCCGCGCTGCGTGCTTCTCCCTTCGTCAGCCTGCGCACCCTGACGGCCCGAGAAATGGGGCAAAGTGTTCCCTCGGCGGCCGTTACCGCCGCGGCACAGGGGCTCCCCTCGCTTGTCGAGAAAGAAAGCCATATATACGGGATTCTCACGCCCGCAGGCGTCCCTGTACCCGCGGCGGTGCCTGATGCTGCGGCCGTTGGCGCTATGGCCGAAGCGGTGAACAACTATCAGAACGAAAATCCCGACGCGACGCTCGAACAAATCGTGAGCTACTCGAATAGTCTCGACGTCGAGGACGCGGCGGCCGAGCGCGACTGGTTCCTAGGCGAACGAGGAGCCGTTGCCCAACTCGACAGTGACGATAGCGCGGTATATGAGGACATCCAGCATTGGCGCGATGATGGCTCGGAAATCGAGGATGTCGTGCAACAGGTTCTCGACATCCTCACCGAGGCGATACCCGCGGCGGCCTCTGCGGGTAGCGGCGTTTCAGTTCAGTTCCCGGACGTGCCGGAGGCGGTCGTTGACGCGCTCCACATTGGTGACGTGCAGGCGACGCGCGAAACCCTATTGGGTGGCGAGAAATTCGAGGCGGCTGGCGAGACGTTACTGGCGCGGGCGAGCTACCTGACTGCGCTCACCGCAGATGAACATCCGAGTGTCGGTGTGATGTGGCGGCTCGGTAGCCTCGCCCTTGCCGCAGGCCGCCAGGCTGAGGCGGCTCGATGGTTCAGGATTTCGCTGACGTTCGATGCCATCGAGCAAAACTTGTTCACAGACGCGGGTAGATCCCTTGACGTACATCACTACGAAGCGCAGGCCGAAGCGCGATAAGGCAGTTGTACAGCTGCCACATGCCATGTGCGAGGACGTCGCGGTGCAGCGCCGGCGGAGTGGGGCGCTGCGGATGCCACGCCCCTTGGCCGTCGTTCGCTGTCCGGGACCACACCTCGATGACGAAACAGCGGTCGGCGCCGGGAGAATCATCGACGGCCGCGATGCGCGCAAACTCAGCACGCGCCTGGAACGAGTAGATCTCGATGTTGCCGGCGGTTGCCTGAACGCGGCATCCGTCGACCAACTGCCCCACTGCGGTGCGAAATGGCGTCGAGACTCCCATCGCGCCAATCGTGTTGGCGTAGTGCCGCGATGGTGAATCGGGTAGCCCTGCCCAGCCCGACACAACGATGCCATTCATGGCGTCTACCGTATTCGTTCGGTAACCAGTTGTCTGCGTCATGAGCGACGGCGACACGAAACCACCGTGCCTAGTGGACCGTTGGCCGACGTGGCCTGTTCTGGCGTGCAAACCTACGACGCGTCTGCAAGCCTGTCCCAATATGTCCGTTCTGGTGGCGTATCAGGGTCGCGGGTAACAAGGCGAGGTGACCGTCAGGCAGGCCCCGGAAAGCGGAAGGTCGGCGGTTCGATCCCGCCCCTGGCCACCACATTGTTTATGCAGCTCAGAGCGCTGCAAAACGGCCGCGGCGCCTCCTCGACCGCGTGAGCAGCCGATGAAATGGGGCCAAACCGGATCAGCTGCGGCCCGCGCGAAAACTATCGTCGAGCGAGTCAAGCGCGGTTGCGATGTCGTCGAGCTCGTCATCGAACAGGTCCGCGTAGGTGTGCGCGGTCACGGTGATTGATGCGTGGCCCATTGCCTTTTGCAGGAGTCGCAAGTCGGCCCCGGCCCGTCGCGACAGCGATGCATAGGTATGCCGTAGGTCATGCACACGCAAGTTGGCCCGACCGATCTCAGTCACAGACTTCCGCCAGTTGACCGCACGCTTCCAGTTCTCCAGGCTCAGCCGGGAACCCTTCGGCGACGCGATCGCCGGCGCGCCACCGGGTCGTGCGTCGAGCCGCGCCTTAAGTGCCGGCATCAAGCGCTCGGGGATAGGGACAGAACGTCGGCCGGCCTCCGATTTCGGATTCCCTTCAACGAGTTTGCCGCCGACTTGGGTCATCGACCGGCGAACACGGATTCGACGAGCGCCCAGGTCGACATCCTCGACATTGAGGCCGGTGAGTTCACCGAATCGTAGGCCCGTGTAAGCCAGGAGCAAGACGACATCGCCTTGAGCCCCGCATGTTTGGGCAAGTGTTGCGACTTCGCCGACGGTTAGATAGACGTGGGTAGCTTGCCGCATCGGTGGGAATTTGGTGCGTGATGCGGGGTTCTTGCCGAGGAGCTGGTCTTCCTCGACGGCGCGGTCAAGGGTCATCTTGAGGACCGAGTGCGTCCACCTCACCGTCCGCGGTCCGAGACCCGACGCTGACAGGGCATTCACCCATCGCTGGATCGACTCGTGGTCGATCCGTGCGATCGGCCACGAACCAAACTGTGGCTCGATACGCAGCCTCCAGTTGTCTTCGTATCCGCGGCGGACTTTCGCGCTCAGGTCGGGTCGGGAGGCTAGCCAGGATCGATAGACGTTGCGGAGCAGGATCTTGCCGCCGCGTGGATCCACCCTGACGCCCGCGGCGCTGTCGGTGACGAGCCTTGCTTCGAACTGGCGCGCCTCGCGCTCCGTTCGAAAGCTCTTCTTGCGCTTCGAACGATCCGGTAGGCGCCATTGGACGTCATAACGCACGCCGTCCTTCGTCTCGCGGCGCTTTATGGCCAAGATTCCTCCCGAATGCCGTTGGGGGAATTGAGGATCAGTGCCTCCAGCCAGCACTGACCATGTGCGAGCTCGATCGTTAGCTCAAACTTTGCGGTTGCGCTAAGTAGTCGGGTGAGGGCGAATCACCCTACACCCGAGTCGATTCCAGCCAATCTTTCACGTCATCCAGTAACCATCGACGGTGCCGATCGCTAAGCCTGAGGTGATGTGGACCAGGCGCATCAATCCCACGTTCCCGCCTGGCCGCCCAATCATGCAGCGTTGAGACCGGAACTCCGGTCATCGCTCGAACTTCATGAGCGGTGAGCATGACCGACGCATTTTCTATAGTCATCGTCTCCAACCCCGTCTCCCGCCGTCGGTACTAGCCGGCAGGTCATACCGAGATCATGAGGCAAAGTTCTCGATCCCCGCTACCAGCAGTGCGACATTCGATCGGAAATGCACCGTCGAGTGCGGTCAGGGGGTCGAATCTGCGAGACCAGCTCTAGGAGAGCATAGAAGCCCGAACGGGTGCGACGCCGGAAGTGCATCTGAAATGGTCATATTGCGGCATCGGACACCAGGCGAAACCACGGTGTGTCGACCAGTGCATCTAGCGGGTTTGAGGCTGCGGTACGGGGCGGCGTTGGCATACGTGTGCGTTAGCCCGTGCCGAGCGCACCCGACCGTTTCCCAAATCGGACAGGTGGTTGTGGTGAGTGGTGCGGATCGGTGCGGATGTGTTGCATTGGTGGGCAGACGATTTGGCGACAGTGGGTGCGGACAAATGGGGACACAGATGATGTTGGTCAGGATGGTAGAGCGCGACGGTGGGTGCGTCCTATGGTTCCTACGTGGTGAACATCAATTCGAAATCGGCGGCGCGCAAGCGTGTCCGGGAGGCGCAGCATAAGGCCAACGAGGCACGTCTGGAGCGTGAGCGTCAAAATGTCGATGACGCTGCGTCGTTTCTCGTCGAGCTTGGGCGGCTGGTCGCCGTCGATGAGTGGGAGCGCAACCGTATCCACGAGATACGCGCAGAGGGGGAGCGGCGCCGTCACGAACACCGCCAGGCTGGTGCGACAGCGGTGGCCCGGATGCAAGGCCGCGGTGAAAGCCTCACTGCGATCGCTGAACTGGCGGGAGTCAAAGTCGGTGAGGTGCGCGCGGTGTTGAAGGCTGCCGACGCGCAGGCAGAGCCGCGTGCGGATGCACTAGGTGCGGAAGGCAGCGGGGCGCGGGGTGTAGGAGAGGGCGCGGTGCCGGAAGCCAACGGTGGCGCAGCCACCGACGCCGCAGCGCAAGCACTAGGTTCAGTAGACGCCGCCGCGCCAGAGGTCAGCGGTGGCGTGCCCAACAACGTGGCGGCGCAAGCACTAGGTGCTGATGCGCCGTGAACCGTCGACCGATGGTGTCGGTGAGGTCGTCAAGCGTCTGTGCACGTGCGAACGACGATTGGGGCGCTGTTGTGGGTGGACCCGGTTGTGCATGCCAGCGAATGCCGCCGGTTCGACTCCTACGTCGTGCGGGGCCCCGGCGCAATCAACGCCCCGATCCACGAGCGCCCGAGGAAGTGTTCACCCTCTCGGCGGCGGCTGCCGGCCAACGTCATGACGCGGCCGGATGCCATCGGGAGCGGCGAGTCGACGAGGCGCGCGCACAACTCACTGCCCCCGCGGAATCGCATGACTTTTGGGGTGATGATCCGAGCCCGACATGTCCAGTTTTCCGCGGAAAACTGGCCTCTCACTCGTCAATCGACACAGGTCATGGACTCGCTGATGTGATTGACGGACCGGGAAGGCCTGAAAGACAGCGCGCGATCTCCGGTTGGATCTGGGCAGTTTTCCGCGGAAAACTGGCGAGATGTAACGCACAATTCAGCGTTTCTGAGGGGTGGTCATTCGGTCAGCGACGTACTTCCTGGTGGCCGGTTCCCGGAGTAGGCCGCAGCCGCGGCCCAAGCACACCAAGGTCTTCGCCCCCATGACTAAAGTTGTCACTGTTTTGAACCAAAAAGGCGGTGTCGGCAAGAGTACCGCGACCGTCAATCTGGCTGCCGTACGAGCCCAAAAACTGACCGCACATCTCGAGCCCGACGCGTTCTCGCCGGTCGCTGCGGTCTCGATAGACCCGCAGGGGTCGGCAAAATGGTGGGCCAACCGGGTCGACGCACTCCCCTTCCATCTTGTCCAAGCGCACGACGATCCCCTCGAATGGCTGCAGCAGCTCAACAACCTGCCCGGTATCGTCGAGGTCTACGTCGATACCGCCGGCTGGTTCGACCTCGACGCGGACTCCTCTCGAGATGGTCTAGGTGACGATACTCCGCCGATGCACTGCGGACCGTCCTCGACGTCACCAACGAAGCGATCGTTCCGGTGCTGCCGGCGCCGATGTGCTTCGACCCAACCGCGCGCACGATCCGTAAGCTTCTCGAACCGCGCAACATCCCCTAGCGGGTCTTCATCAATGACTGGGACCCGCGCGATGGCGAACACTGGTTAAAGCAAACACAGAAGTTCATTCGCGGACAGGGGTGGCCCTTAGCCGAGACGGTAGTGCGGCACTACAAGATTCACACGAATGCCTCCAGCGAGGGCGTCGTGGTCAGCCAGTACAAGAAGAGTGGCTCGGCGGCCAACGCGGCGGCTGACTTCTACAGGCTGGCCGACGAACTGAACATGGTAGGAGTCCGGTAATGGGGCGCGGTGGTGTCAAGACATTCGATGATCTCGTCGATGCTGTTGGCGACAACTCATCTGTTGACGGAAACGCGAACACTCCCGTCGTCGCCCCACGGTCGGGCCTGTCGCGGTCGGTGGCTCTAAGAGACCTGGTCGGCAACCCACACAACCCGCGCGATTCGGTCGGAGACCTCGACGAGTTGGCCTCCATCGTTGACTTCCAACTACAGCCCGTAGTTGTTGTCACCCGAAGAGCATTTCAAAACCTCTACCCCGAGATCACGATTTCGGCGCGGTGGGTCGTAATCATCGGCAACCGGCGGTTGGCCGCCGCGCAGAAGTTCGGCCGACCCGAGCTCGACATCGTGATTAAAGACGAACTCGCCAAAGATCGCGCAACGCTGCTCACAGCGGTAATCTCCGAGAACGTCGACCGCTCGGGATTCGACGTGATCGAGGAAGCCAAAGCTGTCGAGAGGCTCGTAGGGGAGTACGGCAGCGCTGACGCCGCCGCTGAACATCTTCGTAAGAGCAAGACGTGGGTGTCACATCGGCGCGCGCTACTCAAACTGGCACCCGATCTTCAGGAAGCCACCCGCAGGGGCGATCTGGCGATTCGCGAAGCGCGTACACTTGCCCAGGTTCCGCTCGCACAGCAGGTCGCCCGATGGAAGGCCGCTCGCGGCCGGCCCAGTGAAGGGGCCAACACCGGTAACGAAACCGAGGACGGCAATTCGGATTCGGCGGCACAAGACGAACCAACGACGCCGCCGCTGCGCTCGGTGACGCGGGCGCTTCGAAAGTTCGACGCGGATCCACGCGCCCTGGCGATAGCGCTGCGCGATCAACTTGGCGAAAAAGGAGCCAGGACACTGGTCGGCCAGCTCAGGAAGTTGCTCACATAGCATCGCGAGGGTCAATTTTCCGCGGAAAACTGACCCATCCATCGAAGTGGCGTGGCATACTGCACGCTCAGCCACACTCAATTATGTTGGGCGTCAAGCGGTTTCGGTGGCAACGTTCGATATCGCAGGTGGTGGTTGTCGGCGTCAACACCGGCGAGCCGAAAGCCAAACGCACCCCACGGCAACGCTCACAGCTGGGCGCGCTGGGAGGCGTGAGCGGCGAAGTTGGTGCTGGTGATAGCCGGGTGGGCGCGGTTTAGGTGATACTGCCGGGTATGTCGCTCGATGAGGTGGTGGCTGAGGCTGGCCGTGTATTGGGCGATGCGCGCAGGCTTTTCGGGGTGGCACCGGTGATTAACGGGGGTTGGTCATCAACGTCGGGACTGGTGACGGGTCGCCAGGTTGTGGCGGGCGCGGGACAGGCCGCCGCAGGCTGGGGTGGTGCGGCGGCCACCGGGTACGGCGTTGCCAACACTGGGCAGCTATTTTCCCTGGATCACACGATCGCCGCCGACGCGGGGACCGGCCCGCCGCTGACCGGCGTGGGAGAGGCTGCTGCCGCGGGTGGCGGGGGCATGGATGGGGTGATCACCGATACCCGTTCGGGGGTGGCCGCGATCGCTCCTGCCACCGGAACCCTGGCAGGCAAGCGGGAATTGGTGACGCATTTGCAAAGCCAGCTGGATCGGGCCAAGGCCCTGTTGCGCATCTGTGAGCGGCGCAATATGGAGCTGGCGGCGTTGATCGGGCGAGGTGCCGGCGGCTACGGCGCAGGGATGGGCGCGATGCCGATGGGCGCCGGCGCCATGACCGGTGGCATGCCGATGGGCGGCCTGGGCGCCGCCGGCGGGGGAGTGGGCAGCCCACTTTCTATCCCCGGCCTCGACACCGCCCTGTCCGGGCTTACCCGAAACCACCACCACACCAACCCCGAACCGGATCAGGGATTGAACCTGGCCGCCGAGCCCGCAGGTCCAGGGGCCGACCGCGTCCGCGCGGCGATCCGCAAAGCCCTCGACATCGAAGGCGTTCACGATCCCGTAGCACGTGCCCGGTGGGAAGCCGGGATGATGCTGGTGGCTAAACGTGAATCCGGATACCGCAACGACGCCATAAACCACACCGATGCCAACGCGCAGAGGGGAGATCCCAGCGGAGGGTCGTTCCAATTCACCGGTGCAACGTTCCGGCAGTATCACCAGCCGGGCACAGCAAGTAGCCGATTCGACGACGTATCCGAAGCGTGCGCGTTCATCAACTACGCCCGCGGCCGCTATTGCGTCGCAGCTGACGCGTCGAATCTGGCAGCCAACATCCAGCAGGCCGATCCCACACGACCGCCGAAGGGTTACTGAGCGGCGAAGTTGGTGCTGGTGATAGCCGGGTGGGCGCGGTTTAGGTGATACTGCCGGGTATGTCGCTCGATGAGGTGGTGGCTGAGGCTGGCCGTGTATTGGGCGATGCGCGCAGGCTTTTCGGGGTGGCACCGGTGATTAACGGGGGTTGGTCATCAACGTCGGGACTGGTGACGGGTCGCCAGGTTGTGGCGGGCGCGGGACAGGCCGCCGCAGGCTGGGGTGGTGCGGCGGCCACCGGGTACGGCGTTGCCAACACTGGGCAGCTATTTTCCCTGGATCACACGATCGCCGCCGACGCGGGGACCGGCCCGCCGCTGACCGGCGTGGGAGAGGCTGCTGCCGCGGGTGGCGGGGGCATGGATGGGGTGATCACCGATACCCGTTCGGGGGTGGCCGCGATCGCTCCTGCCACCGGAACCCTGGCAGGCAAGCGGGAATTGGTGACGCATTTGCAAAGCCAGCTGGATCGGGCCAAGGCCCTGTTGCGCATCTGTGAGCGGCGCAATATGGAGCTGGCGGCGTTGATCGGGCGAGGTGCCGGCGGCTACGGCGCAGGGATGGGCGCGATGCCGATGGGCGCCGGCGCCATGACCGGTGGCATGCCGATGGGCGGCCTGGGCGCCGCCGGCGGGGGAGTGGGCAGCCCACTTTCTATCCCCGGCCTCGACACCGCCCTGTCCGGGCTTACCCGAAACCACCACCACACCAACCCCGAACTCGCCGGTGACCACGACGCCGCGATCGCTGGGGGAGGGCCATTAGCGCGCATCGCGGTCAAAGCCGCACTAACCCGCTTGGGGTGCCCCTATGTCTGGGGGGCCAAGGGGCCCAACCAATTTGACTGCTCCGGCCTGGTTCACTGGTCCTACGCTCAGGCCGGCATCACCTTGGGTCCCGACACATACACCCAGATTCACCAGGGCGCCAAGGTAGCTCATGGAAACGTCGAAGCCGGAGACCTGATCTTTCCCGAAGCAGGGCACGTCATGCTCGCCATCAGCTCAACGCAGTGCGTAGAAGCCCAGCAATCCGGTGTGCCGGTCAGGATTTCGCCGATGCCAGCCTCGTACGTGGCGCGCCGGCCGATGGCGTAGCAGTTTCGGTCGAGGCCTGCGCGTCCCCGGCGGCGTCGCGGATGACGTCGCGATACTCGTGCAGCTCGGTCAGCGCCGACATGGTCTCGCTAAACGACTTTCCGCGCACGTGCGGCAGACTCGCGACAATGAGCGACTCTAACTGCAACAGTTGATCGTCGAGGTCGCGCAGCGTTGCCTTCCCCTGTGCACTGTTGCTGTGGCGCACCAGAATCTGTGCGCATATCGCAGATATCGCCGCTATCGCCTTAGCGATTCCCAAGGCCTGCAACGTGGTGTGCGGATCGGTCGACACCGACTCGAACGAGGGCTGCGCCGTGAGCGCCGCTGCCGGGCGCGGTTGGGTCTGCGGGATGGGCTCACCGCGGCGTAGCGCATCGAGGGTGCCGCGCGGCCACTGCAGGGCATCTTCGAACTTCACGCGGTTGATCCGATGAGGAAATGACTTGCCGCGCTCAAGCAACGCGGCCGTGTTCAGCGACACATTCGCCGCGTCAGCTAGCTCTCGCTGCGTTTCCAGCCCAACTTCGACTCGGCGGTCGGCAACGGCCTTACCGACCCGCTCTAGCGGGCTCTCGCCAGGTGGAGTCGCCTTGGTGCTCACCGTGTCCTTCGCCATCGTCGCCGCCGTCGTCGACCGACGACCTCTCGGATACTTGCAAGTTAACTATAGAAGTTGACCACGTTCAGCCACGGTCGGACACGGGATCCCCACAGATGTGCCACGCGAGAGATGCACAGAAATAGCCTGTTTAAGGCAGAAAAGGATGGTTTCGCGCAGCAGATGCGCAGGGGTGCCAACAGCTGTGCGTCCTTGAACTGTGTCGACTTACTCTGCCGAAGCCTTTTCCGGACTGATGTTGCCTATCAGCGCATGAGCAGCTATAAACGTAGTAATACACAACATACACAACATGGTGCACAGGTATAATTAGGAATGGAGACGCGCCGTGACAACCATCCGACCCTTGCGAGCCGACACCGGCCTGTGCGAGTACGAAGACCCCGACACCTGGTTCAGGGGATATAGCGGGGAGCGAGAGTCGGCAGCGATCTGCACCAACTGCCCCATCATCGTCGCCTGCGCCCAGAACGCCCTCAGATTTGGCGCTACCGATGGGGTGTGGGCGAGCGTGGCCATGCCCGGCGCCCGTGACGTCGCCGCCCTCAAGGCCGCTCGAGCGCAATTACGCGAGGTCATCGCCCGCTACCGAAACCAACCCCCAGCGCTACGGCTGCGGTCCCTGCAAATCCGTCAGGCCGTGCACTTTGCGGCCACCCAGCGCGACCTGCGCCGCCGACAAGCAGCTAAACCCGCGTCCAGGGCAAGTGCGACGCTAAGGGAGAAGGCCAGTGCCTAGCGGCAGTGCAGCCACCCGCGTCCTGCGCGACGACTTGCTCGCCCAACTCCGCATCGCGCAACGGCCCCTCACGACAGCCCAGTTGCGCCTGCACGCGCCTGACGTGCCGGTCGCGGGGGTCGCGATATCCTGCGCCCCGATCCACGAGCAGATCTACCGGGTGCTGTGCGGCCTTGAGCGTCAAGGCCTGCTGACCCGCGGTGGCCGTGAAGGCCGCGAGGTCACCTGGACGGCGGCCGCCAACCCCGCCGACCGCGAAATCGCCGCCCTGGAAGCCGCTTTCAGCGCCTCGGACGGCCAGCCGGCGCCACGTTGAAAGGGCGCCATCCGATGATCACGTGTCCCGTTCGAGCGGCGCTGACAGCTCGGGTGCCCGAACTGGCCAACGGCTCCGTCGAAATCATTGCGGTCGCACGCGAGCCCGGACTGTTGGCTAAAGTCGCGGTCCGATCACGTGTTCGCGGGATCAACGCGGTCGCCGTCTGTATCGGGTGGGGCGGCCTGCGTATCGCCGACGTCGAAAAGCGCCTCTGCGGCGAACATGTCAGCATCATCGCCTACGACAGCGACACTGCCAGGTACGTGATCAACGCACTGGGAATCAAGTCTGCGATCGCCGAAGTCATCAACCCTGAACAGCGCCGCATCCGCGTTTACGTCAACCCCGATGACTATGCGCGCGCACTAGGCAAGGTTGGTCACAACTTGCGCCTTGTCCGGCAGCTGACCTCCTGCAGCATTCACATCCGCACCGCCACTGGCGCTCATCGTGCCCCCCACGCTTGCACCACCAGGCAGTTGCCCCCGATCCCGTAACCGAAAGGCAACCCAATGAGCGCAAACACACTGTATGACATCGAGCTGCGCGACTGGGACCGAGTCGAAATCCCATCTGCCACATCGCAAAGCGGCGTCTACGCGGCGCGTACCGAGGTCTCGTGGTCCAACCGGCAGATCTCCACCCCGACACTATTCGACTGCGGCACAACGCCGTGACTCCCCCCGATGCACGCTCGGCTGCGGCACGAAGACGGGTCGCTGAGCGTCGGCTGCGCCAGTTTATGGCTAACCACGGTTACCCCGACCCCGACTCGAGCCGATCGGAGCGCACAATATGGCACGGAGGACGCGGCCAGATCCACACCAGCCGGGTCTGTTCGACATCTTCGGCGGGGACGGTGGTGGTGACGAGCCCAGAGATACGCCAGATCGTGGCGGAAGCCTACGCGGGCCCGCTCGAGCTGCCACCGCAGTGGAGCCCAGCCCAACGCGAGACATTCCTGGACAGCCAGGCGGCCAGGATCAGCTACCAGGTCGCCGAGCTGGCGGCCGAGATGGGCGCCCAGGCGGTAGGGGCGTGGATCCGCAGCCGCGGCCAGCATCCGGATTACCTGACCAAGGCGGGGCTGCTGAACACAGCACGCAGCCAGGCGATGGAGATCGTGCTCAACAACGAGCTCTACGAGCAGATCCCGACCGAGGAGGGCCAGCCCAGCAACCTGTGGGGGGAGCACAACGACCCAGCGCCCGATCGCAGTCAGGTGCCCTGGGATCAACGCTGGACCCGGCCCCAGTATCGCAGCGACCCCAGCCAGAACATCGAGGCGTTGATCGCGGATCTGTGGCCGGACCCGAATTACTCGGCGGTGTTTCGGATCAAGGCCGGATACCTGCTAGCCGCCCGGGCCGAGGATGGCCTGCCCCTACCGAGCGGCCCGGACGATCCGCTCACGAGCACGCTGGCTCAGATGGTCTACACCGATCTGCGCGACGACGGCCTACCCGAGCGGTAAACGCCCAGCCCTCACTGTTCGATGAGGCCGATCAGCCCACCGATCCACGCTCGATTGACCCCGGCGGCGCCCCGCTGCCGCGGCCAGCCCCGCCCACACCAGCCCAACAACCAATCGACGCGTCACCGGGCACCGTACAAAGCCCGGCTGTATCAGACGAACCGACGCCGGCCGCCGAGCGGCGGATAGAAGAATTCACCAGCCCCACCGACTTTCCGGCAAGCGTCGACACCCTGGTGCCATCGGGGTCCAAAGCACGCATCCGTGCCAACATTGCCGCCGTCGAGCTGCTGCGCACCCTGCAAGACGCGCAGCGGCCGGCCACCCCAGCCGAACAACGTGTCCTGGCCACCTGGTCAGGGTGGGGTGCAGTACCCCAGGTGTTCGACCCCCGCGCCAGCGAGCTCGCCGCCGAACGCGACACCCTGGCCGAGTTGCTCGACCGTGACCAATACCGCCAGGCAGAGGCCTCCATCCTCAATGCCCACTACACCGATCCGGCCATCGCCGCCGTGGTGTGGGAAGCACTAGGTCGGGCCGGGTTTAGCGGTGGCAGGGTCCTCGAACCAGGTTGCGGGGCAGGAACATTTATCGCTCACGCCCCCGATGAGGCAGTCATGGTTGGTGTGGAAAGTGACGCCACCACCGCAGCCATTGCCGCCCTGCTCTACCCGTCGGCTCAGATCCGCCACGAAGGTTTCGAATCCACTCGCGTCCCCGAGAACAGCTTCGCCGCCGCCGTCGGCAACGTCCCCTTCGGCCGCTACGCGGTTACCGACCCCGCCCACAACCCCGCACGTCACTCCATCCACAACCACTTCATCGTCAAATCCCTCGCGCTGACTGCCCCCGGTGGATACGTGGCTGTGCTGACCAGCCGCTACACCCTGGACGCGGCGAAATCGGCCGCCCGGCGTGACATTTCGGCCAAAGCCGACCTCATCGGCGCGATCCGGCTCCCGTCGAAGGCGTTTACGCGGGTGGCTGGCACCGAGGTCGTCACCGACCTGCTCATCCTGCGCCGCCGCGATCCCCGAACTCCCGCCGCCGACGAACTGCCCGACTGGATCAACACCGAACCCATCGAGCTCATCGATCCCGACACCGGCGCCACCGAAATCCTGCACATCAACGCCCATTTCGTCGCCAACCCCCACAACGTGCTCGGCCAGATGCGCGCGGGCCGCGGACTCAACGGCTCCCACCAACTCGTAGTGCGCGGCACCAGCGGCACCGACCTCGCCGAGCAGCTACGCGACCGGCTACATGTGATCATCGACTCGGCCATCCAGCACGGGCTCGGATTAACCGCCACGCCGGCTGAACTCACCGACTTCGCCGCAGCCGCCTTCGACCCCGGCCTGATCACCGCAGCCGACCGCGGTGAGGACATCCCGCTCTACACACTGCGCTACAGCGAGGCCGCTCGCGGCATCGAGTACTGGGCCGGACACCAATGGGAACCCCACAAAACCCCGAAAACGCTGCTCGCCGAAACCCGCGAACTCATCGGCCTGCGCGACGTCGCAGCCAGCCTCATCGCCTCACAACGCGGCGGCCAGCCCGCCGCCGAGCGCGACCAGCTCCGCGGACACCTCAACACCCTCTACGACAACTACGTGCGCCGCCATGGCCCACTCAACCGGTTCACCTGGGTCTATCCCACCGTCACCCAAGAACGCCACGATCAGCGCTTGGCCGCCGCCGAAACCGCCTGGCGCGCCGCCGAAGGCACCCCCGAGCGCCCCTACACCGGGCCCGTGCCCGACGACGTCGCCGCTCAATGGGACACCGAGGCCTCCGAAGCGCCCGCGCCCTACAAGAAGCGGCGTCACCTCGACGGCGGAATGCGCCACGACCCCGGATGGGCACTGGTCGCCTCATTGGAAATCTTCGACGAAGACACCGGCACCGCCCAGAAATCGCCCATCTTTTCCACCGACCTGCTCACCCCGCCGCTGGAGCGCGCCACCGCCGACACCCCCGAAGAAGCATTGGCGATGTGCCTGGACCGCACCCAGCGCGTCGACGTCGACCTAATCGCCAACCTGCTAGAAGTCGAAGTCGACGACGCCCTTCACCTGATCGCCGGACTGGTCTATCCCAGCCTCGACGACCCCAACGAACTCGTCCCCGCCGTGAGTGCCCTGTCAGGCAACGTGCGCACCAAACTCGCCCGCGCACTCGATGCGGCCGAAACCAACCCGATCTACAACGACTACGCCGCCGCCCTGCAACAGGTGCTGCCGCCCCAGCGTGAAGCCCAAGACATCAAAGTGCGCCCCGGCGCGCCCTGGATCCCAGCCCAAGTCGTCGCCGCCTTCGCCGAGAAAACATTCGACACCACCGGTGTGGTCGCCGAACACATCGGCGGGCGCTGGGTCGTCGACCTTGCCTCCTACAAACGCCACAGCCGGCTGATGACCGACGAATGGGGAACCGACCGACGCGGCTGCGACGCGGTCAGCCTGCTCGAGACCGCCTGCAACTCCAAAGCCGTCCTCGTCAACAACGACGACGGTGTCCTCGACCCGCAGGCCACCTTCGCCGCCCAAGCCAAGATGGCCAAAATCAGCGAGGAATTCACCCGCTGGCTGTGGTCTGACGAGGCCCGCCGCGACACCCTGGTCGCCGAATACAACCGGCGCTTCAACTCGCTGCGCGCGCCTGCCTACGACGGCTCACACATGCGTTTTCCCGGCATGTCGGATCACTTCACGCCGCACTTCTACCAGCGCAACGCCGCCGCGCGCATCATCTCCGAGCCCACCGTTCTCTTGGATCATGTTGTCGGAGCGGGCAAGACGGGAAGCATGGTCGCTGGAGCGCTGGAACTGCGGCGCCTGGGGTTGGTACGCCAACCCTGGCTCGTGGTACCCAACGCGATCACCGAACAAGTTGGCCGCGAAGCCCAACAGTGGTATCCGGCCGCCAAAATTCTGCTCGGCTCAGCGGCCACCACCGCTGATGGACGTCGCCGCTTCATCGCCCAAACCGCCTCATGCGATTGGGATCTCGTTGTCATCCCGCAGTCGACGTTCACCGCGATCAACGTCTCCACGGACATGCGCGTCGACTACATCGAAAACCAGCTCGACACCCTGCGCGAACAACTCCAATCCGCCGAAGCCGACCGCAGCAAAAAGCGCATCGAGCTGGCCATCAAAAGCGCCAAGGCCCGGCTAGAAAAACTTGTAGCCGCCAACACCAAAGACACTGGCTTGCGGTTTGAGGAATCCGGCTGTGACTATCTGATGATCGACGAGGCCGACACGTACAAGAACTTGGGCCGCACCTGCAACATTGAAGAATTGTCGTGCCCCAACGCATCGCAACGTGCCGAGGACCTCGCCCTCAAACTCACCGTGTTGCGCCAGCGGCGCCGCGACGAGGCGCTGGCCAAAGGCATTCCCGCGCACCGGGTTGTCGAACGGGTCGCGACCTTCGCCACCGGCACACCGATCAGCAACTCATTAGGCGAGCTATGGGTCATGCAAACCTACTTGCGGCCCGACCTTTTAGAGCAAGCCGGGGTCGCTGACCTGGGGGACTGGGGTGCGGCGTTTACCGCGACCACCACCACCATCGAGGTCAACACCACGGGCACCAAGCTGCGGCCCGTCACGCGAGTGGGAAAGTTCACCAACCTGCCCGCCCTGCTGGCGCTGTCCTCGGTCTACACCGACGTCGTCACCCGCGACCAAGTCCCCGTCGAGCTGCCGCCGCTTCGCACCGGGCAACGCCAAATCATCAGCTTGCACCCCGACATCGAAGTCGTCGACTTCATTACCGACTTGGGCTACCGCCTCGATCATCTCGACTCACGCAATCCCAGACGCGACAACCCACTCAAAATCAGCAACGACGGGCGCAACGTGTCGTTGGATCCACGGTTGGCCCACCTGCCCAAACCCCGACACAGCCGCGCCTGCGCAGTCGCCGACGCAGCCATGCGTGTCCATCACCGCCACGCGCATCGCGCCTACACCCATCCCGACACCGGCGCGCCGGCCGGCACCGGGGCACTGCAGATCATGTTCTGCGACCGTGGCACCCCATCCAAAGACCCCGCCCAGTTCACCATCTACCGGGCGATCAAGGACGAACTCGTGGCGCGCGGCATGCCCGAAGCCGCGATCCGCTTCGTCCACGAGGCAAAAAATCTTCAAGAGATCAAAACGCTGTTCGCCCAGTGCATTAGGGGAGACGTCTCAGTGCTGATCGGTAGCACCGAGAAAATCGGCGCCGGGGTCAACGTGCAAGCCCGAGCCGCCGCCCTGCATCACGTCGACGTGCCATGGCGCCCGCGCGACCTAGAACAACGCGAAGGCCGCATTCAGCGCCAAGGCAACCAAAACCTCGACGGCATTGACATCTTCATCTATGTCACCGAAGGCTCCTACGACACCGTCATGTGGCAAAAAGTCCAAGCCAAAACGCTGTTCATCGAACAGATGCGCCGCAACGAGGTCCTCGATATCGAGATCGACGACCTTTCCGGCGGTGACATCGGGACCGCCGCCGCAGAAACCAAGGCCATCGCCACCGGCGACCCGCGCTACATACACCAAGTTGAACTCGACGACACCGTCAAACGCCTCACCGCCCTGCAGCGCGCACACAGTCAATCGGTGCGCAACCGCGACTGGCAAGTCAGTGTGCTCGAGCGCGCGATTCCCAACAAACAACGCGCCATCGACGAGCTCACCCCAATCGCCCGGGCAGCCGCCGCGCACGCCTCCGCCGGCGGGCCACCACGGCTGACCGTCGCAGACACCACCTACACCGAGCGCGTCCCCGCCTCCCACGCACTGGCTGCGGCCTGCCGGCGCGCCTACACCGCCGGCAAAGACCGCGGCGCCAGCCGCTTCGAACCCATCGGCGCCACCATCTACGGCATCGACATCCTGGCCGCCCCCGACCTCACCCACGACCAACTGGTACTACGACTAGCCGTGCCGTCGCGCACCGCAGAAATCTCCGGACTGGAACTGTTATCCACCGGCGCAGGTCTAGGCTCCGACGTCAACGGCCCCAAACAACTCGGACTGCTGCGCCGCGTGGAAAACCTCTACACCGGCCTACCCGAACACCACGCACGACTGCAGCACGAACGCGACCGCGACCAGGCCGCCCTCGACGACTTTGTAACCAACCCCCCAGCACCGTTCGAACACGCCGACGAACTGGCCACAAAAGACGCAGAACTTAAAGCCCTCACCCTCGAGCTGCGCATGGCCGCCCAAAGCCCCGAAGCCAAAGCCAAAGCCGCCGCGGCCGAACAACGCATGGCCGCCCGCGGCCGCAAACCCGGATGGAGCCTGCTCCTGAACCCCACACCCGCCTTGGTCGAAGAACTCGGCTACCCCAGCGCCGATGCCCTATGCAAAATTGTCCGCGCCCGAGAACGCCTCGCCCTCGAACAACACGACCACCAGCAAGGCCTCGCCGCTCCCGAGCACGACTTCTGATTATCCAAACCGGAAGTTAGACACTACATTCGAACGGTCCCTTGTGTGGCGCTGAAGTTCCGCGTGCCCTTTCATCGCCGCATATTCGAGCCGTCGCCACCGCATGCCGACACATGGCGAAACCTCGCAGCCTTTGTCGCGCGGCACAGCCCCGCGGTTTACTGTGCGGCATGCCCGAATCCGGACCTTCGGCTCAAGCCCAACAAGACATCCGCGCCGCGCAAGCCTTGCCCGACAATCTCGCCCGCCGCGAGCACGTTCATGCCGTCCAGCAACGCGCGCGGGCCCTCCTTCTGGATGTCACGAGCACGCCCGAACAAAAGTCCGCCGCCCGGCTCGATATCAGACAAGCGCTCGCACTCACTGGCGACCTGGACAGCCGCGCACCCCCGGCACCCCTGACCTGGATCGCGGCCCCAGCATTGAAGGAAGCTGCGACGCCGCTCGTACGCCAGCATGTGCATGTCGGAGACCGAATGAACGAGCAGTTGGCCGATCCGGTCGCCGACGCCCCGCACGCCACATGAGCACGAAGTCGGCTACGGCGATAGAAGCCGCACTGGATCTGGGTAATACTGGCCAGTATGTCGTCACTCGATGGACTGGTGGCCGAGACAGGTCGCGTGCTCAGTGATGCTCGCCGGCTTTTCGGCGCGGCGCCCCTCGAAGGGTCGGCGCCTTCGGCGCAGCAGTTGATGGCGGGCCGAGCAGCTGTAGCGCAAGTGGGGCAGGCCGCAGCTGCCAATTGGCAAGGCGAGGCAGCGACGACCTACGCTGCGACCAACGCCGATCAGGTCCATGCGTTAGACCGCACGGTAGCCGCCGATGGCCAAGTCAATCCGGCGCTGACCCATGCGGGACAGGCCGCCGCGGCGGGAGCACGAAGCATGGACGACCTGATCGCTCAGACCCGCGCGGGCGTTAGCGCACTGGCCCCCAGCATGCGTAGCGCCGTAGGGCAGCAGCAACTCGCCAGCTTTTTGCAAGGTCAGCTCAACCAGGCGAAGGGATTGCTGCAAAACGTCCGCCAGCGCAACACTGAAATAGCCGGCACCATCCAAAACGCTGATTACGGACGTCTTTCCGGTGGTCACGGCAAGGAGTCACCGCCCGCTGCGCCGCTGGATTCGCGGACTTGGAAGCCCGGTGATAAGCGACATATGCCCTACAACGCCGGCCGGGGTGGGATGGGCCCCCCCAACTTTCCTGATTCGCCACCGTGGGTTGATATATGGGACCGGTCAGGAGCGGACGACCCCGAGAAGGTTCCGCACTACTTTGTCAGATCCGATGAAATCCCCGGCTACAAGGTGTATCCGCCTGGAGCCGTAGGTCCGCCGACAGTCATTGACGAACACGGCAATCCAGACCCATATGTCGAGTTGGGCCCAAACACAGGCGTGTGGGTACCGCAGTCGGACTTTCCGGGAGCGAAAGTCTATCCGCCTGGCTCTAACCCGCTGCCACCCTACGGATACGACGAATGGTTGCCAGGGTCGGGGATTTATATGTGGCACAGCGATTTAACCCCCGAACCTTACAACCCTTCCGGCCCTCTAGGGCCACCAACCTATCCGCAGGGAGGCCGCTAACTACTGACTGGAAGCCACACCCGAGGGACGGCCTGCGAACAACGGGCGGCGTACTGCCCCCATGGCCCGTCGCGATGCGAATCTCCCCCAAGGCCGGCGTCAACCTGCGCGCGCCAAAGTTCTGGTGGAAATGTTGACCGTCATTGTCGCGTAGGCCGATAAGTTGCCCTAGCGTTGGTGGAAAGTGCAGCGCTCGAAGGGATTTAACATTGGAACCAAAGGGGTGCAGCGCCCGGATCGCTGATAGAGGTGTCAGGTTGGCCTCGCTGGCGATGCCACTTGCCGAAGGCGACCAGTTCGCATCGCATCGAATAAAGTGGATCGCCGACGAGCTGACCAGTTTGCGCGGCGGTATCCCAGCTAAGCTAGCCGACGATCCGAGCATCACGCGCGCAGTCGTGCAAGACGTCGACACGAAGATTGCGGAAATCCAGGACGTACTTACGGCCAGCCGCAAGACCGCTTCTTCGGCGCCACCGGTCAGATGATCTGTTCCCGCCCAGGTCGCAATAGGCCTGCGCGCCAGGCTGATTCGTTACCATCGCAGTTTGACCTTGCTCTTGTCCAGGCTGGCGCTAGTAGAGGTGCGTCGCTTTTGCGTCGCGTATGTCGGGTGTTGGCGGCAACTACTTGTGCAGCTAGGATTCCACTGCGGGGAAGGGGCGTGCGGCGAGAAGAATCGAGGAGGCGCAACCCGTGATGGTGGTGCGAACCCGAAAGTCATTGCCGCCGATAGATATGCGCGTTGCTCGATGCGACCGATGTAGAGCACGCGATCGTTGCCCTTGGAGCTTACGGCTATCGCCGATTGCCTCGCCGTATACGCTCACAGTCGCGAGGCTTCCCGGCTTAAGGCACTCCGTGTGTGCCGTATCTCCGGACTGATTGACGCAGGTGTGCGAAGTTGCAGGACGCATCTGGTGCGGCGTGCCTTGAAAGAAAACAAAAGTCGACAGGCCGTGTGGGCATGCTGGCCTAGCCGGTTTTTGGTGAATGTGGCGCTGTTGGTAGCGGTTAAAGCGACTCGGGAATTATCGTCCCGAACATGACCGGCTGGACCGATGTAGCGCTGTCCCAGGTGCTCGGCGGAGTATCCGAGGTATTGGGGGCACCCTTCCCTCAAAGCCCGGCGCCCGGCGGCCCGGTGCCACTAGACCCGGCCCCAACGGCTCCGGTCACCTCGCGCGATCAGCTCACCAAGATCGACCGGGCCAAGCTCACGTACATGGGCATTAACCCGGATACGGCGCCGATGCCCGAAATCAATAAGGCGCTGGGCCGCGATCAACCCGCAGCGCCTCCTGCGCCGCCGCCCCCTCCGGGGTCGCCTGCACCGACGACCCCGGCCGGCACGCCACCGCCACCGAGGCTGAGCGGGGCAGGGGCCGACGCCGCCAAGCGGCTCGACGAGGCGCTGGCCAAGAATCATTCGGCGCTCAATGATGCTGATGACAAACTGGCCGACGCGCTGCTGAAAGCGTCGAGTTCTAGCGCGGATGGCCGTCAGCGGCTGCAAAGCCTGCAGCAAGAGATCATCGACCAGGTCACCAAGTTGGGATCGTCGCTGGATACTGCGACCGGCCAGGAGCAGCTGGCAGAGTTTTTGCAGGGCAAAACCGACGATATCCTCAACGTTCTGAAAAACGCTGGGCTGGACTCAGATTCACAAGCGCGGGTGTTGGATGGCCTCTCGGCGCGCTATCAGGCGTTGCAAGAAAAGAAACCCGGCGATGACCTTCACACGAAGGGTCCCGACGGCACTGGCAGCGGCAGCCCGGACACCACCAGCACCAAACCGGGCGGCGGCGCGGATTCTCGCGCCGGGCCCGGCGACGGCGCCGCCAGTGGCAATGACCCGCTACTGGATGGGCTGGCATCGGACCCGTTGATGTCGCGGTTGGGCATGATGGCCGGACCTGCGATGGGCGCGCTCGGCTCGCTGCCAGGTGTTCTCGGTTCAGCGATTCCCTCACTTGGCGGTGGCGGCGGGCTGGGAGATTTGGGTTCCGCGATCGGTGGGGCGCTACGCGATGGCAGCCACGATCCAGGCCTAGCTTCTGATGAGCACGCCGACCCGTTGAAAGACCCGTCCGGGTCGCACACCAGTGACGACAAATCTCAAGGCGGCACGCAGCCGGCCGCGCTGCACGATCCAGGCGACAAAGACAAAGGGGACAAGGCGGGCACAGAAAACGCTGGCAGTGGCTCCACACCGCCGCCGTCAGCGCCGGCCGCGCCGGGTCAGACGCCAGCACCCTCGACTCAGGTCCAGTTGCCCGACCAATCGGTGCGAACCGCGGCCAATGGCGCACTCGCGCAGGCCGGACGTGCGGTGCTCTCAGGAGACAGCATCGATGACGCCTATGCAGCGGCCAATCTTCAGTTGCCGCCGCTGGGTTCGCCGGTGAGTTCACCCATGGCTCCCTCGCGGCTGCAATTCGGCGATGTGGGCCAATACACCGATCATCGAGTGATGGCCCTGGACAAAGACCATGTTTGGCTCAATGGCCAGGTCACGCCGATTGACCAGCTCGAGACCGGCCCGAATTTCTTGGGATGGACGCACGTGTCGGCCCCGACAGCGACAACGGTGACCGCGGCGGCCACCGCGCCGGCGCTGCCGACAACTTAAGCGACCTTTTACTACAACGTGAGGGAGTAGCGTAATGACCGTGAACGAGCAGGCCTTGCAGGTCAACACCGATGACCTGATTCAATGGGCGATCGCCCACGAACGCGCCGCCGAGGCGTGCGGGCAGGCCCGTACTGACCATGCCCGCACCGTGGCTGCGGCCGAGTCGTGGGGACCGTTGTTTTATGAGGCGCGTCGTGCTGCAGTGGCCGCTGTCAACGACCGCGAGACCGCATTGCGCGACCAACAAGAGCGGCACGGGGCCATGGCACAGCAGCTTCGCACCGCCGCGGCCCGCATGGCGGAGATGAACGCCGAAAACCGTGCCAATTTGACGATTTCCACGGATTAGCAACATGTCTGAAGCGCCGTCGACCGACTACGACACCGCGGTGTTCGAGGCCGCAAGTCGCGATGAGTCGATCGTGGTGGCGGTGGGCCGCAGCGGCAACTCGTTAGGCGTGGAGCTGCAGGCGGTGGCGATGCAGCTCAGCGACGCCGAACTGGCTAACCGCATCATCAAATTGAACACGCTGGCTCATCTACGCTCGCAGTTGGCGCTGCGCCAGGAGTGGGAGGCCCAACACGTGACGGTCTCGAGTGCGTTGCCCACCGAGGACCAGGTGGCCAGCTATGAGGCCCTGATCGATTTCTAGCGAACTCGTCGCAACGTCAGCGAGAAGAAGGGGAGGGAGGACCGGCGGTGCTGCAGGTGGATGTTGCTGGGCTGCAGAGCGCGGTCGCTGGTCTTGTCGCCGCTGCCAACAGCCTTGCCGAGCTCGGCGCGCAGTCACCGGTACACCCTCCGCTGGCCACCGATGAGACCTCAACGAGCGTGGCTGCCCGCCTTAGTGAGCACGCGGCGGTAATGACGTCGCGAGCCGCTGACGGTGCCGTGGTCCTGGCCGCCGGCGCCAATGCGATAACCCAGTCAGCAGCGGCATATGGGCAGATGGACCAGTCCAATCAAGCCGTGGTCAGCTTGCAAGGTAACCCTGCACCCCCCACACCGGGCTTCACCCCGGCGGTGACGGTGAATCTCGTTGCCCCCGATATGCCGATCGCCCCGCCGGCACCGCGCCCAGCCGAAACGACCTCAGCGATCATGGAAGCGGGTCGGCCCGCTGCCGGGGATTCCTTTGTGGCAGACTGCGCCGCACTCTCAGAAGGATTTAGCGGTGCCGCGCACTCGGCCCGCCGCGGGGCAGCCACGGTCGGTGAACACCTCAAAGGGGAAGCGGCACCGCGTATTACGGCGGCGTTGAATCGTTACGCGGACTGGGCGCAGGAGATGGCTCGCCATGCCGACACCGTCGGACAGCTCGCCGGCAGCCACAAGGACAGATTTGCCCAAGCCAAGCAGGCGACTCCGACGACCACGGAATTCGCTAACCGTCACCGCGAGCTGCACAACGCGATCGCACTCAACAGCTCTTATCCCAGTCCGGGATCGGCGGCTGCGGTGGCCAAGGCACATACGAATTTGACCCAGTTAACGAACCACACCCAGGTTGTGTCCGCTGGCTACCACACCGGCGAGACCATACCGCAGGCTCCGCCTGGGCCACCGCCAGCCCCAGCGATCGTGGAACCTGGTGCCGGACAAGGGGATAGCCCGCCATCGACAACCCCGCAGGGAACCGAGCCGAAAACGACGCGCGATCACCCGGGCACCACCCACGGCGGCGACGTCAACCCCGACACCGATCCTGGCGACCTCGACGGTCTGGATTCCGGCGATGGTGATCCCGCCGCTAACCCGCTAGCGCCTGCGGGAACGAGTCCGATGTCCGGCATGGCCTCATCTTTGCCCTCGATGTTGACCGGCATGCTGGGCGCCGGGGTCGGGATGGTCACCCAGATACCGCAGAAATTCGCCCAAGAGCTACAGGGATTAGCGCAGCAAGCCACCCAGGGCGTCGCAGGATTAACGCAAGGGATGGCAGGCAAGAACGGGCTCGACGATGCCGCCAAAATCGAGCCAGCAGATTCCCTGGGCTCCGGTGCCGGCGGTGGCGGTGGCGATGGTGACGACGGCGCTACCACCCAAGCGGCCAGCGGCGGAGCAGATCTCAAACCGGCGGCTTCAGCGATCTCCGGAATGGGTTCACCCGCCTCAACGCCGCCTCCGTTGGCGGGGGCCAGCGGCGCCCCGAATCCCGCCGCTGCGGCCGCAGAGAGCGGTATGGGTGGCCCGCCCATGTTCATGCCGCCGATGGGCGGCATGGGCGCCGGCGCCGGGGCGGCCAACCGCAAGGTAAAAGACCCCCATAAGTCCATCGAGATGCCATCGCGACCTAATTCCGAACCGATCAAAGGCGAACGGGGAGACCCAATTCGGCACACGGCCACCGTTGACGCCGCTGCCTACCCCAAAGACGGGCCGAGGCGGACAGTGACCGTCAGGTCGCGCAGCCGACGCATCGACCCCGACACCAGCGGTGACTCCCAGTGACGGTGAATGGGTGCGCGGGCTATCAATCCGATCAGGATCGCGTCGCCGAGGTGATGGCCCAGCTCGACTCTGCGTCGATAGCCCTGGCCCACCTACAGGAAGAGATTGCGTCCAACAACAACGGTGAGGCCCCGTGACGGTGTACGAGTATGACGGCTACCAGGCGGATAAGAATCTCACCGCCAGTGTCATAGCGCGCATGGAACGGGTATCGACGATGCTCTCCAAGCTCCTTGAGGAGATGGACGGCATCGACCTAGAAGCCATCGGTGGCGATGGTGACGTCGTGTTGTCGGTGAACTCCCAAGGACAACTCACCTCCCTATCGCTGGCTCAGGGCTGCACCACCCGCTACTCACACGGGGCGCTGGCCGAGCTCATCAACACCACGATCGACGAAGCAGTCAACGCCGCGGCCGAGGAAACAGCCAGCGTGGGAGGCGGCCAAGAGCAAGAGGCGCTCGACGCTGCTGTGCAAGCGTTCATCGACCCCAAAAGCGAAATCTGGACCGCCACCTGAGCACGCGTTTCGCCGCGGATTCACTTGCAGTGGTAGCCCGATGTCACCGCAGACAAGTACCCTGAATTCATGAATCCGCAGGCAGTTGGGCAGCCGGGGTATCCAGCTGCATCCAGCGGCCCGCCGACTTCCACGAGTACGGTCGGCGTACCGACCGGTGCCGCGGTGTTGCCACCGCCGCCGCCCAACTACATGCCGCCGCAAGCCCCCCTACCGCAGCCGGTGTACCGGCGGCCCTGGCCGGGCTGGCTGGCGGTATGGGTAATGCTGTCGCTTGCGCTGCTGTTGGCGTTGAGCGCAACGGTGATGAGTGCGATGAAGTTGAGCCAATCAACCCCGGCCGCGACGACCACCACGGTCACGGCGCCACCCCCGCCACCGCCGAGCTACAGCCCGGACCAAGTGGCCGCGGCCAAGAAGGAAGCCTGCGACGCCAGCAACGTCGCTGCGGCGTCGATTCTCAACTCGCAGAAGAGCTTTGCTGTTGCTTCGCGTGACCGGCAGTCTCCCCAGTACGGATCTGCGCTCGCCAATTTTCAGCTCGTGGTCATGGTGGAGACGCAGTACATGGAACAGCATGTGCCGTCAGCAACACCCAAAGCCGTGGCCGATGCGACCAACGCTTACATAACCGCTCTCCTTGCGTTGGCCGACGCCAACACTCGCGAAGTGTCCAACCACGATGCGGACGTCTTTGTCGACGCAGTTACGAAGACCGGGGATCAACTCGACAAGGTATGTGGGTAACTATGCAAACCCATGACATTCTGCAGGTCATGCCTGCCGCGGCGGAGTCGGCGAACATGCTGACCGGCTCGGCAACCGTCGAGTTCGCTGCGACCGTGCCCGAGCAAGCAGCCCATGGCGCGGCGGCCACGGCGGCCGACAGCGTCCACGCGGCTTCAATGTGGGCACCGAGCGTGGCAGCCAGCGCAGGGGTGAACCAGGAAGTCGCAAGCGCCGGAGCGGCACTGGCACCACACGGTGGCAAGGTGGCTCAGCGCAACGACCAATCGTTGACCGCAGACGTCGAGACCGACAATCAGAACGCTCAGGACCTAACACCGGTGGTGACCATATGACCGCCACCCTGCACCCGCCCCAAACGGGGACACCGCTCCCACCCGCTTTCCCGCCACCTGCGTCGCCTCCAGCAGGGCCCTCCCGCGGGGCGGTGGTGGGGTCGGCCGCGGCGCTCGTCGTTGCGCTTGGGGCCGCCGTGCTAGCCGGAGTGACGTTTATGACCCCGTCCAAGGCTCCCGTCAATACGGTCGTCGCGCCGTGGTCGCCACCCGAACCGAGTTCCGACCAGGCCGCGGCCGCACGCACAAAGGCATGCCAAGTTTGGGGGAGAGCAGCCTCAGCGATAGATGACGCCGCCAACGCGGTAACTCACGCTCCGGCGGACTGGAATGCACCTGCCATGCAGGACGCGTTGACCAATGAGGCGCGGGTGACTTTGGTGGAAAGCACGTATCTGCGCCGGGAGTTGCCCGCTGAGACTCCCGCGACGATTCGATCGGGGATCGATGATTACTTGGCGGCGAACATCGATAAGGAAAACGCCACCACGCATCGGCGGGGTACGGCGCGAGATGCCGCAATCGATCGGGTGAATGCCGCCGAGGGCAAAGTCAACGCAGCTTGCCAGTAACGCAGCAAAGGGGGACTGCTGATGGTGGATGTGCCTGCAGCCAACATCGCCGGCAACATGATCATCACGCCCGATATGGTGCCGCCAGGGGCGGAACCACTGGAGGCTCAAGCCGCTCATTACAAGGCCCGGGCGGAAAAGACTACGGAGCTGCAGCAGCGACTCAAAGCCGCCAATGCGATGCGCGAAGAGGCCGCACAATCGCCCGGTTGGGAAGCTGGGCACGAAAAAAATCGCCAATTGGCCGCCGACTACGGCCGAATGGTCGAGATCTATAACGCGGCGGCAGACTATTTCAACGGAGTCGCCAGCGTTTACCGCGACGCGCAAACCGCCCAACAGAGTGTCGTGGTCAAAGCCAATGCTGAACTGTCGCAAGCCAGAAACGCGATACAACAGCAGGAGATCGTAGCGCGCTGGCACGCCCACGCCCGCGCCCTGACCACGAGTGCGGTAGGAGCCGCTACAGCCAAGGCCGGGGTCTTCGAACACACTGCCGGCACGGATATCACCGCCCTGACTTCACGCCTGGGCGGTCCAGCACCTCAAGACCCCGTCCTACCCCACGGCGGAGAAGGCGGAATAGCCGTACCTGCAGGACAGGGAAAAACCGGGCTAGGTGATGACGACGTGGACCCCGGATATCCGAACGCCGCTGACAAACCGCAGGGTATCGGTGCCGGTAACGGCCACGCGCCCGGAAACCGGCATCAAGGAACCCACCAGGAAGGAGATCCCGCGGAGCAGGTGCCGGTGGTGGCAAACCCGTTCACAAGTGGCGGCGGGCAAATACCTGGTGGTGGCGGTGGTAGCGGCATACAGTCCGTTGGTTTCCCGCCAGGGTTGACGTCGATGACGGGGGGACTTGGCTCGATGCCGGGCGCGGGTGGCATGGGGGGGCTGGGCTCTGGTGGGGGCTTAGGCGGGCTGCCCGGCGGTATGGGGCAGCTGCCCGGGACTCAGGCCGCCGGGCTGGGCAACCTGCCCGCTAACCCCGCACCGGCAGCGGGCGCTCCGGCGCAGTTGGGACCGGCTTTCTCCCAAGGACTTTCAGCAGGATCGGCATTGGGATCGCTGCCACCCGCGACCGGCACTGGAACGCCGGCCGCGGGACAGGCAGCGGCCACGCCAGCGGCGGGTCTGACTTCGGGTGCGGGTGTTCCCTCGGCGGGGCTGACAGCGGCGGGTGCTACCCCTGCGGCGGTGAACCCCGCGGGCGCGGGGTTCGCCAGCTCTGCAAATGTTGGCGGGTCAACCGGTGCTGCACCGGCGATGATGCTTCCGCCCCCGGGGATGGGGGCACCCGCGGCCCCGGTTGCTGCTGGAGGCGCAAGTGCTGCCGCTCCCGTCGCCCCTACGGGCAGCACGGGCTCACCAGGTGGTCCCGCGCCGTCTACAGGTCCGGCAGCTGGATCAACGGCCGGATCGGGTGGGGCGGTAGTGGTGCCGGCAAGTGTTGTCAGCGCCGGGGCTGGTGCCCGACAGCGTGGACGGCCGGAGTCAGCCGAGCTTGCGACCGCAAAAGCATTGGCGCGCAAGCTCCGTCGTGACAGTGACATCGTTAATTACGCGTGCATTGAGTGGGCAGTAGGGGTATTTCGCCGGGAGGCTGGCGGGGCCACCGAGTGCGTGGTGATGTCCAACGAAGGCTTCGGTTTCATTCCGCGGGGAGTGTTCTTGCCGCGCACTGCCCGCCTTTTGGCGTCAGATAAGCTGGTAGACAATGAATTTCGGGACCGTTGGTTCGGGTCGTCCGACGCTGCTGAGGTGCTAGCCGAATACGCGCGGCTGCGCGGCCGCGGTGGAACGCATTTGGTTGCGATGGCGGTAACTGCGGAGAGTCCCTTGGGTCGGGTCCCCCGTGTCGAATACGCGGTGTGTCAGCGCGAATTCGAGGACGGTGCTTACATCCGCCCCATCCTCGACGATATGCACAAGCATCGTCTCGAAGCCTTGCACCCGGAAATATATGCCCGGCTTCAGCAGACGACCTCTGCTAACCCAGAGAAGCGCATGGTTGAAAATCAAGTGGTTGTGCCGCTGGCTGTTCAGATGATTGAGGCCGTGAAGATGTCGGGGGAGATGACGCCGGATCTGCGGCAGATGTGGGATGTGCTGGGCACGGGCGACGACATTTCGCAGGAGGCGTGGAACCAGTATCGGATCGCCTCAACCGTGTATTACGTGAACCTCAGCGCGAACAGGCCTCGGCCGGAGGCCTCCACGGGAGATCGCGAGCGTTATCACGCTCAGTGGGTCACCGCCCGCACGATGGAATTGCTGGCAGGTTGGGAGCGGCGGCCGGTCGACGTCGCGGATATGGTCTATGCCGCGGCGACTGCGTATCCAGGCGACTTCGTTACCAAATTTGAATTATTATGGCGGGTAATCGAATCCGAGCTCGTTGCTTGAAATATTCCACCTTCACCGTGGGGACCGCAGTGAAGAATTGGCCTCGCTTGGACCGTCGTCATGTGGCCTGTTCCGGGCTAGTCGTGGCGGTCAATGACCTTGCGCTCAATGACCGGAAAATTCTTCGGCGCAAGCCAATCCCGCGACGTTCAGTCGCGGGAGGAGGTCAATCCCGCATCTTGATTGCGCCGGCGGGGGATTCCGATATCGAATTCGATCCACGAGCGATCGGGGGAGGCGGTGGCGGGGCGTCCTGGTCACCAGCGTCGGTGCTGGATTGACCTCCGGCGCCTGATGGATTGGTCATGGTTCGATCGTAGTTACTGGGTTGGACGGCGTGGCGCGCCGAGGCCGTCACGGTGACGGAATGGGCCGCAATTGATGGGCACGGCACGCGGGGTTAAGGGTGTTCTGGGTTTTCATCCACTTTGGACGGGCTGGTAGCGGGCGTGTAGCGGTCGGCGGTACGGTGCCGGTGTGCCGTTGAAGTTGGCGTCTAAGACGCAGGTTTCGGGTCATTTCTTTGTTCGGCGACGCTTGTCGTTTGCGTTGTTGCGTCGCTCGGTGAGCATGGAGATCAATCCGGTTCGCTGGCATCGCACGCTGTTGATGTTGTCAGCGGTGTTGGGTGTGGTGCTCGTGGTGGGGGCGTTTGTGTACGGGTGGTTTCGCCCGGCTGGAGTGATCGATGACTCGTCGAAGATCGTTGCTGATCGTTCGTCGGGTGCGTTATTTGTAGTGGTCGACAAGCGGCTGTATCCGGCGTTGAATCTGGTGTCGGCGCAGCTGATTGCGGGGTCGCCGGATCGGCCGACGTTTGTGGCGCCGGGGGAGATTGCGAAGTGGCCGAAAGGGCCGACGGTGGGGATACAGGGCGCTCCGGTGGAGACTCCGGCGGTGTTGTCGCCGCAGGTTTCGCGTTGGGCTGTGTGCGACACGGCGCCGACAACGGTCGGTGGTTCGCCGCTGGTGACGGGTATCAATGGGCAGCTGCTGCTGGGTGAGTCGGTGGGGGAGCTTGCCGGCGGCGAGGCCTTGTTGTTGTCTTATGGGCCGCAGGTATACCTGGTGACCAACGGTGTTCGGATGCCGATTGATCTGTCTCAGCCCGCGATTGCCGGGCCGCTGGGGATTACACCCGGGGCGCAGGTGACGGGGATGTCGCGGGCCCTTTTTGACGCGTTGCCCGCGGGGGGACCGCTGGTGGTTCCTGTGGTGCCGGGCGCCGGCGAGCCCGGTCAGGTGGATTTAGGTGCCGGGGTCGTTGTCGGCGCGGTGGTGGCGAGCAGGGATGTAGCTGCACAGTCGGACCGCTTTTATGTGGTCCTGGCGGATGGGGTGCAAGAGGTCTCGCCCGTGGTGGCTTCGATGCTGCGCCAGCATGATTCGTTTGGTTTGGCTACGCCGCCGCAGGTATCGCCGGATCATTTGGCTCATATTCCGCTGCGTCATGTTCTTGACGTGGACTACTATCCGCGTTCGCCGGTGCGCTTGGTGGATGCGGGCATTCGGCCGGTGTCGTGTGTGGCATGGCAGTGGAGTGTGAGCGAACGCCAGGCGCGGCTCGCGGTGATTTCAGGCCGGGGGTTGCCCATGCGCTCCGATGAGCGGGCGAAGTTGGTGCCGTTGGTGGGTGGCGGTAATGGCGGGGTGCAAGCTAATCAGGTCTTGGTCGGTGACAGTGCGTCGACGTTTGTTAGCACCACGGGTCAGGCGCTGGATTCGCCTGCGCGCGAGACGATGTGGCTGATCAGCTCGACCGGGTCGCGCTACGGTGTGCCCTTTGATGACAACAGCGTTCAGGCGTTGGGCCTGGTGCTATCTCAGGTTCGTCCGGCACCGTGGTCGATGCTGCAGGTGTGGCCTGCGGGGCCGGAGCTGTCGCGGGCAGCGGCGTTGACGGTGCATAGCCCGTCGGATGCGGTGGCCGTGTTGCCGACGAAGACCAACGTACGGGCCGGCGGATAAGAGGGGGAGAAGCTTGTCGACGATTCGTTTCAGCCCAACTCGGCGGCTGAGGGCGCCCAAAGTTGATGGCGGCGTGCAGTCGGTGCGTGATTCTCCGATCGCGCCGCGCCGGTTGCCGCTGACTAAGGCGCAGATCATTTTGCCTGCTGTCATGGGAGCGGCGTTTTTGGGCATGATGGCCATGATCTTGACCCAGCCCGGGCTGCGCTCGGGTCCGATGAGTTTGTTCTCATTGTTTGTGCCGGTGATGATGATTGTGTCGTTCGCCGGGGTGTTTATGCAGGGCCGTTTTGGTGGCGGCGATAAGGCGTTGTCGCCGCAAGCTTTGGAAGAAGAGCGTCGTGCCTACATGGACGAGCTCGACCAGACGCGTGATGTGATTCAAAGCGATGCCGAGCGGCAGTTCGCCAATTACCAGTTCCTGCATCCCGAACCGGCGATGCTGCGTGGGTTGGTCGGTTCGCCGCGGATGTGGGAGCGGTCCGGTTCTGCTGAGGACATTTCGATGCACTTCGGTTTTGTCCGTTTCGGAACCGGCACTTCGGATCTGGCCAAGAAGCTGGCTAAGCCCCGGTTGGGGGAGTCAGCAGATTATGAGCCTGTGTGCTACGACGCGCTGCGCAAGTTTTTGCTGGAGCAATCCAAGATCAGTGGGATCGCTAAGCCGCTGTCGCTCAAGGCAATTCCGCTGATGACGTTGGTGGGTGAGGACGGCCCGGACACAGTCCATGGTGTAGTGCGCGCGATGATTTGCCAGGCGGCCTGCTTTCATTCACCCCAGGATTTGAAAGTCATGGTTGTCACCGACGAACCTGCGCGATGGGATTGGCTGAAGTGGCTGCCGCATTGCCAGCACGACAAGCTCTTCGACAGTGGTGGGCCGCTGCGAATGGTGTGGACTTCGCCGACGGCGATGGATGCGGCGGTGGGTCCCGAATTACACAGTGCGCGCAAGAATTACGGTGATCTCGGCGCCGGTGAAGTTCGTCCGCATTGGCTTGTGATCAACGACCAGCAACGAGTGGATAGTGAATGGGATACGTTGAATCGCAGGGGCGTTGGGGGGGTCGCGGGTGTGACCTTTGTGCGCGTAGTGGTCAAGGAGGGCACCACGGATGACAGCTGAGTTCACATTGCACGTCAAGCGCGACGGTGCATATGACGGGGAAGGATTTTTCGCGCTCCCCGACACGCTGGACACAGCGTCTGCGGTCGCGTTTGCGCGCAAAATGGCCCGATACCATGCTGATTCGCGGGTGATGCACAGCGCGAACGCGGCCGCGTCGAAGGTCGTTGATCTCTATGAGATCTTGGGCCATCGTGATCCGGGCAATATCGATGTGGAGGAGGCATGGGCGGCCACCCGGCTGGGGCCACCGCTGCAAGATGACGAGGGCGAGTTGCAGTGGGGTCGCGAGTGGATGCGATTCCCCATCGGGATTGATCCCCGCAACGGCCAACCCGTGGCCCTTGATTTGAAGGAGACACACGAGTTCGACGGGATGGGCCATCACGTCGTTGTCGTCGGCACGACTGGGAGTGGTAAGTCGGTATTCTTGACAGCATTGATCACCTCGGCCTGCCTGACACATTCCCCAGATTCGTTGAAAGTCGCAGTGTTTGACTTCAAGGGCAGCGCGTTGGCCCATTTGGTAGCCGGGTTCCCCCACACCGTGGCGGCGATGAGCAACCTGCGCAACGACCGCCTCTGGATCGTGCGGATGGAAGACGTTCTCTACGGCGAGATGGAGCGCCGCAAGGCATGGCTTGACCGGGCTGGGGTCAGTGACATCGCTGAGTACGAATATTTGCGCATCCACAAGAAGGAGAAACTGCGGCCAATGCCGCACCTGCTGCTGGTTGTCGATGAGTTCACCCAGATGTTCGCCGAGCATGACGGCGCTAAAGCGGTCATGGACGAGGTCGGTCGCCAGGGACGCTCCCAGGGGCTTCGCCTCGTCATGGGGTCGCAACGGCTGGGCCACCAGATGCAGGGCGGCATCATGAGTAACATCCCGGTGCGGGTGGCGCTGCGCACTGTCGGCGACACCGATTCCCACGAGGTGTTGGGCACCGATGAGGCCAATCATTTGCCCAAAAAGCCCGCTGGCGCGGGGCTTTTGAAGGTCGGAGCAAGTAAGAACCTGACGCGGTTTCAGACGGCATTCGTGCTCAAAAGCTATGTGCCGCCGCAGCGAGCGGCGGCTGCCGCGGCCAGGCAGGAAGCCGGTTACCTTGAGCCACAAGAGTTCCAGGCGGTCGGGATGCCTGCGCTGCCGATGGTCCAAAACGGGGACGGTGAGCAGGCCAAAGTTCCCGAGCCGCGAGCCATCGTCGGCGCCGATGGCCGGACCGTCAAACAGGTCCAGGCCACGGTGAATTGCCTGAACCGGCTGAACCGTCCTGCACTGCAACCGATGTGGCTGCTGCCGTTGCAGCCGTTGCCTGCTGATGAGCTGGTGAGTCGGCTGCGGGGCCAAGCCTGGGACGTCGATTACGGCTCAGCGGGAAACGAGCTGTCGAGGTTGATGTTTCCGGTCGGGATAGAAGACAGACCGCGCGATCACCGCCAGCTTGTCTATGCACCCAATCTGGCCGAAGGCAACTGCGCGGTCATTGGTATGGGCCAATCAGGTAAGACGGTGGCCCTCGCCACGATGATCTCGGGTGCCGCGCTGCTGTATCACCCCCGGCGGATCCAGTTTTATGTCATCGCACTCAGTGGACCCGACCTCAACGTGGTAGCAGGTTTACCGCATGTCGGTGGTTTCGCCCGCGAGGTGGACCCCGAGCAGGTCAAACGAATTATCGCCGAGATGCTGGCGCTGATCGATCAGCGCGAGCAGGCATTCACCAAACTTGAGTTGACGTTAACGAAGCTGCGCGAACGCAAATTCGGTAGCACGCCCGGCGAGGTGCCCGCCGATCCATTCGGCGATGTGTTTTTGGTGATCGATGGTTGGCCGACGTTTTGGAAGAACTGGGAGCAGCTGCTCGTCGCTGATGTGGAACGAATCTTGGCCAAAGGACCCGACGTTGGGGTGCATGCCATCGTGTCGACGAGCGGCTGGATAGCGAACAAGTTCCCGTCAGGAATGACGAAGCTGTTTACCAGCAACGTGGAGCTCAAGCTGGGTGACAACGATGACATGAACGTCAACAGTGTGAAAGTCGCGCGAGATGTTCCCTTCGGGGAGCAGAAGATTTTCCTGGACGAAGACGACGACGCCGGCGGCGAGGTCGAGCAGGTTGAAGTGGTTAAGATCAGGGGACGCGGCACGACGATGGACGGTTTCCACTTTCAGGCCGGTTTACCGCAGGTGACCGTGCAAGGGACGCGTACTGACGTGGCCGCGGCCGTTGAGATGATTGCGGAGCTCGCTGGACCCGATAGCGCAGCCGCGCGGGTACGGATATTGCCCAAATTGGTTGGCATCGATGAGGTTTTCGCACAATGGGAGCAGCGTGAGCACGGGCCAGGCGGCGTCAACGGCAGCGGTGTCGTGCCGTTCGGGATTTCCGAAATCGGTTTGCAGCCGGCGGTCGCGAACTTCGGCGCAACACCGCATCTGGTGCTTACTGGTCGACCTGAATGTGGCTTGTCGAGCGGGTTGGCCACGGTGGCCCAAGCCGTGATGCGGGTGTACGGGCCCGAGCAGGCGCAGATCTATGTTGTGGACCCTCATAATGAGCTGCTGCGCGTGGTCGAAGGTGCCCATTTGGGCGCCTACGTTTTCCGGGAGGACCAGGTGCGCGCCTTGGGGGAGAGCCTGGGGGCGATCCTGACTGAACGTCTGCCGATGACGGACCTAAGTCAGGAAGACATGGCAGCGGGGACGCGGCGCTGGAGCGGGCCGGAGATCTTTGTCTTCATCGACCGTGAAGAGACCCTCGCCAGTTGGGACACTGGTGGATTCGTAGTGGGAACTGGATACCCGTTGGGCCCGTTGGCGCGGTTCATCGCGCGCGGTAAGGAGGTCGGCCTGCACCTGGTCGTGTCGCGGCGGATCGCTCAGTGGGGCCGCACGCTGACCAATCCGATCATCGGGGAGCTGCTCAAGGCCAAAGCACCCGTCGTGGTGATGGACGGGGACCCGGATGAAGGATTCATTGTCGGCAAGACGAAAGCCATGCCGGCTGATCCTGGCCGTGGCCTGTACGTCACTGACCGGGTGGTGGCGCCGGTGCAAATCGCGTTCCCCGAGAGCACGCATTGAGCATGGATGACCCCGCGTGGCTGTTCGTGCACGCGGTGGAGCACGCCCGCTTGGAACAGGGGTTGTCCAAACATGATCTGGCGCGCTTGGCCCGGGTGGCGCGGCCTACGATCTCGCGGTTGATCAACCACGGCATGGTGCCGTCTCGTGCGGCCACCCTGGATAGGATCGGCGCGGCGCTGGGCTGGGAGGCCGGGACGTGCGCGGCCTTGTTGGCCGGACAACCCCTGCCGGGTCCACGCGCGTCGGCGACGCGCTCGGCCCAGCTCGTCGCGCAGCGGCTCACGGAAATCGCCGAGGAGGCGCGTTCGGCTGCGGGTGCTGCCGAGCAGTCGATTCTTCGGCTTAAAACCATCGAGGAGCGTGCCCGGGCGGCTGCGCAGTTCGTGCTGGGCGGTTCAGTAGCTGATTAAGCGGTCGATCTGGACCGATTCATGCGTCGGCATGGACTTTTCCAGAATGCTGATGCGAGACGAGATTTCGCCGGGGGAGCGGCGTCGTAGGAGATCGCGGGAAACAGTTGCTGTTGCCTTGTGTGGAATGTCGGAGGTTTGGTTGCCGGTGTCCATAGGGGCGGTTATCGTCGCATCAAACGGCTTTGTTGCTCGTGGGGCAAATAGAGTATGTGGACAGGGGTGGGATTGCAATGATGTTTGTTGAGGCGCCTGCGCTGGCGGCGCAGGCAGCATCGGAGGGCGCAGGCGGGGCGACGACGGCGGCCACTCTTGCCGCTGGGGCACCAGCGATGGGTGCGGTGCTGCCGATGGGCGGCGAAGAAGTGTCGGCCATGTTCGCCCAAGCCATCGCCGCGCATGGCGCGCAGTTCTTGGCGGCAGGTGCGGTAGGTGTGGCTCAGCGGGAGGCGTTCGCCGCCACCGTGGCTACGTCGGCGGCCACCTACACCGCGATGGATGCCGTCGGCAAGGCGCTGCTGACGCTGTAGCGCGGCGGTGCAGTCATGTATTGGGGTATCCCTCCGGAGATTAACGCATTTCGTTTGACCAGGATGGGCGCAGGTCCAACGGCGCACGTCCCGCAGATCACTGCTTACACTGCTGCTGCGGCAACGCACTTTGAGCAAGGGATGCAGCAGTCGGTGACCGCAACGGCAACTGCGCCGGTTTTCCAGGGCTCTGGCGGAATGGGGATGCTCGAGAGCGCCACGCCGATGGCGGTGTGGCAGCAGACCGCCGGGCTGCATGCAGAGAGTGCGGCGGCCACCATCCAGACCGGGTTGACCGCTTACAGCGCGGCCGTGTCGGCGACCATTCCCCATGAAGTGGTGGTGGCCAACCGGGTCCGCGAAGCGACCTTGGAAGCAACGAATTTCATGGGGATCAACACCCCAGCAATCGCCGAAGCGAACGCCGAATACGGCGAGTATTGGTCGCAGAACGCTGGGGCCATGGTCGGCTACCTGGGCGCTATGGCACCCGTCGTGAGCGCGCTGACCGTTCCGTTGCCGACGTTGCCTGATATGAGTAATCCGCTGGGCGCGACGGCCGGTTTGACGGGGTTGGTCGGCGACGGCGTTGGGGCCGGCGTGCAGGCCTTGGGATCGGGCCTCACCGCTGGTGGGGGAGTTGTGTCGGCGGGCAGCGGGATTGGCACAGGCGTGGCCACCGGGGTCTCGAGCGGTGTGTTCAACGGCACGGGAGCAGGCGTGCAGGCCGCAGGTTCGAGCACTGGTGGGTCATCTCCAGCCCCGCAACCAGCTACCACGGGCACGACCGCGGGGCAGGGCGTGCCCGCGACAACAGGCACCGGCCAAGGCATCACGAGCAATGCCCCACAGGGCAAGGCTCCGCCGTTGCAAGCGGGTCAGGGTGGGCAGCCACCCCTGGAAGAGTCCGGACAGTCCTTGCTGGGCCAACTCACCCAAGCGCCAACCGAAATGATGAGTTCACTTAGCTCACCACTGGAATCTGTCGGGCAACTCCCGTCGAGTGCCGCCGGCCAACTCAGCGGCCTGATGGGCCCGTTGTCAGCGCTGACCGGAGGAATGGCCGGCGGTTTGGGCGGCCCTCCGGGCGGGGGAGCACCGGGACTGAGCGCAGCCAGTGCCCCGTGGTCAGGGCTTAGTGGCGCCAATGGCGGCTTCGCCGGGGGCGGATCAGCGGTCGCCGCGGCGCTGACGAAGCCCTCTGCTGGCGGACTGGGCGGGCCTGTGGGCGTGCCGGGCGGCTGGTGGGCCAACGTGCCTGACGGCGCTGAGGCCGGCGACCAACCGGCCGCAGGACTGCAAAGCGGCGCGGCAGGGGGCAGAGGAGCCATGGCACCGGGAATGTATGGACCCATGGCTGCCTCGACGCGCTCGGGACGCGGCAGTGAATATGCCGCTGTCGGCGAGCAGGAAAAGACGATCACGCTACCGGCCTCTGCGCATGCGGCGCCGGTGCTCACTTCCGAGGGCGTGGTCCACGTCGGGCAGGGAGGGTAAATCCCGGCAGGGGACCGGGTCATTGCTGAACTGATCGAACCAGCGGTAACCACTTTGCTAGTGAAGGAGATACACCATCATGGCGTTGAACGCCGATGTCGCCCAGATGCTTTCGGGCGCAAGTCAATTGTCGAACATTCAACAAGAGGTGCTGTCGGCGTTGGGCCGTTATGTCACCATGAACCAGAACCTGACCGGTACTGGGTTTAGCGGTGATGCGGCGCTGGCCTCGATGGCCACCACCGAAGACATCAACCGGACCGGCCAACAGGTCAACCAGCGGTTCCAGAGCGTCATCGACATGATGAAGCGCTCGGCGCACCAGTACCAAGAAACCAACGCACAAAACCGGGCGAGTTTCGGCAACGTCGTCTCGACCTAGCGCGCCCACCTACCGACAACGACTTTCAGAGGAGAATCGCTATGGATTCAATGCGTTACGACCACGGCATGATGGCCGATCACGTCTCGGCCCAAGCGCAGCTGGTCGCCCACATGAACGACCTGCGTACGCGAGCCATGGGTGCAATCAACCAGGTCGCCACGATCTGGACGCAGCACGGTTCTGATGCTGCCCAGGTCGCCATGCACGAAATCGATCAGGCGTTCCAGGCGGTGTTTCACACCATCGAGCGCCATGGACAGGCCGTCGGGAACGCGTCGAGTAACGCGCTGGGCACCGACCTCGGTGTCCAGGCCGGTTTCCGGGGCTTGTGAGCGAGACCGGCACCGCAGTTACAGCGCGGCTGTCGACCACGTCGGAAGGCTTGTGGTTGACAGCCGCGCTTTGCGGTGTAGCCCAATTGCCACCCGCCCTCAAGATCCGGCCGGTTGGTGCGGTGCAAGCCACCATCGCCGATCACCCCGGCATGGAGTTTCTCGCAAGCGCGGGAATACATCGGGGCGGCGAGGTTGACCCGCGCGTGGCGTCCTGGGTGAGGGCATTAGGGCGTCCCGACGTCGAAATCGATCTGACGATTACCCGCCCCGAGACCCGCCTTGACCGACTTGAAGGGCCCCCTGAGGTTTTCACTGCACCGGAGGACCCTATTGAGGCTGCCGAGGCGCTGGCGCACTGGTATGCCCACCGGCCTCCGCAACGTGTGATCACGTTGTGTCGGCGCGACAACGCGTGGGTGGCCGCCGCGCGGCTATGGCGCCCGGGCCAAGAGACCAGCGATGAAGTCGTGGTCAGCCCGCTGGGACAGATCGAGATCGCCGACGCTGTTGTTGAGACGCTGGGGCCGGCTGATCCGGCCCAATTTCATGGCATCAATAGCGAAGCAGCGGTACTCAATACAGTTTTGGCGACCTGGCAGGCCAACCCCGCGATTGACCTCATCGCCGGCCTGGTAGAGGTAGGCCTTTCAGTTCCTCAGGCGCGGCTGGTTGAGGCGGTCGCCGACCGGGGGACGACCCGCGCGGTCATCGGCGCGGCGGAATTTTCTATTAGTGGGCCAGCGCGTGCACCGATGGCGGTGACCGTGGCCGACACCCTGGTCGGCCGTGTCGTGGTCAGCAACAGCGTTGGTCCTGACGGCAGGCAATGGACCACGCTGCTGCCCGGCGCTGATCACGCGATCCACACAGCCGTGCTCGAGCTGCTCGAAACGTTGCCCTCAGGACGAGGCTGGGCGACTCATCAGCGGACATAAAATTTCGATACACGCGATTACGGCATCCGTTGTAGACGGATGAAAACCGTGGTTGTTAGTGTCGCGCTGTGGCCAATTTGTGTGGCGCTAAGGGAAATTCGGATACGGTCTGGCGACGAGGGGACACGGGATGACAAGCCCACATGAGCGTGAGGAACGCGACTTTTTCAACGACCTGGCGACAACTCCGCCGTCAGAGACGCAACCCGCGACAAGTGCTGCTGAGCCCAGCCGTCCCAGCGACATCGACGAGCCAACCAGGGATGATGAGCGACCAGGGTTTGCCCCACCTGAGGGCATCCTCGGACCCTCCACGCAGGACGCGCCGCCACCCCAACAGGGCCCGGCTTGGCAACCGCCGCGGTTTGCCCCACCTGAGGGGACCTTGGCGCCTCACAACGAAGAGACCGCGCCGCCACAGGCACCATGGGCCCCACAGCCCCGCCTCGATCAGCAGCCCGGGATACCCGGTCAAAACTACGGCGCCCCAACTCAATTCGGCCGCCCACCACAGGGGGACGCAGAGGCGGCGCTGGGTGGGCGTCACGGTGCACCGCAGCCGGCCGGTCAACTAGATCCCGGCCAGGCGGCACCTCCGCGCCCGCTGGGAGAAGAACGTGGCTGGCGCGGACCGCCAGCGCAACCGTCGCCACGCGCCGGGGGCACACCCCGGTCCTCAGATGCGCTGCGCGAGCATCTACGCGCCTCCGACTTGATCACGCCCCACAAAGAGGAGCCAAAAAGGGGGTGGCGCAAGGCGTTGCTGAAGGCTTCGGGGGGGCTCATCAACGTCGGTGAGTCCAGCGACGAACGCACAGTGCGTGAGTTCGAGACTGCGATCGGGGCCAATCTGCGTGGCACGTACACCGTCGTGGTGCTGGGTGGCAAAGGCGGCTCGGGCAAGACCGCGATGACCGTCGTGAGCGCCAGTGAGTTTGCTCGCGTCCGCAATGACCAAGTGGTCGCCGTCGATGCTGATCCGGCACAGGCGGCGAATTTGGCGTCCCGTGTGGATCCCAACGCGTCGTCGCTGCGCGCCATCAACGACGACCTGAACCTTCATCGCTACGCCGATGTGGGTGCTTTGGCCGGGCACAACAACATTGGTTTGGATGTGGTGGCTTCCCCGCGTCATGGAGGCGCACGTGGGGAGGTGTTGAGCGCTGAGGAATTCATCAAGGGTCACACGCGCCTACAACGCTTCTACAGTGTGCTTTTCGTTGATTGTGGGGTCGATCTCGACCATGCGGTGATGACGGGGGTGTTCGAGCGCGCCGATGCGGTGTTGATGGTGGCTTCGGCGGTTCCCGACGGCGCCGAAGGGGCGAGCACTAATTTTGAGTGGCTGCGCGACGAAGGCTATCACCAGCTGATCTCGCGAACGGTGTTGGTGATCAACCACATTCGTCCGGCGCGCAATCGCAAGGATCGCAAGGAGTCGGCGAAGCTGGTCGCCACACTGAGGGAGCATTTCGCGGGGTGGGTCAAAACGCACCGCATTATTGAGGTGCCGTTTGATGCTCACATCGCCGAGGCGGGCGAGTTAGACCTTCGAAAGGTCAGCCCTAAGACAGCGCGCGCGGTGCTTGAAACCGCCGCCGCGTTGGCGGGCGGATTTTCTACGACGGCCGATGCCCGATGACCGCGGCCAATTCCGCACAACAGGCACCGGAAGTTCCTCGGCTGTGCAAGGTTCATTTGCTTGTCGGTGATGACACGCTCATCGACTACGTACTGCCCGCAGGCGTGGCGTTGATTGCGGTGATCGAGGACCTCATCCCGAGGGTCAACGCGATTCTCAAAGATCGAGGGCGCCCACTTCTTGATGACACGTTGACTTATCAACTGTGCCGCGCAGATGCGACCCCACTCGATTCGCAGCGGTCCCTGGATGACAGCAGGGTCTATGACGGGGATTTGTTGTGCTTGTTGCCAACTGACGCCACCGAACGGTTCGCACCTGTGATCGAGGAGGTGTCGACGGCGCTGGCTCGTTCAGCGCGCCAACAGTTCGCCACGGTCGATCTGTCGGTCGCACGTCGCGTAGCTGGGGGGCTGTTTGCGGCGCTGGTGGCGTGGGCCGAGGTGATGTTGGCGCAGCTGTGGTGGCGGCAGCATGGGTGGCTGCCCGCGGCGGTGTCGTGGGGATTAGCGGCCGTGTTCTTGGTTTCGGCGAGGGCCGCGACGCGGGCGCGTGATGAGCAGCGACGCCGATCAGCGGACTTCCTGGTGTGGTCGGCGCTGATTTGTGCCGGTGCAGGCGCGGCGATGTCGGTGCCGGGACCGCCTGGAGGTTGGCATGTGGTGGCTGCGACGTCCACGGTGTTAGCCGGGGTGGCGGCATTGACGATGCTGACGGGCCGCTATCTGGGCGTGTTCGCGGGCATGGCTGTGCTCGGGTTGTCTGGGGGCGCGGTGGCCGTGATCCACGCCAGCGGTTGGCAAGTGCTGCCAGCGCATCTGGCGGTGGTCTTTTTGGTGGTGGATCTGGTGCTCGTGACGTTTGCTACCAGCATCGGCATCTTGGGGGCCGGAGTGCCCGGACCATGGTTTCCTTCGGTCACCAACCGTGGGGTGTTTGAGACTCGAGAAGGTGCTGCCCTCAACACTGTGTCGCCGGTGGAGCGCCCGGGCGAGGAAACCGTTGAGCAGATCGCGACGTGGGCCCGGCGCGGCACCGCCATCGTGACGGGGCTGTTGGCCGGCGGGGCTGTGGTGTTAGTTGTGGCCGCACGCTATGCGGTGATGCCCGAAACTGGTGGCGGGTGGCGGTTTTTGGCATTTACTTTGGGGATTTGCGCAATCTTTCTGCTGCGGGCCCGCTCGTTTGTCGATCGCACTCAATCGGTGACACTGGCCGTGGGCGCAGTCGTTGCGGTCGCGGTTGTGATCGGTCGATACGCAAGCGCACCCAACCCGGCGTCGCCTGCTGTCACGCTGGTATGCGTTGCTGCAGCGCTGATATTGGGAACACTGGGACTGTTTGGGGCGCTGGTAGTACCGAAAGCGCGCATCAGTGCACCGGTAAACCGCGCGGTCGAGGTCAGCGAGTACATTCTGCTGATTTTCGTTGTGCCATGGGCGATTTGGTTGCTGAACCTGCTGTGGGTGGTGCGAAACGCGGTGCACGGGTCATGATCAAAGCCGTGAGCACGCTGGGCGCTATTGGGCTCGCCGCTGCACTGGTCGCCGTATCTGGGGGCGTGGCTGGCGCGATTGATCCCCCGGTAGTGCCCCCTGGGCCGCCCCCGCCCGATCCTGCTCCGGGGCCGGATCAGCCGATGCGCCAGATTGCGGCGTGCACAACAACCGGCGTGCTGCCCGGCAGCGATTTGCGCGAGTTGCCGGCAGCGCTACAGCTGATGAACATGCCAGAGGCCTGGAAGGAATCCACCGGCGTTGGCGTGGTTGTCGGGGTAATCGATACCGGTGTGGCCGCACAACCTCGGTTGCCGCACTTGGTATCTGGCGGGGACTATGTGATGGGCCCGTTCGGGGATGGTTTGGCCGATTGTGACGGGCACGGCACAGTGGTGGCCTCACTGATTGGGGCGGCGCCCTCCGGGCCCGCCCTGGTCCCCAAGCCGGCTTGGGCGGCGCCTGCGGCCCCGCCTGCCGGAGCTCCGCCGCCCCGCCCGATTCCACCGCCAGCTCCGCCGCCCACGGTCACGGTGACCCAAACGGTAGCCCCGCCACCACCGCCACCGCCTCCGCCTGACCAGCCGTCCTGGGCGGGTATGCGGCCGCCTCCGGCCACCTTCGGGGCTGGGGGCGGGCCGGTGCCGCTAGAACCCCCGCCTGGCGGTGGTCCAGACGGCCTGATTGGTATCGCCCCGGATGCGGTGCTGCTGTCGATACGCCAGACCGCACAAACCTTCGGCCTGGTTGATCCCGGCGTGTCCGACAATCCTGAGGATGTTCGCCGCGCCGGTGACATCAATTCGTTGGCACGCGCGATCGTGCACGCGGCCAATCTGGGCGTCAAAGTGATCAATATCAGTGTGGTGTCGTGTATTTCGACAACCAAGCCGCAGGACCAAAGCGCTTTGGCCGACGCGGTGCGTTATGCCGCGGTGGACCGCGACGTGGTCATCGTGACCGCGGCGGGCAATGTTCATGCCCAGGGCTGCAATGGGCAAAACCCGGACGCACTACCGGGGGACCCCACTCGAGGATGGGCGGCGGTAAAAACCATCGCCACACCGGCATGGTTTAGCGACTACGTGTTGGCGGTGTCGGCCACCGATTCGACCGGCGTTCCCGCCAGCGGCGACGCCGCCTCGTTGCACGGCCCGTGGGTGGGACTGGCCGCACCGGGAGCCGACATCGTGGGGCTGTCGACGAGCGGGCAGGTGATCAACGGTTCAGTCGATGAGGACAAGCTGCACCCGATTGCTGGTAGCTCGTTTAGCTCGGCGTTCGTTGGGGGAGTGGCGGCGTTGGTGCGCGCCAAGTTTCCCAACCTGACTGCGCATCAAGTGATCCACCGGTTAGAGGCCACCGCGCACCCTCCCGCCGGTGGACGTGACAACGTGGTCGGTTATGGGACAGTGGATCCGGTTGCGGCGCTGACCTGGGATGTGCCGCCGGGAGACACGTTTGCCCCCGGGATCCAGCGCGGCCAGTTGAAGGTGCCGGCCCCGCCCCCGCCACGCGATGCACGTCCGGGCTGGGTCGCGATGGCCATCACTGGTGTGGCCGTCGTCAGTGTCATGGGACTGGCTGTGGGCCTGACGATCTCGCGGCGTAGGGAGCAGCTATGAGGCAGCGGTTTGTTTCGGCCCGTGTCGCGCCTCGCACCGTGGTTACTGGCGAAGTGGTCGCTGGTGTGGTTGCGCTGGCGCTGAGCACCACGCTGGATTCGTGGCCGGTCGCGGTGGCCGCCGGGGCCGCACTGGCGTTGTTGATCTGTGTGGTGACCTTCCGTGGGCGCACGGTGTGGCAGTGGGTGTGGCGGGTCATGTCCTGGACGCGTCGTCGGGTGCGTAAGCTGCGGCCGCTTCAACCTGTCGACGTCACACTCAACGAACACACGGTCGGCGAGCACAAGGCAGGGGTGGTGATCGACGGGCACACCGTGTGCACGATGATCTCGGTGCTGGGCAAGCCCTACATCCCCACGCTGTTGCATGCCGATCACACCAAAACGCTTAATACGGTGCCGATCAGCGTGATTGCACAAGAGATGCAGCGCTGCGGATTGAGCGTTGATGTCGACATCGTCTGCGAGGGCAGCCGCACGGCCAGAGACAACTATGCCGAGCTGTATGAGGCGGCGCTGCGGGGTTTGCCGGCGGCTGGGCAGCGCAGCGTGACGCTGGTTGTCCGCTTCGATACGCGCAGTGACCGGGTGCTGCCTGCACTGTTGTGGCGGCGTGACACGATCGGGGCGGCGGTGGCTGCTTCCCAGCGCATCACCAGAGCGCTGTGCCAAGCGAATTGTCGTGCACGGCTTTTGACCGCAGAACAGATGAACGAGGCGGTTGCGGCCAGCCTCGGTGGGCCCGAGAACGTGACAGCTTCTTACCAGGACCGCTGGACGAATCTGCAGCGTGGCGGGAAAGCTTGTGTCACGGCGTATTTCTTCAGCGCTGAAGATGTGCGCTCTGCCGAACTCGACGACGTCTGGGCGTACCAGAGCGATCACACAACGTTGGTGATCGCGTTGCGTAGCGACCCTACCGGTGTGCGGGCGTCAGCGCTGGTTCGGCTGGCCACCGTGCAGCCGCTTGCCAGCTCGCCACGGCTGGTGCTGAATTCGATGGCGGGCAGACAGTGGGAAGCGTTGGCGTTGACTCTGCCTGGGCGTCGGCGACTGAGCTTGCCATCGACACCGGTGACTGCTGAGCTCAACACGGCAGTCGTCGCGGGCGCATCGGGTGTACTGCTGGGTGAATTGCGTGACGCTATGCTGCTGATGCCGATGTCAGATCCCGCGGCCCCCACCCGAATCGTTGTGCAAGCCGATGATGACCAGACGATCAAACGGCTGATACGGCGGGCCGCCGCAGCAGGCGAACAGGTCGCCGTGTACGACCCCACGGGGCGTTGGACAATGACGTCGGCGTCCCCGCGGATCTGGACGACGCGCGACATGACAGCCCAACCACCTCGGCCTCCAACGATGGTGGTACACAACGGCCGCGTGAACAACTATCCGCCGGCGCGCACATCGATCACCGTCGGCGATGTGCCCGCCAGTGCTGCCCCCGATATCCGTATCGAACAGCGTGGCGAGCGAATCAGCCTGAAAACCCAGCGCTTTCGTACCACACTGAGGCCCGTGACATTCCGCAACGAAGATGCCTATCTGCGGTAGTCGATCACCGCAATGTGGCTGGTCTTGGTAGACGAATACCGTGGCGGCAGTGCACGATTGCGTGTATGGCTTTCCAGAGCGCTGGTGACATTCTTACCGACACCGAGCTGCGAATCCATCGTCGTGCAGTGCGCTTCTTTTGGGTGGTGTTGATAGGTGCAAGCGCGGCCTCGATCGCCGGCAACGCGTTGCACGCGATCGTGCAGGCCGACCACATCGCGCCTGCACTGGCGGCCGCGGTAGCAACGGCCCCACCTCTGGTGTTGCTTGCTTCCACGGAGGGCCTGTCGCTGCTCATCAAGGTGCACCGTCGCTCGACGCCGACCTTCTGGTTGGTGCTCATCATGACACTGCTACTGGGCGCGGGCGCATTTCGCCTGTCGTTCGATGCGTTGTGCAGCTTGGCTATTCGGTGCGATATCCGTCCGAGCCTGGCATGGTTGTGGCCACTGATTATTGATGTCACCATCGCCCAGGCCACCGTCGCGCTGGTCGTCCTGGCCCGTCTCCTCCACAGCCGCCCGCAGGCGGCGGCCTGCGACGACGACGAGCAGGTAGCGCTGCCACGTAGTGAGGCCTCAGCGGGCGAGCGTGATAGCGCCCCGCGGCCGACCGCGGCTGCACAATCGCTGTCATCGGTTCCCAGATCGGACTCTGCTGCGCCCACGCGCGAGCGTCATGACCACGCCGTGCGCACGGTCATGGCGTCCAAAAGAACCAAGCAGCCCCCAGAGGTCATCGATGATGTGCTGCGCCGTTACGCTGACGGACAACGGCCGGGCGAAATCTCCGAGGAACTCAAGCTGCACCACACGACGGTGAATCGGATCCTAGCGACGGGGCTGCACTCAGCAGCGGTCTGATCCAGTGGGTTGCGGCTCTGGTGATAGCGAATGTTGCTGCTCTGGTAGACGTTAGATTCCGCTCACGTCGATGATGGCGTGGTGGCCAACGAACCGTACAGCCCGTACTGCGGACTCACCTACAATCGCGACAACGTTGCCGTGCGCGCGGCGACACCACCGCACATCCTGGTGAGCGCGCCGACACGTACGGGCAAGACACGCAGGATTTTAGCCCCGGCGGCGCTCGTGCATCCAGGGCCCGAAGTCTTGGTGTCGTCGAAACCCGACCTGGCAGAGCTTGTTTTGACGCGGCGTAACCTGGGGATCACCGGCGTGCTCGATCTGCGTCCTGAGCACACCGAGGTCTGGCCCGCGGGGGTTAGGCGTATGGTCACTGACCCCACCCGCACGATCACGAGCGCCCATGAAGCATTGACGGTGGCTGAGACCATGCTGGCGACCTCGGGCGTGGGCTTTAGTGGAGCTGGTGGTAACGCTGTTGCCGCGGGCGGACTTTGGGAATCCCAAGCTGCGCCACCGTTGGCATGTCTGCTTTACGCGGCCAGCCCATTGGGCAACAGCTTGGGAATGCCCTGGGTACTTGATGCCGTGCAAGATTTCGGTATCGACGGCAACTCAGAGGAGAGCAAGGGTGACCAACCTATCCCCGGGCTGGGTCGTCCGTCGTGGCTGACCGCCTACGGGCTTTGCGAGCAACCGAAACTTGCGGCGCCGCTGTACGCCGTGATCGCCGGAATGGACTCGCGACTGCGTGACAGCATCAAGATCACCGTCTCCAAGGCCGTAACACCTTGGCTGCGGTTGGGTTTGAGCGCCGACGAGGGAGCACCCCGCTTGAGCGCGGTCGATCGCATCAGGGTGGAGTCATTTGACGTCCGCATGCTTGATGAGCCCGACGCCACACTTTTTGTGATCGCCCCCAACACCGGCTCGGTCGCCGGCGCCGCGGTAGCTCTGATCGACTCGATCGTCCGGCATTTCCGCCGCAAAACAGCGAACCACGACCTGACTCATCGGCTGCTGCTCGAACTCGACGAAGTATGTAACTCCTGCCCGTTGCCGGATCTGCTGACCTACGTGGGGGAGTCAGCGGGACTGGGTGTCAACATCTTGGCGACCGTGCAAGCATCGTCACACTTCGACGTCGTGTTCGGACCCAAATATGCTGATGCCCTGCGAGATATGTTCCCAGGCACGCTGATCATGTACGGAGCTCATGAGCGCCATCTGCTCGAACAGGCCTCACATTGGCTGGGAGAGACAACCCGGCGCACCGAAGCCTACGAGCCCACAGGTGGGAGCCGTGGCCAATCCTCGCAATTTGGCCAGGCGATCGGTTGGCAGGAACTGCTTCCCCAAAACCGCGAAGAAGCACAGCTTTTGCAACGCGGCACCGCCGGCGAGCGAGTCCATATCCCGGACTGGACAGAATTCTTGCCGCTATTCGACGAAGCGGTACAGCGCCGAATCAAGAAGGCCCAGTAAAGACAGTTATGAGGATGAGCGCGTTGATGACGGCGATGACTGCGGCCGCGCCGGCCGCGACGTCGTATTTCGTGATCATCACCCGGCTGTGGTCGTGGCAGCGCCGTATGAATCCTGCGCGTGGACGCCGGCAACGGGCAGTGCCGTCGTTGATCCATGGTGAACATTGATAAGTCCAATGTGCGGCGAGCGCGGCCGGCAAGCCGATGGCGATCGCCCCCAGGAGCATCAGCCAGAAGTGGTCGCGGACTATGTGCGCCAACAGTATCCAAACAATGAAGTCCGCCCCGGCCGCTGAGCCTGTTTGGCGCGCGCTTCGGGCAGCCGCCGTCGAGGGTCTGTAGCGGCTGGCCCCCGGCTGGGTCGTGCCGCGCGATGCGCGAGGGCGGAGGCATACGTTGGTGACTGAGCGTGAATCGACCGCACGTGTGCACCACACGCGGGACAGTCTGCTCTGGCGGCGGCGCTGTGGTGACCCTTAACCGGTGCTGTGCACTTCGGCATAACCAATATTAAGCAAGGACAGCGCCTTTGCGCCGCAATCGATTGGCGTGCGCCCCGTGGCCGTAGCGACCCTGGCCCGCGCGGTATCAGGCCGTTGTGGACGTGGTCAGGAAGCTGTCGACATCGACGACCTGGAATTTTCTGTTCTCGCGCCGGAACTCGGCGTGGTGCTCGCTGACGGTGATGTCGTCGAGGACGATGTCGTTGTCGGCGCCGGCCGGCGGATGTGACGGGCTGATCCAGCAGGAACCGGGAACCGGCGTTGGGGCCGCGCTTCACGACAAGCAGGGCCGAACCTCTCGGCCGTCCTTCGACTCTCCAGTCCTTGTTGCTTACGTGCTATTTCTTATCGGATGGTCGTGGCGTACTCCCCGTGGTTTTGCCGGTGAGCCGTCAATCAACCGTCTGGTGTATCGGGAGCGCCTCTGAGCTGACCGGATCGAGGTGTTGGTTGGTGGGGCCGAGCAGTGAGGTGATTGCGCTGATTAAACACCAGATTGCGATGGTTGTGGCGGCCGCGGTCCCGGCAAGGATGGGCGCCCAGTGGATAGGTGGTGGTGTTCTGCGACGCGCATGCAGGGATGGCGGTATGCGCCGGGCGGGGCCAGGTTCAGGTAGCGGGTCTAAGACGGTGGTCATGGGCAGTGTCGGCCCGAGAATGAGGTTGTCGTCAACTTCGACAGCTTCCGGTGTCAGTGGCCACCAGTCGCTGGATCCTTCGACGGCCAGCCAGCCTTCGAGGACACCGTAGACGGCCGCAGTGAGCAGGGTTGCAGGTAGTTGTGCAAGGAGCCACGGAATGATCAGCTCGCCCCAGAGCCCTGGGGATTGGTCATAGAAGGGCAGAGGCAGTTCTGCTAGCGCGCCGCCGCACAGCAGTGCCGGTATCGGGTAGGCGCGAAGCCGTTCGGGGATGAGCGTGACGATGAGTCGGTAGGCGATTTTGCCCGCGGGCCAGCCGATTGGAGCGATGGCCGCGCAGGTTAAAACAAGTGCGGCTTCGATTGATCCGCTGGCCGAGGTGGCCGAGCGCATCGGAAGCGGCAGGGCGACGTCGTCGTCGTGCGGGTCGGGTCGGGCGCCGACGTGGCTGCGTGTGTGGGCGCGAATTTTCTTGGCGAGCAGTTCGGCGCGGCGCTTCTGGAAGACGAATATGCCCGCGTGTGCAGCGATCCAGGCCCGGCGTTGGTCGTCGAAGATCTTAGCGGGCATGCTCGGCTGGTTCTCGACTTGCCAGGAGTTCGGTGAGCAGCTGGCGGGCGTCGGCCAAAATCGAATGGCATTGCTCGACAAGGCCTTCGACGGCATGCAAAACGGTGCGTACGTGGGTGTCTTGGGGTGGCGGTGTGGCTGGGACCCCGCCGTCAAGGATCGCCTTCGATGAGCCGGGGGCCCAGCCCAGGGCTTCGTCGAGGCGCATCAGCGTGGCCAGCGACATGGTGCGCGAACCGTTGCTGGATTTGTGCAGTGTCGAGCGGTTGGGTCCGCCGCGGCGGGCCAGTTCGACACGGGAGATGTGCAGGACCGCCAGCCGTTCGGAGACGAAGTAGTCGAGCCGCGCTGGGCCATCATTGGATGCGTTCACGACCATGAAACTACCTAAAAGCAACCATTATCGTCTAACAGTGTGGACATAATCGCCTATTGCCGCTTACGGTTGCGTGCATAGGCGCTCATCCAATCCAGCGGCGCCGAGAACGAAGGGACAGCGCGATGAAGGGGCTTGTGGCGACGATCGCAGTGCTGATGACCGTCATCGCTGCGATCATGTTGGCGATCGTCGAACTGCTCATCAAACTCGCGCCACTGCTGGTAGCGGCGGGATGCGTATGGGTCGCGGTCAAGCTGATCCGCGCACACCGCGATCGCCAGGCCGCCGACGAACAGCGTCTCGCGCAGGCGTGGAGCAGGCCCGCTCTCCAAGCGGTACCACAGGTGGCGCCATCGACACTGCTGCCGCCGGTGATTGGTCATCGCGAACGCATGTATGTGGTGCGCGGTGAGGACACCGGCTTGGTCTCTGACCGTGATGACGGCTATGTCAATGTTTCGGCGTCGGCATTGCCGCGCGTGCACCGCTTGCCGGCCACCTATCATTACCGGCGCAAATTCACCCCGCGCCGGGCTACGGAGCACCGTTCGGGGCGGCGGCGGCCGTGAGCTCGGTTTCTGATCAGCAATGGCTGCGTCAGATCGGGGTGGATCTGGACGCCGATGCAGAACACGACAACGACGCCCTCGAGGACCGCGACAGCACCTCGGCCGACGAGTCAGCCGGCGAAGATCCCGATGACGAGAGCCCGGGCAGCGACAACGCCGTCGGACCCGTCAGCGACGATCACAGTGCCGACGATTCTTCTGATCTGTTCGTCGACGCCGGCGGTGACCACATCACATCGGCAGAGGGCGAAAGCCCCCGTGCGCACGCTGATTTGGACCAAGAGACCCAACAGCGAACCCGCAGATACACACCGTGGGTGCTTGGTGCGTTCGCTGCCGTCGTGGTGTTGGCCACGGTCATCACCACGCTCTGCGTCACAATGTCAGGCCCCGATAACGCCGCGCTTAGCCCCCACGAGCATCACGATAAATCAAGCGTCGCACCGACGCTGGCAGCAGCACCAGTTCCGCCGCCTGCTGAGGGCGGTGATCACCCGCTGCCGTTTGCCGCATCAGCCGACTGCCCGGCGGGCGCCTCAACATCGGCGAAATCCATTGCCGATCCCGACAAGCCAACGCCGTGGATCTGTGTGCGTCACACCGATGGACAACCGCTCTATATCACACTCGGGCCCGCTGGAATCGAACACGCATATGTGATCACGGCGGTCAGTATCGTGCCTGGGGATACCGCTGCGGCCCAAGGGGCCGGCGGTGATCCGTGGCTACAGCATCGCGTCGTCACGTTGCTGCAATGGCAGTTCAATGACACTGCACATACGATCGTCGACCAGGACACGGGCAACGTTCACGGCGAAGCCGTCAAACCGATTCCGGGGATCAGCGCGTCGAAAATCACTGTAATTATTCGTCAAACCAGCCGTCCGGTGGCCGCCCTCCCGCCCAGCGCATCGGCTCCAGATGGCGGACCGTTCGGCGGGATCCTGGGCGGGCCCTCCCCGGCCACCGGCCCGCAACCGACCAGCGGCCCTGACCCGAGCGGCTTTGGGTCAGGACACGACACCGATCCCAGCGACGGAACGTTCGCGGTGTCGAGCATCAAAGTCATTGGGCACAAAGCGACATAAGGGACGACGTGGTGCGAATCAGCAATGTATGGATGAAGCGCCTCACGGTGCTAGGTCACGGCGCCGGCCGGGTGGCTTTGGTGATTCTTGTGGCCAGCTCCTCCATCAACGGTATCGCCTTGCTGTGGCGGTTCATCTTTCCCCCCGAACCGCCGCCGGTGGCGGCGCTAGCCCGCGATGTGATCAACGAGACCGATCCGGTGAAGGCGTTCGCCGTGAACTGCGTGAAAGGCTTACTCACCGGAACTGCGTCGGGCGCTGCGAATTTGACGCGCTGTTTTCCCGGTGGACAAAAGTACGAATTGCCCACAACGTCGTCGATGACGGCGTCGAACCCAGTGGCGTGGGCCTCTAAGCGCAAGACCTTATCGAACGACATCGTGCTCTACAGCGTGAAGGTGCAAATCGACGAGCAGCCCTACCCGTCAGCGCCGCCGACGACGGCCTTCTACCAGCTACCGGTGGCGGTATATAAGGACAAAGGTATTCAGGCTCTCGACCGGATCGGCAGGGTTGATACGCCCCCTCCGGGCGCCTATGTGCCCCTGGGGTACTCAGCGCCCATCGTGGCGAACAGCCCACTGTTTACGATGCTGTCTGGATTCGCGACGTCGTTTTTAACCGCCTCGGGTGGGCTGGAGCGGTTTATCACCACGGACTCGGGCATCACGCCCGTAGGGTCCTACTCGTCGGCCACGGTGACCGCCGCGCAGGCCGACAACAATCCGCCCGACGCGCCCACCGATGACAGCGAAATAGCCACGCATATCGATGTTTCGGTCCGCAGGACCGATTACACCCTGGTATCGCTGTCGTATTCCCTGACGCTGCGTTCGGTGGGGGGCACCTGGTTCGTCGCCCAGATCGACGCAATCCCAGTGTTGGCCGACGCGACACCGACACCGGTTCCCACGACGGCGGTAGCACCCCACTAACCGTCACTTCCGTTGAGAGAAAGAGGGATTGACCATGATTGGACAGTCATCGTTACAGGCGCTGGCTACCCATAGCACGAACGTGGCTGCCGGGACCGGCGTGATCAACATGAGCCACGAGGTGCTCTACATCATCGTCGCAGTCGGCGGCACATACTTCCTGGGCAGCGGCATCGTGCGCGGCATGAGAGACCATTGGAAGCGCGGCACAGGCGCGGGATTGTCAGCAATCGCTGGCGGCGTGGCTCTTGCGGTTGTCGTGGCCCACATCGTGGGTCTCTATCAGCGCGGCAATCAGGAATTTGAGCACCTACCCGGCAGCGTCGGGCACTCCAATACCCGCGGATGGTGACCGCAGCCCCGGTTGCCCCACCACGGCCCGTCGAAAAGGCCGAAACGTGGTCGGGCATCCGTGACATCGACATCCAGATGGGGGAGGCCGCTCCCGGCCAGGAATGGCCCGGAGGCCCCTACCGGGGGATCGAATGGGTGGCCATTGCCGCAATAGCAGGACCCACCCTGTGGTGGGTCGACAGCCAGCCCTCCGGAACCACTCTTCCTGTCCTCGCCGCCGGACTGGTGCTGTGTGTGGTGACCGTTGGGTTGATGCGATTACTTTTGCCCAAAGGTCGGCCGTCGCTATCGGCACGGGCCGTGTTTTTCCGCAACACTATTCGCCCGCCTCACCTGATCACGTCGCAGCATCGGCGCTCGTACAAGCAGCTCCGTGTCGATTCCAGTTTTGACCCGCCCGACCGTGTCGAGGGAAATCTGGTCTTCACCGCTGGCGGAGTCCATGCCGAATTCTTGATCGATGGCTTGTCGGTCAATATGCGCTCTCTGGACGTCCACCGGCGAGCCGCCAGACTGACCCGCAACTTGGGGCGCTACTTGCCCTCAGGCTCGCAAGTGCGCGGGCTGCTGGTCGCTGAGGACCAAAACGCCATTATGCGGGCCATGGTGGGTGCGCACACTACAAACCCGGCCTGGATTGGCCAGTGCAAGCATTGGGTGCCGATTATCGCCAAAGCCAACAAATGGGTCCCCACGGGATACCGCGGGCCCGTGCGCCCACGGTTTTGGCTCTCCGTGCCTGTCGATGCCGGCACCGCGGGACGCACACCGCTCGGACAGGGCAGACGTGCATGGGATTGGGTCAGCGGACGCGACAAAGACTCGAGCGCATCGATCCATCACTACGCCGGTGTCGCTCGCGCGATCTGCGCCGCCTTACCGGATGAATTCCACGTTCGCGCGGCCAGCCCCGCGCAAATCCATTGGTACCGACGCCATCGCGCCATGCTCGGTGTCATCCACGAGCCGATGCCACCCAGCAACACCGGACCGTCCTCACTCAGTGGCGGCGATTTCCCGAGCGTCGCTTTCGACGAGGGTAACAACGCCCAGCGGCCATGGTGGCGGCCCAGTCTCAAGGCTTTGGTTCGTGTCTATGATCCCGACGACCCCGCTTACACATCGAGCTATCAGACGTTTTTGACCGTCGAGCACTTCCCCGAGACCGGGTTGGCGTTTCCGCGGGCGTCGTATTTGAATGCGCTGCTCAATGTGAACACCCAAGCCAGTATCGAGTGGACCCAGCACATCTACATTCGGACGCCTGAAGATGCGCAAGCCCGTAATTTCCGCTACACCAAAAACATCAAGGACCAGATGCGTCAGCGCGGTCATCGCGGCGCTGAAAATGACGAACTGCCAAGGAAACTGGCACGGACGCGGGCCTACACATCTCATCTGAACGGCAATCCCGCCGAGCGCGAGCTCGACCACACGGTGGTGATTGCGGTCGGGGCTGACTCACCGCAGGTCATCGACGATGCTGTCAAACAGGTCCGTCAGGAGCTCGACACAGTCGGTATCGCTGTCAAACGCCACCGCGGCGCCCAGGCGTTGCTGTGGAAGGCATTCAATACCGGAAGTGAAAACGCGTGCCCGCTCGATGAATTTCGCAATCCCACCAGCGCACATAAGTGGTCGCTGTTTTTGCCGCTGGTTTCTGGGCGGGTGGGCAATGTCAGGGGCAGTGCGTTGGCCATCGACCAAACCACGATGCGACCGGCGGTCATTCTGCACGACCCTGAGGGAACTGCGCGCCGAAACAAGAACACCGGGTTGGCCGTGATCGGGGATCCCGGCGGCGGAAAGTCCAACCGCACCAAACTCTCTGCGTATGAACTGATCCTGCGCGGCGGCCGGGCTGTCATATTCGAACCCGACACGATCGCTGAATGGAAACGGGCCCTCACACCAATCGAGGGTGTGCGATTCATCGACCCGACCACGCCGCAGTACCTGTATGACCCGCTGGTGATCTTCCCGGCTCACCTGGCAGGGCGTATCGCGGCCGCCCATATCCTTCCCTGGATTGGGCTGTCCTACGACAGCATCCTCGCTAAGCGCTACCGACGCTTGCTGCGGCCGGAAAACAGGGCCAGCAAGGGGATTACGAGCCACCGCGCGCTGCTGGACTATCTGCGCTCACAGCCAGACGCCGACAACGACGAGCTGCTGTTACGCCTCGAAACCGCCCAAGAGGATTTCCCCGGGCTTTTCGACGACCACTTGCCATCGTACCGGCCCGAAGACTCCCCGGCGACGGTCTACCTCACAGGCAATCTGGGCTTGCCCGGGACCGAGGATCTCACCAAAGCCGATCTCTACGCACAGCTCTCGGGAACCCAGCGCGCCGGCATGGCAATCTATGGCCTGCTCATTGAACTCGAGCAGCGATACATGTTCGATCGCCTGGACGTATTCGACGTCATGATCTTCGAGGAGTGCGCCGAACTTCTCGCGTTCCCCACGACGGCGCGCATTGCGCACAAGTTCACTCGCCGTGGCCGCAAGCACGCAAGTGGGATCTGGCTCATCACACAGGATTTCAGGGACCTTGCCCGTATGGGGGACGAATTTATTACGCAAAAATGGATCTTTCGCGTCCAAGACCCTGAACTCGCCTACGCAACGCTCAAGTGGGCCCGCATCGATCCAGAAATGTATCCCGAGCTTGTCAGCGCGTTAAGCGAGGACACCAGTCCTGGCTCCACCGCCGATGAGGACGTGTTCTCTGATCGCGGGGAGTGGGGCGGCTACGTGACCGAGGCCGGGGCGGTCGATCGGGCCCGACTCGGGGAAGGCTTTTTGGTCGACGAGCTAGGACGGCCGGCTCGCGTTCAATTCTTCGGCGCACCGACCGAAGAACAGGCACATGCATTCGACAGCACCGCGGCGGGCATCGCATGACCGCCAGCGATTCCCTCGCAGTCTGGGTGCTTGAGCACCCGCGGTTGCGCCGGGTGATCGGCGCGATGACAGGTGTCTACGTGCTGTGTTTGTGGGCGGTAGTGGCCGCACCCAAAGCCTCGGCGGCCGTGGGTGCTGCCGCGCTGGGCTGGACGGGCCTACATGACATGGATAACGTGCCGATCGCTGACTACTTCCTCTCGATGGTCGACACCACTGAAGCCACATTGAACAACGGCCAGCATGTCAGCGCGATCGACCCCGGATCGTGGGGAGCCTGGATCGCCAATGCCACCCAAACCGCGATCTCACATAGCACCGCAGCCTGGTGGTTGACCAACGAAGCCGCACTTGTGGTGTTCGCTATCGGGATGGCCTTGTGGCTGTTGCGATTTGCAATGTCAAGCTCGTGGCTGCTTGCTCTTGTCCAAATCGGACGTCCCGTTTTCGCTGCGGTCAACACGCTCATCAACGAGATGTGGCTCGGGCCGTTGGCCATCGCGCTATGTGTCGTGTTAGCGGGGTATCACCACCAGCAAGGTCGGCCGGCCCAGGCCCGCAACCTGCTGGGCACCGCCGCGGTGCTATCCGCCTTGGTGTGGACCGTCTTTCGTGACCCCATCGACGACCTCGTCAGCGACCACGGCCTTTTGGGGATGGGTCGAGCCACCGGCTTTCAGATCGCCCAGGACGCCCGACAGAGTTCGTATGCTCCTGGCCAGTCGCTGGATACCCAGCTCGACGCACTGCTGGCACAGCTGGTGTCATCGACGGCGCGCCCCGCTCTACAACTACAAAACTTCGGCATGGTCGTCGACGACGTGGGCACCTGCCGCCAAGCCTGGACGCAGGCCATGCTGGCCGCGCACAGCCAAGGACCTGGACCGGCGCACGCGATGGCCGGGTGCGGCGCACCCCAAGCTTTGGCCCACGCCCAACAATTGGGCGCCAACGACTTCGTGCTGGGGCTGGCGTTCTTGTTCGCGGCGTTCTGGATCGGCCTTTTCATCTGGTACGTCGGCGTGAGTACATTGCTGGTCGGCACCAAAGCCACCTACTACTGCATCGTTGTGGTGCCCGCGGCGATGGTTGGCATGACCGGTTGGACGCGCGGCAAGAAATATGCGATGCGCTGCGTCTCGCAGGTGTTGTTGCATGGCGTCGAGATGATGATCTTCACCGTATTTTTGGCGCTCAGCGCGGTCGGAATGGGGTGGGTACTCACCACTCCACAACTGGGACATGGCGGCGCCACCGTGCTACCGCGACTGTTTCTCGTGGGCTTGGGTTCGTTCGTCGGCATCTTTTTGTTCCATTACATCGACAAGCATTTCTACACAGACAGTTTGGGCACGATCGCCCACCACATCAGTGGGGCGTGGCGCTCCACAAGCGGTGCGGTGCGCGATGAGTACAACGATTACGCCGAGACCGGACGCAAAGCGCGCGGGCTGTTTCGCCGGGCAACGCGTCGCGGCGGCGATGACGATGGAACCGGCGACGACGATGGTTCCGATGACAACGCCGACACCTCGACTCCGGGTTTTGATGCGCTCAAGCCTCGGCCCAGCCGGGTGCGGGGCGAGGAGGAGACGACGGCGACCCGCGCGGGGACGACGACGCGGGCGGCAGCAGGAAAGTCAGGGGCAGATGAGGCCGCGGCGACCGTGGGTGAACATGCAGCGGCCGCGGCAGCAGAGGGTGCTGGCGCCACGGCGGCAGAAGGCGCTGCCGCAGCTGCCGCGCCAGAGTTGATGATTCCCGCTGTCGTCGCGGAAAAGACCGTCCAGTACCTCCGCCACCACCACCAGCGCGACGGCTCAGACCCCACGTTCCAGCAAGGCGGGCCCAGCACCAAAAACATCCAACACCCTGCATCCAACGCGGACAGCAACGGCCAGTCAGGGGCACCAGATCAAGGCGACTCGTCGCCGATGGCACCCTCAGATGGGTTGCCGGCGCTACCGAGCCATCCGCGCCGCCCCACCCAGGGCGCGGGCCGACACCAAGCGCCCCCGGCGGCAACCCCTGATGACGATCCCGACCTGCGGGTAGATACATCATCTGAGCAGCAGCGACCGATCGAGCCGTCAGGTGCGGCCGTAGAATTTCGGTCACCGCCTCGACCACGAGCAAGGGATGATCGCCAGTGAGTGCCCGTGACTACTTCGACATGGGAGTTAACCGCTTGGGCTCGGGTGGGGCCGCGGCCGATCACGCGGGAGCGCGAGAGGCGTTCACCCAGGCCACCGACATGGATCCGGGCATGTGTGATGCATGGATGGGGCTGGCGGTCGCCGGCGATGCCAGCCTTAACACCTTGCGCGGCGCATATGACGCGCTCTCGACGTTGCACCGCGAAACACGTCGGATTGGCCTGGCAGATTCGGCGTTAGCGCCAACGGTGTCTACGCCATTTCTCATTGATCTATATCCACACACTCCGACCGGGATCACCATCGCCTACGCGGCGACGCTCATTGGCCAAGGCGACTACGACGCGGCGGAGAAAATTCTCGACGAAGTTGACCTCACGGTTGAGCCCGGCCAAGCACCGATACACCGATTCGTCGGGGCCACAATGTTTTTCCTGACTCGCCGCTGGCCCGACTTGTTGACCTGGACGTCGCAGGCCTCATCGAGCAGCGGTGGAATCGTGGAGTGCGCCACACGGTTACTCAAAGGCATCGCCCAAGCAGGGCTGGGACAGTTCGACGCCGCGCTGGCCACCTTGACTTCCGTCGCAACACAAGTCGAACAAGCCAAGCTCGACCAAAGCGGCATCGATACCTCGCACCTACTAGCCGAGGCGGCCCTCTACCGCGGTTTGTGCCATCGCGCCTTGGGGGACGAAGCCGCCGGCCGCAAAGAATTCAGCGCTGCCAGCGTAGACGGTCAACTGCGCCCAGACGCCGCGGCCGCGCTCGATGACCCGGGCTACGGCCTCACCGTCACCACCGCGGACGTGATTGCAGCCCGGTCCAATCGGTGGGACCCGGACTCTGGACCCAGCGTGGCCGACCTGCGCAAGGCCCAACAGCGCAAAGAAGCTGTACGTGTGCTGGAGCGCGCCGAACGCGAACTCGACGAATTCATCGGCCTTCGCCGCGTCAAAGAGCACGTCAAGGAACTCAAGTTCGTCAAGGTGTACGACCAGAAAATGGCCGAGCGCGGCGTCCAGGTCGGTGAACGCGATACCTTGCACATGACACTGGTCGGCCCACCAGGAACCGCGAAAACTTCTATAGCACGGCTGATTTGCGAAATGTATTTCGGACTGGGCATCCTCGAGTCACCGGAATTCATCGAAGTCTCCCGCAAGGATCTTGTCCACGAGCACATTGGCGGCACCGAAATGAAGACATCGGGGGTCCTGGAATCTGCAAGAGGCTGTGCACTGTTCATCGACGAGGCCCCCGAACTCTACGTAGCCGACAACGAGCGGGATTTCGGCCGCATCGCTCTCGACGTCATCATGAAGTTCGCCGAGGACCATCGCCACGACACCATGATCGCCATGGCCGGCTACGCCCGGCCAATGAATCAGCTTAAGAGCGCTAACCCGGGTATGCGGTCACGATTCCCGTTCCAGCTCGAATTCACCTCCTGCGATACAGAGGACCTGGTCAAGATCGCTGAGCTATTCGCAGCACGGTTTCATGTGGCCGTCGAACCTTCCGCTCTTTCGCGTTTCACCAGCACGGCCGAGTGGTTGTGCAATACGCCAAGTACACGCCCCGGTGGGCCACACATGCTCATCGATGTCGCCGCTAACGGCCGGTTCGCCCGGACCGTCATTGAACAAGCCCTCCGCAAAGCCAAGGCCCGCATCGCGGCGGATCCGGCGGTGGACTTGCTCACGGCCGACTTGAGCAGCATTAGCACGATCACTCTGGCAGATATGGACGCTGCCCTCACCGATGTGCTGACGGCCCTTGAGCTCGTCGCTCCTTGAACCACCACCGTGCGCACTAAAATACGAATCGTGGTAGGCCACAATGACGCATACCGCCGAAGAAAACCTGCTACAACGAGCCTTACCGGAATACGGCGACTACAGTCGCCGGACCAAGAAACTCATCCCGCTCACCTGGTAAACATTGCCGCTGAGTGCGATTGGTGGGAACGCAGCCGTTCTCGATCAGCGCCCACATGATTGACGCCGGCCACGTTTTATCAATCGCAACGACGCTCTGACCAGCAGAAACATGGACATATTCACGCCGACCCAGCGATAAATGAATCCCGGGGATGATGTCAGCGTTCCGTAACATCGCTGAGCTCGTCGCAGTACCGGAACATGGCGGTGGCTACTCTCCCATCAACTAAGGCAGCATGATCTCCGGGAGCAGCAAACGAGCCCAAGAACGGCGCACAAGCCGGCGAAGTGCTCGAGTCCATTGCGAAGACGCTTCGGCGTTGTCAAGGTTGCGGAATGAGGGGCTACAGCACAATGGTGCGCATGTGACTCAACAGCATCGCCGGGTGCAGGTCTGGTACACCTCAGACCTGCATATCGGGCATCGCTTGGTCGCTGGGCAGCAGGGTCTTGGTGCCGCGGATAACTACGAGGTGAAGTATCTGATCGCCGGTAATCACGACGGCATGCATCCCATGCATGCCGACTCCCACAAACTGCTGCCGACCTACTTGGAGGTGTTCGCTTCCGTGCAGCAGTCCGCGAGGCGCAAGCTAGCCGGCCACACGCTGCTGCTGTCACACTTCCCCTACGTGCATGCTGGACTTGGCCATCACGTCGAATCCGACAATAGTTTCGACCAGTGGCGCCTGCCGGACATGGGAGCCTGGCTATTGCATGGGCACACCCGCGATTCAATCCGACTCCGCGCCAAGTCGATCCATGTCGGCGTCGACGCCTGGGTTCTCGCCCCGGTCTCCATCGGCACCATCGCCGCCCTGATCATGCAGAATGCCCTGACTGGCGGCGGCGTCCGGGAGGTCGAGGCCGGCGCTGCCGTACATGAAGCTGACAGCGAACACAGAGGCACAGTTTCCGAGGCAGCTCACACCATATCCGGCCAGTCGGACCTGAATCGATGGCTCGCATGAACAATGTTCGGCGGCCACATCGAAGCGACGAACGCCTCACACAGATGAAAGCAGGTCCCCAAGGGGCCGCCCGTGTAGCGGCAATCAGCTTCTGCTCGAAGGCCGCATGATGGTGTGGTCACCAGGATTTCCGTTCGCCAGCATCCTTTCGAATGCCCCTGTCGAGTATGCCCGCGACCTGCTGGGCGTCCGCCTGTGCCGGCTGCTTGATCTGCTCGCTGACGGTCCAGCCGAAGACGATCGCATACGGTCCGTGGCCGCTGCTGTTGTTGACGTCGAGCCTCTTCTCTGCGTGGCAGAGAATCGAGAGCGATTGTTCGGCTACCTACCTGTTGCAAAACGGTCCGAGCTAGCCGACCGTCTCGGCCTTCCAGAATCCGATGACCCGACCACTGCATTGCTTCAGCTGGCGTGGACGAGCCCTCGGCGTCGCGTTGCAGGTGAATTCTTCGGCGTGATTGACGACCCAGCGCCAGCGCCACCGCCCGAACATCGCGGCGTCGATGGCCAGTACGGCCTCTTCCCGCATCAGCGACGCGCGGCGAACCAGATCCGACACCTAATGGAGGAAGGGCCAAGGAGGGCGATCTTGCATCTGCCGACGGGCGTTGGGAAGACCCGGACGGCCATGAACCTCGTTTGCGACTATCTCCGACTCACCGAACCAACAGTTGTTGTTTGGCTTGCGCGTGGTCGAGAGTTACTGGAACAGGCCGCATCCGAGTTCGACCAAGCATGGGGGCAACTTGGCAATCGGCGTGTTGAGGTCATAAGGATGTGGGGAACGGCTTCCGCCGACAGTGTCAACTTGGCAGACGGGATAGTTTTTCTTGGTCTCGAAAAGGCGGCATCAACGCTACGAACGTCGTCCGACTTTCTGACGCGCCTCGCGATCAACACGAGGTATGTCGTTTTCGATGAGGCACACCATGCAATCGCCGGAACATACCAGCGCGTGGTCGATGACCTGACCGTCCATCACGAGGCGCGGCTGCTTGGTTTGACTGCCACTCCTGGTCGGACGTGGGCGGATATTGACGCTGATGGTCACTTAGCCGATTATTTTGCACGGCAGAAGGTGACTCTCGAGATCGAGGGATACGACAATCCCGTCACAGCCCTGATCGAGCAAGGCTACCTTGCGCGCCCCGAATTTCGCACTGTCACAGCGGAGCACGGTATCGAGCTGACCGAGATAGATCGCGCTGCACTGTCGGATTCGTTTGACATTCCTGCACACATTCTCGCCGAGCTTGCCGGCGACGAACAATGGAATCTGCAAATCGTGCACACCGTGCTCGATCTCGCCAAGTCGCATCGGCGAATTCTTGTCTTCGCGGCAACCGTCGAGCATTGCCGGTTGCTGGCGTCGATCGTGTCGGCATTCGGAGTTGACGCAGACTACGTCACGGGGATGTCGCCTTTACGACGGCGTTCTCGTGCAATAGGGCGCTTCAGCAGCGTGTCCCAGCGACCGATGGTGTTGTTCAATTACGGAGTCCTTACCACCGGATTCGACGCACCTGCTGCCAGTGCGGCCGTCATCGCGCGGCCGACTGCATCGCTCGTGCTGTATAGCCAGATGGTTGGTCGGGTTTTGCGGGGGCCCAAAGCCGGGGGAACTGCCACCTGCGAGATCGTCACCGTCGTCAATACGGCGTTGCCCGGTTTCGGCGACGTTGCAGAGGCATTCACTAACTGGGAGGACGTATGGAAGAGCCGTTGATCCAGAGCTACCAGATCGTGAGCCCCGAGCTCACTGTAAAAGCAATGCGCGACAGCGGGTACAAAAATACCGCGTACGCGCTTGCCGAACTGATCGACAACAGCATCGACGCCAACGCACGAGAAGTTGAGGTCTTTGCCTGCGAGTCGAAGACGGACCGGGGTGCTCAGGTGCGCGCTCGGGTTGACACGATCGCGGTGTTGGACAACGGCACAGGGATGGACGCTGACCTCTTACGACGGGCGTTGCGTTTCGGCGATGGAAAAGGGGTTCAGCCACGACGAATGGGAAGGTTCGGCATTGGGCTCCCGAATTCCAGTCTGTCGCAGTGTCGAAAGGTCGAAGTGTGGTCATGGACGGCTGGTCCAGCGAATGCGCTTCATACCTATCTCTCCCTTGACGAGATCCATGACGGACTCACCGAAGTGCCTGAACCGAAGCATGCTCCGGTACCCGGGCAGTGGATGGACCTCAGTGAGGCTGTATCTGACACAGGCACTCTGGTTGTGTGGACGCAGCTTGACCGAGTGCAATGGTTCGGGGCGGCCGCAACCCTTCGCAATACCGAGGAGCTGATCGGCCGCATCTACCGCCACTGGATCGCGTCGGGCAAGGTAAGTATTCGTCTCGTGCCAGTGCGCGACGGCGCCACGTTGGAGGGGGTTCGTGACACCCGCCCGAACGACCCCCTCTACTTGATGGCACCGTCGCAGACACCTGATCCTTTCGCCAACACCCCAATGTTCCAGCCATACCCCCTTGGGGAGGCTGGCCCACCCGGGGAACTCCGGTATCCGATCAAAATTGATGGCATGACACACGAGGTGACCATCCGGGCTTCCATCGCCCGGCCAGAAGCGCGGCGTTGGGACATCGAGGGGCATCCATGGCCTGATGATGCTCGGCCCACGGTCGAGCCGGGTCATCAGAAGTGGGGAAAGCATGCGGCACGCAACGTCGGCATATCGCTGGTTCGTGAGGGACGCGAACTCGATCTCGACTCGACATGGGCCATCGGCTATGACCCAGTCGAACGCTGGTGGGGTATCGAGGTCGCCTTCACCTCTGATCTGGACCATGTCTTTGGGGTGACGAACAACAAGCAAAACGCCATGATCTTCTCGCAATTGGCACGACTCGACATGGACGCCGAGACAATCGACGGCGAAACCCCCAAGGCGATGAAGGACCGGATGGCAGCTGACGGGGACCCGCGCTTGGCGTTACTTGAGTTGGCCGACTATCTCAAGACGATTCGGAGCAAGATGCGGCGTCGGCTTGCGGCGCAGCGAGAGGGTTCACGGAAGGGCAACAAGCGCCACGAGGGTGACGATGCGACCGAGCAGGCAAGCAATGTGGTGGACCGGCGTCGAGAGGAGGGTCACACAGGGACCACGGACAAGCTCGGTGAACAAACGACGCCAGAGGAACGGCGCCAGGAGGAGATCGACAACCTCGTCGAGGAACACCAGGTCGAACGGGAGGATGCGCGGTCGCTCGTCGACGAAGCGATCGAGCACAATTGGAAGGTTCGCTGGCTCTCTGCCCACTCCGACAGCCCTGCCTTCTTCAGCATCGATCTCATGGCCGGGATGCTCCAGGTGAACTTCAACATGAATCATCCGGTGCATAACGAGCTCATGGCGGTGATCGATGACGTACCTGAGGCTGCCGACGCCGATGAGCTGCGAGAGCGGCTGCGCCGGGCTGCGAACACATTCAGACTGCTGCTGTTCTCGTGGGCGCGTTACGAAGACGAATCACCATCGGACAGGCTGCGCCAGCGGATTGTTGAGGCGCGCCAGGATTGGGGCCGCTACGCCCGTGACTTCCTCGACACCGAGGCCGATTAGTGAACGACGCATCCGCGCATGTGTGGAGCCAGATACAGGCCTTGTTATCCGGTGCTCGCAGTCGAGTGGTGCTCATCGCGCCGTTCATTAAGCTCGATGTGTTCGCGGCGGCTTTGGGGGCCATCCCCGACTCGGTCCGCGATGTATCATGCGTGACCCGCTGGTCAGTTGCCGAAGTCGCGGCGGGAGTTTCTGATCCGGAAATAGTCCAAGCCGCCGACCGAGATGGTGGTCGATGCACTGTTAGCATCTATCACGCGCTCCATGCGAAACTGATTCTCGTAGACGATGTTTCGCTGGTTGGGTCGGCGAATCTCACCGGCCGTGCAACCGGCCTGGTTCAGCCTGAGAACCTTGAGATACTGGTAGAGATTTCTTCATCCAACGAGGAAATCACACGTTTGCTTCATCGCGTGAGTCACGCCGTTCCGGCAACCAACGAACTCGCTGAGCAGATCCGTGAGCAAGCGAACATGCTCTGCGCGACAGCGCCGGACTTCGTCAAGCAGCTCGCGGTGTCCACTGATCACCATCCCCCATTCCTGCCCGTGACACGATCACCAAAGCTTCTCTACGGAGCCTATCGAGGCCAGATGTCAAAATATCCAAGCGATGTCGCTGCGGGACTTGTGACGGACCTATCGACGCTCGACATCCCGCTGGGATTAGATGAGACGGACTTCAATTCCGCAGTGAGACAGCAACTTCGCTCGACGCCAATGCTTGAGTCGCTCTTTAGTCAGGGAAGGTTGGGTAGCGTTGAACTCCAGCGCCACATCGCCCAAAACCATGGCTTAGCAGACGATCGCGCGTCCCGAGTAGCCCAGAATCTCGCTAGCTGGCTTGAGCATTTCGAACAGGTGCATTCTGTTGCTGTGGGGGCATGGGAGATCAGGTTGGGGCCCGAACACCGCCAGGCGTAGACGAATGTCGAGCACGTCACAGGTGGCAGATGCTGCAGCCGGCTTCGTCGTCGTCGTCATCGAGGGCGTTCGATAGCACCTCGATGAGCGGCTGGTTCGGTTTGACCCGCCGCGCAGCCCTTTGGAGTGCGATCCGGTGTTTTTCTTCGATGTCTGCCCGCCGCGCCAAGAGTTCTCGCAGTGATTCGTTTTGCGACCAGGTGTATCCGCGCTCTTGCATGGCGGTCGATTCATACTTGACTTTGTCCTCGTACGCGATCGCGCGGTCGAACAGCTCCGGATGCCGATCAGCTAGACCGACCCATTCGTTCTTTCGCTGGAAGAAGCAGAAGTAGCACCCGGAACGCGTCCGCCATTCGTAGTAGGCAGGCAGCCCGATGCCCGCCTCGTCGAGGATCCTCATGACACCGGCCTTGTCGATGCCCTCGTCCCGGAAGGGAAAGACGGCAGAAATGTTGGGCTTGGTGCTGATGTATCCGAGTCGGTTCTCGTCGGCGCGGATAGCAACGTACGAGATGGCACGATCGTCGCCAAGCCAGTCTTCGAGGGGCTTGATTTTGAGGTTTTTCGTGCACCAGCGCATGTTAGGGCTGGGGAGGGTGCCCTGGTAGATCTGCAGCCAATGGTCGAAGTCGCGGTCGGCGTTGAGCCGGGCAATTGGCTTGCCGAGGGCGGCTTCCAGCTTATTGAGGTACTCGTAGGTCTCCGGCAACTCGGCGCCGGTGTCGCAGAAGAAGTACTCCATTTCCGCAACCCGGTCTCGCATGTAGATCGCCAGTGCCGATGAGTCTTTTCCCCCGGAGATACCGAGAACGTGTCGCGTGTCGCCCGCGGGATCATTCGCAGACGGATCGGTCATGTCACTGCCTCCAGCACATCATTGGCCACGGAATTGCTTGCAGTGGTCGGGATTTCGGGGCGCCCCAGTAGCTCGCGTGTGATCGCCGAGAGCAGGATGCGTGCCCCGTCTGGCCCGAGCTTGGTTTCGGCGTCAGCGAGTGCAGTTTTCGCGAGATCCGATGCAGCTCGATGCGCATCCAAGGGTGTGTAGATCATTGTTCGCTCCTCTTGACCATCAGGCGTCGTCAAGGTGAGTAGTTCCGCGGTGAAGGGCTGTGCGTCGGCGTCGAGCTGTGCCGATTGGTATAGGTAGCTGATTCGGTCGAGGGCCCGCGACGTCTCTATCAACTGCCGGGGGAAGTCCTCAGCGGCGGCGTCGTTCCAGTCGCTCATTGCGGCACCGGCGATTCGAATCACGAACGGGTCAAGCCATTCGTCGTCCGACAGTTGATCATTGAATGCAAGTGAAACCAGGCCTTTGATTCGGGGTTCGAGTAAGGCGCCTGCGAAGCCACGGCATCGAGCAGCGAGGTCTCTGCGGAGGTCTGCAAGATCTGGCGGAAGCCGGAACGCAGCGGCGATGTGGTTGATGGTGTCGATTCTGAGACGCGACTCGGCGCTGATGATTTCCTCGACTGCTTTGGCAAGGCGTGCCGCGTAGTCCCGTGCCGCCGCCGCGTCGATCGTTTTAGACCGCGATACACCCTTGATACCTAGTGCGTGTGGCAGTTCGCGAAATATGAGGTCAGCAGGATCTCGCGCATTCAGCAGAGCCGTGCGGACGGCGATCGAATCACGGCTGAGGTGAGTAGTTTGCCGCGCGTGGCGATTCAGAGTGCGGACGCGGTCGAGTAGCGCCTCTGCGACGCGGAGCAGCAGGCCATTTCGATTCCGGATGGCCCTCGGTGGAATGCCCGGGTCGGTGAACTGTTTGGCGAGCAGTTCGAGAACCTTGCGACGTTGTCCGTTGAACGCACCGACCGACTTGACTGTGAATCGCTGCGGGCTCTTTGTCAGGCGTTCGACGACGTCGGCGGTGAGTCGCGGTTGATAGGTACCTTCTTCGAACAATGCGATCTCATCGCAGTACACAATGAGTGCGGCCAGCACGATTACGGGCGCGACGCCCATCTTGACGCCGTAGGGGGGCGCGACGAGCTTAGCGAACACGTCTGTGAGCGGCATCTGCTGCTCGGCACAGTGCAATTGTTCGGTAAGTGCATGCCATGCCGGGTGGAGCGAGCTCTGTTCGGAAGGCGCTGCGAGTTCGTAGATACCGGCTTCGGTTGGGCCGCGGTGCAGACCGAGGTATTCGAGGACGCCGCCGTACATTGCGCGGTCGGGCCCGAATCCGCAAATGCCGAGATGCTCGTCGCTGGCCTGTTCAACCATGCGGGTCATCAGCTCACGACGTGCCTTGGCGCCCTGACTGGTGAGTTGGTGGCGACCAAGCATTTCGTTCCGGATCTGGGGGGTGTGCCTGAACGTCAGCCGACAGGCCTCGGATACGACACCGGCCATGCTGCGAGCATCCAACAATCTGGATCGCCAGCCGTCGGCGTGATCTTGTTCGGCGGCAATGAGGCGCCATTCGGTGCCCACGCGTGCTGGCCGGAACACGTCTGCAAGCGTCGCCGCGAGCTTGCTGGTTGCTTGGCTCAGACGTTCGACGACTTCGCGACGCGCGACGGAGTCCATCGCGTGATCACGGCTCAATTCACTGAGTGCGTACACTTCCCGCCCGGCATCGAGTACCGCGGCGGAGGCATCCGATGTGCCGACGGCAACCGGTAGCTTTGTTTGGACGACCGGAAGCTGAGAGCACGGACCGACGTGGAAGAGCAGCAAACCGTCGGTGCCGGAGTCGATGTCAGGACCGACGATTTCATCGCCGGTCGCGGAGACCGCGGTTACGAAATGCCGCAGCATACCGGTCAGCTGACTATGTTGGCCAGCGACGATGGCGGGAGGCAGGTGGTTCCGCACTAGCTCAATGACTCCGGAATCGTCGCACCGCAGACGGATGTTATCGATTTGGGCGCGGATGTCGGTATCACTGCCCCACCAGACTCGGTACTCGTCGTTGAAGTCGCGGTAGACGAGGAATCCGCGCTCGATGAGCGAGTCGAGCTGGCTTCGAAGGTGATCTCGTGCCGCTGCCCCGGGACCATCGGAGAGCGCGAAGTGGATAAGGTCGAGGCTGGCGCGAAGTACACCTGCCGAGTCGATCAAGTTGAGGAGACCGATCGTCTTGATGATGTCGAGATCACTGTCGGGCAGCCCGTGTGCTTCCCCGATGCGGGTGTCTATCTCGATCCATCGACTGGCCGATGATGAGGCGAAAACCATTGTCCTGCTGGACTTCAGGAAATAATCGTAGAGTTGGGGTAGGCGGACTGCCGGCATCTGGCTGGATGGCTCGTCGGCCGGAGGCGTTGCGAGGAAGCTGTGGATGGTGTGCGGTTCGTCGCTCGCGAGAAAGCCGACGAGAGTTCTGTCATTCTGGCCGATCTGGGCGGCGAGCAGCGGTGCCGAGACCGCGACCAGCGGATGCAATGGATAAAGCGCGGCGAAGAGAGGGGAGTCGCTAGTCAGCACGCAGTTGAGCCCGTGTTCCGTCCAGTTGCGGGCCATGGTGTCGGCGTAGGAAGCAATCCGGCGGCGGTGGGTTCGAGACACCTTGGTTTGGTCAATCGACCGAGCGATGAGCCGAACGGCGTCGTCCACGTCAGTGGTCATCGTGATGTCGTCGAAACGGCCTTGAATCTTTACCCATTCACGGCGCTGCAACTGCGTCGAATGTGCGGCGTAGTCCAGGAATGACATGTGTTGCAATGTCAGGAGAAAAACCGGCAGGCCGTTGGTGCCGGCGCTTGCTTCGGCGAGTTCCTGCAGCAGGAACAGATCGTCATCGCTGTAGGCTGGCGAGGTACGTTGTCCGCCCAAGTATTCGAGGGTCTTTCCGAATTCGTCGATGACGAGGAGGATCGGCGAATACGTGCACAGCGTGCGGATAGCCTTGAGTGTTTGGCTGTTCGAGGCGGCCCCGGCTTCGATCGGTGCGAGAACGTCGCGGACATTCTTTGGAGCCTGACGAGCCCACCGTCTGGTTGCGGCGTTGGATAAGGCGCGGCCGATCGTTGCGCCGAGGGGTTCGCGCCGAGCCGTCGCCACCGCGCTGAGGAAGCCGTCGGGTGTCGCATCCGACGATGCTCTGCTGAACTGCTCGGCGAGTTCACGGTCGGTGGCCGAAACATATTGCAGCGCCTGTGCGCGGCGGTTGCCATCGGGCCCAAGGAGCGCTTCGAGCAGGAGCGCAAGAGTCGACTTGCCGGAACCATACGGTCCGGTCACTGACCATGCCCGGGTCCGCGTCTGGTCGGTGAGTGCGCGGCCGATGCGCTGCAGGGTTTCGTGTGCTCTGCGTCCGAACATCAGGGGCGGGAGTGGGTCGTTGTTGATATCGCGTTCGAGGTTCGTCGACCGCAACGACGAGGCGGTCACGGTGATCTTCTCGGTTGGAGATGTGGTACGTCGTGTTGCCTGCTGGGGGCTCATGCAGACGCACCTACGGCCCACGTTTTGCTGGTTGGTTCCGCGTAAACCGGCTCAGCGCCGCGGATCTCGTACGCGTTGCCCCACGCCGTCTTTGTCGTGCGCCAAGGGGTGCGGCCGGTGTGGTAGTGGCCGTCGAGGACGTCCCAACCGATCGTGGCAGGGTCCTCTCTGAACACGAGGCTTCGGTGGCCTGCTGCCTCGGTCATCTGAAGTCCGGGGTGCGCGTCGCAGACCTCAGCTAGTGCGACCGACAGATCCGCCTCTCGCAGGTGAAAACCGCGACCAGGGCTTCCTGGCTCATTTGCCAAACGAGCCAGGGAGACGGATCCGGCGCCTTCTGCAGCTGTCGCCGCGTAGTCCAAACAGGTGTAGGCGATCACGCGTGGCGGCAGGCTGGTGCGGGCTACGTCGGTGAACCGCCAGATACGGGTTTTCTGCGACGAGTCGGCTACCGATTCCAAGAGACCCAGTTCACGGAACGGGCAGTCCAGGAGATCCTCGAAACTCCCTGGCGACCCGGTGGCGGCTTTGCGTGGTGCGTACATTTTGGTAACGCAGTCGACGTCTCGAGCGACTGACGCTTGTACCGGAGGTTCCCATCCGCATCGTCCGACGTGTCGAAGGACGTGGTCGGCCAGCTGCTCCTCGGTGAAGCGAGAAGTCGAGAGTCCGTGAAAAGCAACCCACCAGGTTGGTGCTTCACAGCGCGTTCCCTCCTGCACCGACAACAGCCACCAATGCAGCAGCCAGAGGCTAGCGGGGTCTTCTAGGTACGGGTCCGCGCCGTTCTCGTCGAGCAACCACACTGCCCGCCAGGTTGGTAGCGAGACATTTGCACGTGAACTCCCCCCTTTGGGACGCTCGACGGTCAGCTTGAAAGCGTTAGACCAGTATCGAATCGCACTGACCATGTTCTTGCCGACGCCGAGAACAACGGGAGCATCCTCCCGGAGGAAGACCTCTGAGTCCGTGGTGACGGCGCGGAAACCCTTGTGCAGCCAGCCGAAACGGGGCGCGAATGTTTCATGGCGGGCGAACCGAGGGTTGGCCACGTCCCTAAGTTGAATTTCGATCAAGGAGTGCCCCCCGAGCTCACGAAAGTGCTTGTCGTCCGGTGGTTTGCGAGTAGACGAGAGCGGTTAGGAGATTCGCCGCGCAGCGCAATGCGTATTTGGCGCGCGGCGGACGATACTGCGGCGATGGCGATCTCGATCTCTTGTTCTGTGGTGGCGTATCCAAGTGAGAATCTGATTGAGCAATCTGCTTCGTCGCGCGTGCGGCCCATGGCGGTCAAGACGTGACTCGGCCCCTGCGCACCTGCGGAGCAGGCACTGCCATCCGACGCCGCGATCGATGTCATCGCGGAGAGCATCGCGTCCGCTGGCAGACCGGGAAACATCAGGTTGCTGACCCCTGGCAGCCGCTTGGTCGGGTGCCCGTTGACCTCGACGCCGGCCACAGAGTCGAGGACGGCTGCCTCAAACCGGTCGCGCAGGCGCTTGACCCGGCGAGCTTCCTCTGTCATCGCAGCACCAGTCGCGGCGGCGGCGGCCCCAGCACCGACGATGCCGGCCACATTCAAAGTTCCCGCGCGCCAACCGCCTTCTTGACCGCCACCGAAGACGGCAGGGCGAAACGGAATATCGGCGTCACGTCGAATGAACAATGCGCCAACTCCCTGAGGGCCACCGAACTTGTGCGCCGACAAGGACAACAAGTCGACATCGAGGTCGGTGACATTGATTGGCAACCGGCCGACCATCTGGGTTGCGTCAGTATGCAGAAGTACCCCCTCGCCGCGGCAAACCTCGGCGAAGCCAGCAAGGTCGCTCAGGACCCCGGTCTCGTTGTTTGCTGCCATGACTGACACGATGTTGACATCCCGCCTCGATAGGATGGCGCTAAGTTCATCGGGGTCAGTCAGGCCTTCTCGGTTCACAATCAGCATGGTGACTGTCCCACCGGATATGTCGGCGAAGGCGCGTGAAGCCACAAGCACGGAGGGATGTTCCACAGGCGTCGTCACCGTGGTGCCGCGGCGAGATGCTGCAGCCCCCAACGCCAAGTTGTTAGCTTCGGTCGCGCCCGACGTGAACACGACCTCACCTGGCGAACAACCAATTAGGTGTGCGATGCGTTGGCGCGCCGTACGGACTGCATCCGAAGCGGACCGGCCATACGCATGCACGCTAGAAGCGTTGCCCACCCCGTGCAGATGCGGCAGCATCGCTTCAAGCGCCGCCGGACGCAAGGGGGCCGTCGCGTTGTAGTCGAGGTAGACGCAATTCCCCGCGCGCCATTCGGCTCGCATGTGGCGCTCCTCTCGCTGATCGCTGATCATCATAGCCTCACTCCTGGACATCTTTGAGAGCCTCGCCCGAGGACCGTCCAGGAGTGAAGATGGCACTGATCGAACATACGTTCCCATACCGACAAGTCGTCGTTAGTTCTAGTCGGGATCCGTGAGCCCGACTTCTGGGGTTCGTTGCTCTGCGCGGTGGCCGCGCTCGCGGAGCCAGGTGGCCTCGAGGTGGCGTTGGTAAGCGGCATGGATGGTGGTCTGGAGCTGGTCTGCGCGTTTGAGGCTGTCGCGCAGCTGTTCACCGAGCACGGCTGGGTGCAGGCGCCGCGCCTGGGTGAGCGCCGGGTCGAGGTCGGGGGTTACGCGATTGATGACAGCCGATGTTGGGGGTGCGTTGATGGTTGTGGTCCAGGGTAATTCGGTGCCGAGGATCTGCAGGAGCCGCTGGGCAGGCTTGGGTGGCCACGTTTGGCCGGTGGTGTCGAGCAGGATGAGGCCGGACTGGCTGCCCGCGGCGTGTTCGGCGAGGTCGGCGATTATTGCGGGGTCTGCGTTGGCGGCGTCGTCGATGATGATGAGGCCGCCAGGGGGTAACTGCGATTGCGACTGCTTGCTGGTGATGGTGGCGTGGGCTTCGGTGATGGTGGCAGCGGTGTCGGCGAGCTCGTCGGCGACGGCGCTCTCGGATTGTTCGCGGGTGGGGCTGCACCACAGGATCTTTCGTTCGGAGGCTGCGGCCGCGCTGTGCAGAGTGTGTAGGGCGGCCCGGCGCTCGGCGGAGGGTTGGGCGTGCACGACCGTGACGGCAAAGGGCAGCCTTGCGGTGCTGGTGATGGCGGCGGCTGCGGCGGGGGAGAGGTCGGCGGCGGCGCTGGTGGCAAGGCTGAAGGGGCGGTGCGGTTGGAAGCGGCTGGCGGCTTCGAGCACGCGTAGCTCGGTGGCCAGTTGGTCGAGTTGGGCGGTGATGTGCTCGGCTGAACGGGTTTCGGCGGCCGCGAACGCGGCGGCGGCGGCTAGTTCTGCGCGGTCGAGGTCTCGGCGGAGCTGGCTGCAGTGGCGGCGGGCCACGAGGTCGGCGCGATCGTCTTCGGATCGTGCTTCGGCGATGATGTTGTCGACGTCGTCACCGCTGATGATGCGGTCTGCACCGCCGGCGGCTTGTGCACGCGCCGCGAGTGCTTCGTGAAGCGCGGCCTGATAGCGCTCAGCGGGCGCGGTGTCGGGTAGTGCCATGAGACGCAGTTGGACATCGAGTTTGGCTGAGGCGATGTCGAGTGGGTCGACGTCGGCTTGTGACTGCAGCTCGTTGAGCTGGTCACGTGCCCAGTCGACATCGCTGAGCGCTGCCTCGTATTCGGCTTCGGCGTAGGCCCATTCGGCGGTGACGTCGTGGACGGCGATCAAGTAGGGGCGGTCGGCGTCAGCGCGCTGGCGTAGTTCGCGGATGTGCGGGGTGGCTTGGCGCATTGCGGGTCCATCACCAATTGCGGCGCGGGCATGCAGGGCCTGATGGTCGGCCAGCGCCTGCTGGTATTGGGTGCGCAAGGTGGTGAGGTCGAGGAGGGCGGCTGGCAGTGGCGGGGGTGCTGCGCGGCGCCGGGGGAGGTCGGCGAATTCGAGGCCGGCGAGTTCGTCGGCGGTCTCGAGCGGGGTGTTGATCGGGTCGGGCTCAACGAGTTCGGGGTGCCACGGTTGCGTGGATGTTTCGGTGGCGGGCATGTCGATCCTGGGCGTGTGGGGGTCGGGTGGAAGCTGTTCTTCTTCCTCGGGGTGCAGTGGGGGTTGTTCGGGTAGTGGGTGGTCGGCGTGGTCGTGGTGGCCGCCGATCAGGTCGACGGTGTAGGTGATGGCGCGGGCGTATTGGTAGGCGGGGATGGTGTGATCGGGGTCGAGGTCGGCAAGGTGTTCGGCGGCGACGTGAAGCAGGTCGGCCGGGGTCCAGCGGGTGGGGTCGGTGGCGTTGACTGCCGAGACGAGGCCGGGCCAGGCGGGATCGGCGACGATGGATTCAGCGGCTGCTGACCCAAAGACGTTGTGCAAGTCAGTGATCCAGGCCGGGCGCAGGCCGGTATGGGGGGTGTCGACGGTGGCCGTGGGGGTGAGTTCGGCGGCAAGACGCCACCACAGCGCGGCGGCGGGCAGCTCGTCGGGTAGCGGACGTTCGGTGGCGGCCGCGCGAACGAGGGCAGGCAGGTCGGGTCGGCTGGTGGCGGCTTGGGCGAGCTGGGCGGCTAGTTGTGGCCAGTAGCCGTCGGCGCGGATGCGGGGATCGATGGAGTCGATCAGCTGCTCAAAGCGGCGGCTGCGGGGGTTCTGGGTGCGCACCACCGCTTGGGCACGGTTTTCGAGCAGTTTTTGGATGGTGCGGGCGCGCACGGCGTATTGGGGTGGGCCGAGCAGGGTGGTGTCTTCGGGAACCACGTTGTGGGCGGCGCGGAAGACCGCGATTTCGGCGGCGAGTTCGGGGTTAGCGGCCAGCACGGGTTTGGCCCAGGCCGGTGCCGTGGCCGGTGTCCATTGGTGGGTGACGGTTTCGCGGATCTGCTCGGCAAGCTCGACAACCAGCGCGGCGCGGCCGGTCAGGCAGTTCTCCCATGCCGGGTCGTTGGCCAGCAATGTGGGGGTGGCGGGCAGCCAGCGCAGCGGCCCGATACCGGCTGAGTGTCCGCCGGTGGGGTCGATGCGCCAGTCGATCACGGCGGCGGGATCGTGGGCGCTGAAAAGCTCGCCTATGTTGGCGGCCTCGGTCAGTGTGGCGATCGGGTCGCGCCCGTCGGCCGCGATGAGGGCCAAGTGTTTGCAGAGCACTGGCCATGCTTCGGCGCGGGTCAAACCTGGGTAGAGCTGATCGGCGGTGATGTGCAGTTGGGCCAGCAGGGCCGGGGAAGCCAGGGCTTGGGCTGCCTCGCCCAACGCGTTGTAGTACATCGCCGCGGCCGCGCCCAACCGCAGGAAGGGGTCGCGGGCTTGGCGTGCGGCGCTGGTGGCCGAGACTTGTGCGCCGTCGCGGGCCAGTGTTTTGGTCAGGACATCGACGGCCGTTTCGGGGTGAGTTGCTTTGGGGGACAACACCCGGTGCGGGTCGGATTCCGCGGTGGATAGATAGATGTGGTTTTCGATCCGGCCGCGAGTTAATGCGACGTACAGCAGTTGGCGGGTGAGATTGCCGGCGCCCACGATGTGGCAGGCGTGTCCGGCGGTGAGTCCTTGTGCGGAGTCAATGGTGGCTGCATAGCCGAGGGTGACGTGTTTTTTGACGTAGTGGGTGGGTAGGCGCATTGTTTGACCGCTGCCAAGGTGGCGGGCTTTGATGCTGCCGTTTTGGTGCGTTTCCAGGATTTGGAAGCGGTAGCCGTTTCGCACGTAATCGGTGGGGCTTAGGCGGAGCCAGCGCGCATTGCGGCGGGTACGAATAAGGTCGCCGGGGGAGGCGGTGAGCCGGTCGGAAAGGGTGATTTCGTGGCCGCGGAGGGTTTTCGGGTCGGCCGCGGCGAGGCGATCGAGGCGGGCGCGGGCGTTGAGGGTATCGACGATGTCGTTGGTGGGGGCTAACAGGATGGCATCGCGGCCGGCGTCGAGGTCGGCGGCCCATGCGGTGTAGGCCATGTCGGCTGCGGTCTGATCGGCACCGACGTGCACACGCTGGTGGTCGATGTAGAACCCGAGTCCAGAGGGGTCTCCTCTGCGGATTGCCAGGGTGGCTGCGCTTTCGGCGGTGGAGCCAAAGCGAACCAGCTGAGACAGCGTCAGGGAATCGGTCTCGTGGGCGATGTCGCGTAGCACACCGCCGGCGGAGATCGACGCGAGTTGGCAGTCATCGCCGACCAGCCGGATGCTGGCGCCGCGGGCTAGGGCGTGGGTGATCACCGCATCAAGTTCGAGCGTTCCGGCTTTGCCTGCCTCGTCGATGATGATCAGCGTGTCGGGTCCGACCGTGGTGAACCATGGCGGTGGGGCAGAGCGACTCGACGCGCTTGCCGGGTCGGCCGACCACACGTATTTGGCGACGGTGTCGGTCGGGGCCGACAGATCCTCGCCCAGTTCGATGGCTGCCGCCGCGGTGGGGGCTAAACCGATGATGGTCCCTCCCGAGGAGCGCCATGCATGCGACAGCGCGGCCATCGCCGTTGTCTTGCCGGTGCCGGCAGGGGCCAGCGCTAACGCCACTCGGCGCCCACCGCTTGCCATTTCGCGGACCAGGGCGACCTGGCCCTCGTTGAGTTGTTTACCGCGTGCGGCCGAGTCGGCCAGCGCCAGCTCGATATCGATGTCCTCGACCGTGCGCCCGCCGCGTTGGAGGGCAGCAGCAAGGATGCGTCGCTCAGCGGCCAGCAGCTCGTGAGAGGTATAGGTTGCGCTGCCGTGGCGGCTGTGGACGCTGGTTCCATCGCGGCGGCGCAGCTGTGCAGGTTCTCCCATTTCGCCGTCGTCGATGTCGATGTGGGCCACCGACAGCGGCTCGGCTAAGGCAGCCTCGGTGATCTTGTCGGCCAGCGTCTCGTCGGCGGCATGCCCGCTGCCACGAACGAGGCGCTGCGCTTGGGCTAACACGTGGTGGCGTTGCCAAGTTGCCCGCGAGTGAGCCACCGTGGTGATGGCTTGGGCAGCGTGTGAGGCGATCCAGTCGTCATCAACGGCATCGATCTGGGGCGCCGGCGCGGACGCGGATAAGACCGTGCCCAGCATCGCGGTCAGCTCCCGCACACCGCCGAGCACCTCGATCGCTTGGCCGCGCCAGGTCTGGCGCTGCTCGGCTAATGATCGGGGTTCGTGTTTGGCTTCGCGGGTCTCCAGGGTCGCTTGTTGAGCCAACGCGATGGTTTCCACGTGGGTCGGTTCGCGGCCGTGGGTGGCTTGAAACTGCTTGGCCAGATCGGCGGTGCGGGCTTCGATCGCCAGCCGCCGCGACGACCACGCGGACATCAGCTCGACTGAGATTCCCACGATTTCGCGCACTGGCCTCTTGCCGCGGCCCTCGCCGACAACATCAGCGAACCGCAGCTGCAGTCGCTGTCCAAGGTGGGCTTCCAGGCGTGTGTTGTAGAGCTCGGAGGCGGCCACGGTGAACTGGTGCACAGGCTGCCCGTCAACGGCCAGCCAACGCAGCACACCGTCGGCTCCTACAGTGGCGACCTTGTTGGAGATCGCGACATGGGTGTGCAGATCAGGATCGCCGGCGCGTGAATCACGGTGGGTGAACGCCGCCCCGAGTAGACCGGTGGTGTCGACCTGGGCGACACCATCCTTACCTGAACGGGTGAACGCGGCGTGAGTTTCTAGCCACGCGAGCGCATCACCGACCGCTGCGTCGTGACATTCCTCCACCACTTTTGCGACGGCGAGCGGTGCGATCGCCCACAGCGTCGACACCGATTTCACGGGCGAGAACGTCAAGTCGTAGCCGGCGACCGCGGTGGTGCGTGCGCGGGTTTCGCGCGCGATGAATCCGCTGAGTTCGCGGTCGTCGGCGGGCGCGCGGCCGTACTGCTCGGCGAACATTCTGCGCGCGAGCGCGGTGCGGATCGCGGCGCGCGTCGGCGCGTCGATGGGCGCGTTCCGGTGCAGGCCGGCTTCTTCGTTGTGGTCGCGGTAGGCCACTGCCAGGGCGCGGGCGAAGGTGGTTTCGCCGTCGCGGATATGGAACTTGCGGCCCAGTTTGGCGGCTTCGGCGGCCGCGAGGCCGTGCACGCCACGTTCGGCGACATACTTGGTGATCTCATCGGCGTTGGGGTGCAAACCTTCCCCGAACAGAGCCTTCATTTGGGCCTCGGTGACCGGCGAATCAACCGGTACGGCCCACACTTTCGCCAAGTCTTCGGGGGGCACCGAGCGAGCCCGTGTCGAAGACAGCGATGCCAGACCCGATCCCACCCATCGGCCCGGAGATTCGCCTTTGGCCGAGTAGTAGTCGATCAGCGGGGCCCGGCCACGCGCGGTGGTGTCGACAGCAGCGACTTGCCGGATCAGGTACTGGTAACCGTCGCCGGCGGTAAGCTTGTGGGTGGTCATCGTCACTGCAGTGCAATCCCTTTCGAGGCGCACGTTAGAGACGACACCGCCGATTTGTCCTACAAAGATCGGGCGGTTCTTAGGAAACTGTGACCTTAATGCAAGAGGTGTGTGGTGCGTGGCGTGGTTGAGAAGTGTTGGTGCTGGCGGACATGGTCAATGGCGCGGGTGGGTATGACGAATTACGTTGTCGATCAGGAGAACTGGGAAGCCGGCGGTGACGACAAATGTAGACGCGGGGTGGTGTTGGACAAAGTGGTAGAGGAAATCGTCAGTTGCCTCGTATAGTTCGGTGATAGTGAACATCAACCCGAAAGCTGAATCTGGCACGTACATTCGCGAGACACAGCACCAAAGGCGACAAGGTGCAGTGTTGAGCGTGAACTTTCAAAATTGTGGATGCCCCAGCGTCCGTTGTGGTCTCGGCCTGACTCCGATCTGTTGATCCATGGATCATTTCACGGGGTCCGGTCAGTCCGACTTGGGCGGCGGGCCAGCTATCGACGGGCGGGAGCAGAACGGTATTCTTCGAGATCTCTCACCTGGCCGAGCAGCGTCGTCACGAACACCAACAAACTGTCGCGGCGCCAGCTCAGATGCAGAGCCGGAGTGAAACGCTACGACGGTCGCTGAACTGCCGGCGCGCCAAAGTCAGCGCGTTACATGCGGTGTTGAGGGTGGCATCCGCGCTGTCGGTGGCGCGGCCGGATGCTAGGCGCTGCCGACCGTGCGGCGCACGGTGTGGACGGCGCGCGGTGAACGGTGCCCCAACGCAACCTCCAGGGCCGGTGCGTCGCCAGCGGGTCGTCTGCCTCCAAGTCATTCGACGCGGCCGCGACTTGAACGCCGACGATAGGCATTCAGGGCATCGCGGTAGTAGGACCCTTGGAAGGCGAGCCGGAGAGTAGTGACCGCGGCCGCGTTCGCTGCCGTATAGCGCAACTCGGCCGGGTGACGGGTGTGCTTGGCGGTATGCAATGCCTGCGCAGGTGCAGCGCTGGCTCAGGGCCTTGTCGCAGAATACGTCGCGCACCGCGGCCGGCAGGGCCTTGGCGTTTGGTCGCTCGAGGATCAGTCGGCTTGCGGCACATTTTTTTCGAGGTGAGTACGTCCACGTTGACGTGATTCATCGCGGTCCGCGATCAGTCGAATCCGGCTAGTGTGATTGTCAAGGCTTGTTCCAGTTGAATGTGAAGTGATGGACTCGTTTTGGTGTCCGTGCTAAGCCAGCGCCGGAGTATGAATTGTGCAGTGGCCAAACCTGTGTGGACCAGCAGCGAGGGGCGGATGTCGGTTCCCGCGTCGACGTCCATACGTGCAGCCACCAGTTCGATGAACCGGTGGTTATCGTTCTCGCTGATCAGCGCCGATTCGCGCAGTAGGTGGGGGGCGGTGCGGATGGCTTGTCGCCAGTAGTGCAGGTCCTGATTTGTTTTGTTCCAAGCGGTTTCGACAAACAACTCAATCAGAGCCTGGACTGCTGATTGGTCCGACGGCTGGGCGGCGTAGGCACTAACGAGTTGGGCGACCGTTTGCCGGACCGGTGCGACAAGCAGGTCTTCCTTGGTGGGTGCGTAACGGAAATAGGTACTGATGGAGATTCCGGCCGCGACTGCGATGTCCTCGGTTGTCACGGCAGCGAATCCGCGTTCGGCGAAAAGCTGGTGTGCGGTGTTCTGGATCTGCGAGATCAACTCGGCGCGGCGTCGGTCCCGTAATGAGCGGACGTTTGCTGACGGCATGCCATCACCTTCGTCAAGTGACATTCCAACTGCATCATGACCTATGGTACGAACAGTAGCGTAGCGACACTAAAAGTACTGGGGGATTCGTTTGCGGCGTCGCAAGATGCGTGGGTCCGTGGGGAGTGGCGGCCACCCGCACGAGCATTCGCTTCGCGGCCGCGGCGCAAGCTTTCCGCGTTTCGGACCAGTCTTCACGGCGCAGCTTCAGCACCCAGTCATGGCTGTGACACCAGTGTGCAGGTGCTCAATGTCGTCGCTGCACCCACGGCTCTCACCCGTCGACACGGGGTCAGTTTTCATGCGTCGCCGACAGCGATTGGAGTGGCTCAAGAATTCGCGCCGGTGTTTCTGGCGACCAAGCGCACCGGGGACACAACGGGGTCGGCCCGAAATCATCGTCCCAGGGGTAAAAGTAGTAGCAGGTGGCCTGCCGCTGGGCTTTGGTGAAGGAACCACATCCGTTTGTCAAGGTATGTGCCTATTCCCGTATCCGATGAAAATCTGGGCCAACGGAACACGAGTAAGCCAAACGCCAAGCCACCAAGGCTGGTATCGGGTTCACCGAGCTGTTGAGCGGTTTCGCCACCCGGCCTACCTATCCTGCTGCATTGCAAGCGATCTGCGATCGGCTGGGGCCCGGGACGGTCATGGTGGTCGCCGAGCGTTGGTGGTCGGTTCTGTCACTGCACCTGTCTGGACACGATCGGGAGGGCAGTTACTGGTGGGAGTTGTCGATGCGCGGAGACGTCGCGCACTCTGGTCTTCGACGCACCGCGACACGCCCGCCGCTTCTTGAAGCGCTGGTGGCCGACAACCTCGACATCGGCCGCTCGGAGTTAATCGAGCTGATCTTTCGCCGCGGGCAACGTCGAGGACGCCCGGCGGCCGGTCAATTCAAGACCAAGGTTTTTACCTACGGCACCGAGGTCAATGTCACGATTTCTACCGGCACTCCCCACCAAGCAGTACTTGAAAGGTGGGTGCGCACTGCGGATCGAAACCGTGATCAACGACCCCGGCGACCTGAGTTGGCTGCGCCGCCCGATGCATCTCGACGAGCTGCAGACCCGCGCGCGGTCCACACCACCCCTGCTCGATACTGAACGTGCCAGCCAGGGCTGCGTCCTAGCCAGTCCAGCCTTTGAGCGGGTCGCCCGGCCCACTCTCACCGAGCAGCGCTGCATGGCCCCGACCTTACGGTACCCTCAGGTCCAAGCCCTGGCGGGCGCCCTAGCCACCAGCGTGCTCGCCACAACCGGCATCACCAACAAGAGCCTGCGCGCCTTGATGACTAGACTGCTCGGCGGTGTCAACTACACCACCAACCAGGCCAGTTACCACCTGACCCGACTGCGCGTCAAACGGGCTCATCACCAGCATCACCGGTAAGAATCGCTACCGCGTCACGACATCGACCACGTCAACGCGCACGGCACCAGCGAGGGGTAGTGATTCGTAGTGATTCGTAGTCCTACACCAGGGTCCACGACCGCCTGTTGCGCCCCTTCTTGCAGCCGACCAGGCCCCCCGCTCCACCACCGTTACGAAAAGCGTTGCATACCATCGACATTCACATCAACGAAACCATCGCCCAAGCATGCCTCCTGCCGAACGCCGCCGGAAAACTCAAGACAACTCTCAACGTTCTAGCGACTGAGGTTCGCTAGTGCGTTTGCCATTTCTTCCCAGACTGCATCGGACGCCGAGGCGACGCCGCCCCCCCGCCGCCTTGACGACAAGCGCTAGTGTGGCCGTGCCCAGGACAAGGTAACGGCGCCACCCCAACGCCTCGACGATCATTGCTACCGACGCCGTGCCCAAGACAAGCACTACAACGCCCGAACGGCGAATAGATTCTAATCTCATGGCCGATAATCATAGCGTTCGTCGCGACCGTCTGGAATGCAG
>NZ_JCALEJ010000016.1:0-103693 GCF_059813315.1 Mycobacterium sp. NGS11
CTTGCCAGATCGAACGGGCGACGTAACTCGGCGCCGACGGCCTCAGCAAGCCGGGCCGCCCGCCAGCTCGTGGCATCAATGATCTGCCAACCAAAGTCGGCCCGCTCGACGGGTACCACCACCTGCCATGGCAAGGACTGGAGCTGGGTGGTGCTGGCCGCGGCGGTGCTGGCGCAGCTGGCGGCGGTGCTGCTGGTGTGGCGGCGCGCCTCCGACGGGTGGGCGTTCACCTGCGTCGCACTGGTGGTCGCGGCCGTCGTGATCCTGCTCTTTGCGTCGCTGTATCCGAACCTGGTGCCCTCGACGCTGAACCAGCACTGGAGCCTGACCATCTACAACGCCTCCTCCACCCACTACACCCTCAAAGTCATGACGTGGGTGACGGCGTTCATGGCTCCGCTGACGGTGATCTACCAGGCATGGACGTATTGGGTATTCCGGCAACGGATCTCGGCCGACCGGATACCCGCGCCCATCGGCCTGGCAAGGCGCGCGTCCTGAGCGGTACGGACCGTACCAGCCGGGCGCCCCTGGACCCGCGACTGTGGCGGGCGTCGGCGGCGTTGCGCCGCTACCTGGTCGCCGTGGTGGGCTGCGGCGTTCTGATCTCGGGCTGCGCGATCGGCTCGGCGGTCGTCCTGGCGGGCATCGTCGCGCGCGCCGTCGGCGATTCCGGCGCCCGCGGTTTGCGCGCCTTCCTGGTCCCGCTGTCAATCCTGTTGGCGCTCTGGGTAGTCCGTGCCGTGACGCATTGGCTGCAGGCCCGGCTGGGGCAACGGGGGGCCAGCGCGGTCATCGCCGATCTGTCCGGCCAGGTGCTTGCCGCGGTGACCGCCAGGCAACCCAGCGAACTCGCGACGCAACGCGACTCGGCCGCCGTTGTGGTCACCCGCGGACTGGACGGCTTGCGCCCCTATTTCACCGGCTACTTGCCGACGTTGCTGCTCGCCGCGATCCTGACCCCGGCCACGGTCGCCGTGATCGCGGCGTACGACCTGAAATCGGCGGTGGTCGTGGCGATCACGCTGCCCCTGATACCGATCTTCATGGTGCTGATCGGACTCGCCACCGCTGACCGGTCGGCCGCGGCGCTGGCCGCGATGACGACGCTGCAGGCCCGGTTGCTGGACCTGATCGCCGGCATCCCCACCCTGCGCGCACTGGGGCGCGTCGTGGGGCCCGAGCGCCGTATCGCCGAACTGGCTGCGGCACATCGCCGTTCGGCCATGGCGACGCTGCGGATCGCATTCCTGTCGGCTTTGGTGCTGGAGCTGTTGGCCACGCTCGGGGTGGCGCTGATCGCGGTCGGGATAGGTCTTCGGCTGGTGTTCGGTGAGATGACCCTGACCACCGGGTTGACGGTCCTGCTACTGGCTCCCGACGTGTACTGGCCGCTGCGCCGCATCGGCGTGGAATTCCACGCCGCGCAGGACGGCAGGACCGCGGCCGCTGCGGCGTTCGCCCTCATCGGCGAGCCGACCGCGCCGAAGGCCGGGACTTTGACGGTCAGCGCGCGCGGCGCGCGGATTCACCTCGATCATCTGACCGTGGGCGGCCGCGACGGCCGGGCGCCGCGCGATCTGAACGCGGTCATCGAACCCGGCTCGGTGACGGTGCTGACCGGGCGCAACGGCGCCGGCAAGAGCACCACCCTGCAGGCGATCGCCGGCATCAGCGTGCCCTCGTCGGGCCGGGTCAGCGTGGACGGCGTCGACGTCGCCGACCTGGAGCCCACCGGATGGTGGCCGCAACTGTCCTGGCTTCCGCAACGTCCGGTGCTGGTGCCGGGCACCGTCGATGAGAACCTGATGCTGCTCGGGAACCTCGACGACGTCGAAAAGGCTTGTGCCGATTCCGGGTTCGACGCGGTGCTGGCCGAACTGCCAGATGCCGGCGGCACCGCGCTCGGGCGCGGCGGTGCCGGTTTGTCGCTGGGACAACGACAACGGCTGGGTCTGGCCCGGGCTCTCGGCTCGACGGCCGCCGTGCTGTTGCTCGACGAACCGACCGCCCACCTGGACGCCGCCACCGAGGAGCGCGTCTTGCGGGCCATCGTCGAGCGGGCGCGGGCCGGTGCGACCGTGATCGTCGTCGGCCACCGTGCGCCTGTCCTGGCCATCGGCGACCAGGTCGTCGAGGTGGTCGCCGAGCGCGGGGTGCGTTATGTCGCAACCTGATCCGCTGATCGACGGTTTGGCACTGCTGTGCCCGCGGCTAACCCGCGTACTGGCGGCGATCGCGCTCGGGGTGCTCTCGCTAAGCAGCGCACTGGCCTTGGCCGGCGTTTCGGCATGGCTGATCACGCGCGCCTGGCAGATGCCGCCCGTCCTGGACCTGTCGGTGGCGGCGGTCGCGGTTCGCATGTTCGCGATCTCGCGGGGCGTGCTGCACTATTGCGAGCGACTGGCCACCCATCACACGGCCCTGCGGACGGCCGGCACCGCACGCGTACAGATCTACCAACGGTTGGCGCGCGGACCGGTGGCGGCCTCCGTCCGGCTGCACAGCGGTGAACTGGTAGCCCGCGCGGGCGCTGACGTCGACGAGCTGGCCAACGTCCTGGTTCGCGCCGTGGTGCCGATCGGCGTCGCGGTCGTGCTGGCGCTGGCGGCAACCGCGGTCGTCGCGGCCATTTCGCCGGCGGCGGCCGTGGTGCTGGCCGTCTGCCTGCTGACCGCCGGCTTGGTCGCGCCCCGAATCGCCGGCCGTGCCGCCGCAGCCCAGGAAGACGTTGCGCGACAGCATCATTCCGAACGAGACACGTCGGCCATGCTCGCCCTTGAGCACGCGCCCGAGCTCCGGGTGGCCGGCCTGCTTCCCGATGTCATCGCCGAATCGCAACGCCGGCAACGCGCTTGGGGCGATGCGCTGGACGCCGCCGCGAAACCGGCGGCTGTCGCAGCGGCGATGCCGACCGCGGCGATCGGGGCGAGCGTGCTGGGCGCGGTGGTGTGCGCGATCGGGTTGGCGCACGCGGTCGCGCCCACCACGCTGGCCGTGCTGATGCTGCTGCCGCTGTCCGCTTTTGAGGCGATGACGCCGTTACCGGCCGCCGCGGCGCAATTGACGCGGTCGCGGATCGCCGCGCGCCGCCTGCTCGAACTGGCACCGCCCGGGTCCGAGATCGCGACGGCGAGCGTACCCGCACCGGTCGGTACCGGACGGTTGTCGGCCGACGTACGTTCCGGTCATGACGGCGCGGCACGCTCGACCCGCATCAAGGTGGATCTGCCGGCCGGCGCGCGGCTGGCCGTCACCGGCGCCAGCGGTTCGGGGAAGACGACCCTGCTGATGACGCTCGCCGGCCTGCTGCCACCGCTGGGCGGGCGGGTGAGGCTGGGCGACACCGACGTGAGCGAGTTCGACGAATCCGACTTACGCAGCGCGATCGGGTTTTTCGCCGAGGACGCCCATGTCTTCGCCACCACCATCCGCGACAACCTGCTGGTCGCGCGCGGAGACTGCGACGACGAAGAATTGACGGCAGCGCTGGACGCGGTCGGACTGCACTCGTGGATCGCCGGTCTTCCCGACGGCTTGGCCACGGTGCTCACCGCTGGGGCGCAGGCTCTTTCGGCCGGCCAGCGCAGGAGGCTGTTGCTCGCGCGGGCGGTGATCTCTCCCGCGGGGATCGTGCTGCTCGACGAACCCACCGAACATCTCGATGTCACCGACTCGGAACGGATTCTGCGAGATCTGTTGACCCCGAACTCACGGTTGTTTTCCCCGCAACGGACGGTGGTGGTCGCGACTCACCACCTGCCCACGGGGCTGGGCTGTCAGCAACTCACTGTGACACAGGCGCAGACACACTCAGAGGTGTCGCCGGCGCGGCATGAACTCCAGCGACAACAGCACGAACAGTAGCGGGACGATCTGCGCCATGGAGATCAGCGCGTAGCGACGGGCGTCGAGGGCATGCCACTTGCGTAGATACCGATACAACGACTCGAGGGCGATCAACGGGTCGAGCACGTGGATCAACCGATAGAAGACGCGCTGGGTCCGGCCGCGGTTCTTGTCATCGAAGATCTCGGGAAACGCGGCGAACGCAAGCGATACCCGCTGTGCCCCAGTCTCTTTGCCCGCCATGATCATGTCGACACTGAGCCGCTCGTCAAGCCCGTTGGGGGCGCTGCGCCGGCGCCACGGCACGTCGAGGGTGATGTCGCTGCCGGCGCCGGCCGTGGCGTATCGGTGAAACGCCTGCACGGTGCCCGCTTTGTCCCTGGCGATGATCAGCTGGATTCCGGGGAACCGGCCCTCCAGTACGCCGTCGAGGTTCATGTGGAATCCGCGGTCGGCGCGGGCCCCCTTGGACGACTCCCGGACCACCTCCGTGAGCTCGGCCAGCAACTTCTCGTCGAGCTCCTGCTCCGCCACGATTTCGGTTGTCACACCGCAGTTGTGGGTCCGCTTCACCGCTTGACGCAGGTTGCGGAATTTGCGGCCCACCATGTCGAAACCGGTAACATCAACGACTACATCACGGCCGATCGGTATGGGCCGCAACGGTTGTCCTAGCACTGACGAATCGGTCCACAGGCTCAGCCGCCGCTCACTGCACCCCACTACGGCGATGCGCCATCCGTGCGCGTGGCAGGTGGCGGCGAAATCGGCGACCAGTTCCGGAAAGCGCGCCTCGTCGCCCACCGGGTCGCCCCCCACCGCGGCGATCCCCATCCGCGTGCGGTACGCGAGCGCCGCGGTGCCGTCGGCGGTGAAGTGGTAGCTCTTGCCGGTCTGCATCGTGAACGGGGCGAGCGCGTCGCCGCCGGTCGCGTTGATCAGCTTCCACAGCCGGGGCAGATCATCGGGACGTGGGTGGGAGGCCGTCGGCCACATCAACACCATGCCGGAGCTGGCGATCACCACATCGCCGAACAGATCGAAGGACAGCACATGCAAGCCCAGCCCGGCCAGCACGAAAAAGGCGGCGACGACGGCATGCATCGTCGTCACTGGCCGGCCCAGGAAGATACCGCGAGCCATCCACGCCACCGCCACCAGAACGGTCAGTGACCAGGCCAACCGGTCCGTGTAGTCCCAACTCGGATGGGTGTGGTGCCGGGCGAGTATCCCGATGAACCAGCATGCGGCGCACAACAGCGCCAGAGCGCCGATCAGCCGGGCCCCGAGTGAATCGACGGAGACGACAACGCGTTCGCGCGCGCGGGTTCTCGCCGCCGTGACGTCGACCACTGGCCCGTTCACCATCACCTCCCGATGCAATGACACGGCGGCTTGTGGCCGCCCTTTGCACCGAATACCCGACTACGTCAACGCTACGCCCGACGACGACCGTTTCGCGGCCGAATTCGAACGAGAGGTTATGCACCTATTCGATAACGTTTTATCGGCCGGATGGAGGGAAGTATTTGAGCACTCCTTCTTGCATCACCGTGGCCAGCGGTTGCCCGGAGCGTGCGAAGAAGTGCCCGGTGCCCAGCCCGCGCGAGTCGGCCGCCACCGGCGACGATGTGGAGTACAGCACCCAGTCGTTGAAGTTGACCTGCCGGTGAAACCAAATGGAATGATTGGCCGACGCGGCGAATATGCGGTCGAATCCCCACGAAAGACCGTGCGTGGTGATAACCGAGTCCAACACGGTGGTATCCGACGAATACACCATTGTTGCCGTGTGCAATACGGGGTCGTCGGGAAGGTCGCCCAGGGCCTTGACCCAGACCCGATTGTGCGGCAGCCGGTCGCCTTTGGTGCGCATCACCCATGCCGGGTCGTTGGTGTAGCGCCATTCGATCGGCTGCAGCGCGTTGACGAAGTGCGGAACCGTCTGCTCGTAGCCGCGCAGCAGTTCGCCGATCGTGGGCTGCGTGTGCGGCTCGGCAACCTGCGGCGGCTCGATGCCGTGCTCCAGGCCGCGGCCGCCCGACATGTAGGAGATCAGCGCCGACGACAGCAACGTGCCGTCTTGCACCGCATCGACGCGCCGATTGGCGAAGCGGCGCTCGTCGCGCAGGCGGGTGACGTGGAATTCGATGTCCTTGGCGGTGTCTCCCCCGTTGATGAAGTGCACCGACAGCGCGCTCGGCGGCAGGTCGTCGCGAAGCAGGCTGCGGCTGCTCGCGACGAATGACTGCGACATCAGCTGGCCACCGAAGGTCCGCATCGGGTTCTTGCTCGGATGCGAGCCGATGAACAGGTTGTCGTCGACGCGATGGAGGTCGAGAGTCGCCAGCAGCTCCGCGAAATCCGAATGGGCCTGTGTGGCGGCTTCTCCTGGCCCTCCAGACTCACAGCCGGCCGCCACACGCTCTCCTCTAGTTAGACGTCGTCCTCCCCGATCCTGTGCACATGGATGAGGTTGGTTGACCCTACTGTGCCAGGTGGCGCGCCGGCGACGATGACCACCAGGTCGCCGCGCTTGTAGCGACCGAGCTCCAGCAGTGACTTGTCGACCTGGCGGATCATGCCGTCGGTGGAAGTCATCATCGGGACGATGAACGTTTCGGTTCCCCACGTCATGGCGAGCTGGCTGCGCACCTCGGGCCACGCGGTGAAGGCGAGCAGCGGCAGGGGCGTGTGCAGGCGCGCGAGGCGCTTGACCGTGTCGCCGGACTGGGTGAACGCGACCAGCGCCTTGGCGTCGAGCCGCTCGCCGATGTCGCGGGCCGCATACGAGATCACCCCGCGCTTGGTACGCGGCACGTGTGTCAGCGGCGGCGCGGCCGTGGAGTTGTCCTCGACCGCGCAGATGATGCGCGCCATCGTCCGAACGGCCGCCAACGGGTACTTCCCCACCGAGGTTTCCCCGGACAGCATCACCGCGTCGGCGCCGTCGAGGACGGCGTTGGCGACGTCCGAGGCCTCGGCCCGGGTCGGCCGAGAACTCTCGATCATCGAATCGAGCATCTGGGTCGCGACGATCACCGGTTTGGCGTTCTCCCGGGCCATCTGGATGGCCCGCTTCTGCACGAGCGGAACCTCTTCCAGGGGAAGTTCGACGCCAAGGTCGCCGCGGGCCACCATAATCGCGTCGAAGGCCAGCACGATGGCTTCCAGATTGTCGACGGCCTCCGGTTTCTCCAGTTTGGCGATCACCGGCACCCGACGGCCGACACGGTCCATCACCTCGTGCACCAACTCGACGTCGGACGGCGAACGGACGAAGGAGAGCGCGACCAGGTCGACACCGAGTTCCAGCGCGAAGGTGAGGTCGTCGACGTCCTTCTCCGACAAGGCCGGTGCCGACACGTTCATGCCTGGCAGCGAGATGCCCTTGTTGTTGCTGACCGGGCCGCCCTCGACGACCGTGCAGACCACGTCGTCGCCCTCGATGCCGTCGATGACAAGGCCAACCTTGCCGTCGTCGACCAGAATCCGATCACCGACGGCGGCGTCCTCGGCCAGCTTCTTGTAGGTGGTCGACACCCGGTCGTGGTCGCCTGCGCAGTCCGCGACGGTGATGCGCACCGTTTCGCCGTCGGCCCAGTACGTGGGTCCGGTGGCGAAACGTCCCAGCCTGATCTTGGGGCCCTGCAGGTCGGCGAGTACGCCGACGGCTCGGCCCGTGGCGTCGGAAGCCGACCGGACGCGCTCGTAGGCGGCTTTGTGGTCGGAGTAGTCGCCGTGGCTGAAGTTCAACCGAGCGACATCCATGCCGGCCCCAACCAGGGCCAGGATCGACTCATCCGAACTGGTCGCGGGGCCAAGGGTGCAGACGATCTTTCCGCGTCTACTCACGCCGACCCAGCATAGTCGCGTGCAACCCCCGCGGCCCGCACATCATCGCTCGCGCGCGGTGTGCTCTTACCCACCAAGAACGGTGGGAAACAACGGGAAGGCCGGCAGGTTACGCAGCACCGTCCAGGCGATCGTCGCGACCACGGCCACCAGCAACGCCGCCGTGGGCGGCAGCCCCTTGCCGCGCGCGCGGCGCACCAGCAGCCAGGCAGCCAGCAGCGGGATTCCCACCAGCGCGAAGACGTTGTCGTGGATGGCGGCCATCAGGTCGCCGTGCATCAGGTCGTGCGTCATCCGCAGGCCACCGCAAAACGGGCAATTCCAGCCGGTGAGCAGCTTGAACGGACACGCCGGGTAGACCGAACTCGGGCTGTGCGGGTCGACCAGCGCGACGTAGCCGAGCGCGCCACCCAGCACCACGCCGGTACCGGCCCCGATGAGCAGGCGGTGACCCCGCCCGCCGCGTGGACGGGGTTGTCCCGGAGCATGCGCGGGAGTGTGAGGCTGCATCACTTAGCCCGCTGACCTCGCGTTGGTCACGCCTTTCAGGATGCCAGATCCGTCGCGCCCGGCCGCGGGAATCGGGACACGGGCGGCCGTTAGCGGCCCGACAACCGGTTCCGCAGCCGCGAGCCCCAGCGCCGACGGGGTTCCGATTGGGCAGGCGTCGTTTCGGCGGGCTCCTGGGCGGCGGGCTTTCCGTCCGATTCCTCGTCGACGGGCTCGTCTTCGGTTGCGGCTTCCGGTTCTTCGGCTTGCGGTTCTTCCGCTTCCGGTTCTTCGGCTTCGGCTTCGGCTTCAGGCTTTTCCGCTTCCGGCTCTTCCGATTCCGGTTCCTCCGCTTCGGCCTCGGGCTCTTCCGCTTCTGCCTCTTCCGGTTCCCCGTCGACCAATTGAGCCTCGGCTGTCGGCTCGTCCGATTCGGAGGTTTCGGCCAACGCCTCGGTTTCGGGCTCGACTTCCGGCACTTCGGCTTCCGATTCGACCTCGGGCTCGTCTGCCCCGGCATCGCCCGAGTCGACGGCGGCTTCCGTCGAGTCCGCCACCGGTTCTTCGGCTTCCGCGGCGGCGGCGGTGGTGGTGTCGTCAGCCTCCGCCGCCTCGGCCGAGCCCGGCGGCGCGTCGGCTGCGGCCGCCGCGCCCGCCGCAGTCGTCGCGACCGCCACCGTTGCGGGCTCATACTCCGACTCGACGCCGGCCGCTTCCTCTTCGAGATACTCGTTGCCGCGCAGTGTGGCGGGGTCTTCGCGGCCCTTTGGCGCCGCCATCAGATACACCACGGCCCCGATGAACACGAAAGTCGATGTGAACGAGTTGATCCGGATGCCGGCGATGTGGGTTGCGGTGTCATCGCGCAGCAACTCGACACAGAATCGCCCCACGCAATAGCCCGCCACATACAGCGCGAACAGTCGGCCGTGGCCCAGATTGAAGCGCCGGTCGGCGTAGATCAACACGACGAAAACCAGGACATTCCAGATCAATTCGTAGAGGAACGTCGGCTGCACCACGAATGCGATCTGGCCCGTCGAGATGCCATCCAGCGAATGCGGGTCGATGTATCCCGAGGGGTCTCGGCGGTAGAAGACCTCCAGGCCCCACGGCAGCGTGGTTTCGCGGCCATAGAGCTCCTGGTTGAAGTAATTGCCGAGCCGACCGATGGCCTGCGCCAGAATGATTCCCGGGGCCAGCGCGTCGGCGAAGGCAGGAAGCGGGATCCCGCGCCGGCGGCAGCCGATCCAGGCGCCGACGCCGCCGAGCGCCACCGCGCCCCAAATGCCCAGCCCGCCGTCCCAGATCCGCACGGCCGCGCCGACTCCCGCGCCGCCCGGGCCCCAATAGGTGCGCCAGTCGGTGGCCAGGTGGTAGAGCCGACCACCGATCAGCCCGAACGGCACCGCCCACAGTGCGATGTCGTAGATGACGCCGCGCTCGCCGCCGCGGTCCGCCCAGCGCCGGTCACCGATCAGCAATGCGACCACGATGCCGGCAATGATGAACAGCGCGTAGGCCCGGATGGGCAGCGGCCCGAGGTGCCATACGCCCTGCGACGGGCTCGGAAAATAGGCCAGTAGCTTCGTCATAAGGCGTCCGCCCTCTGACGAACACCGGCGGCGAGTTCTTCAGTCAGCGCACGCAATGCAGTCAACCCTCCGTCTCCCAGCGCAGACACCAGCGCCGACCCGACAATGACACCGTCTGCGTAGCTGCCGATCTCGGCGGCCTGCTCCCGCGATCGCACCCCCAGTCCGACACCCACTGGTATGTCGGATATCTCCCTTACCCTGCTCACCAATTCGGGTGCCGCGTTGGACACGACGTCACGCGCACCCGTCACGCCCATCGTCGAAGCCGCGTAGACGAAGCCACGCGACGCCTCCACCGTCATCGCCAACCGCTGCGGCGTCGAGGACGGCGCGACGAGAAAGATGCGGTTCAACCCATAATCGTCGGAGGCCGCCAACCACTGCCCGGCTTCGTCGGGGATGAGATCGGGGGTGATCAAGCCGTACCCGCCGGCCGATGCCAGGTCCCGCGCGAATGCGTCAACCCCATAGCGCACCACCGGGTTCCAATACGTCATCACCACGGCGTGGCCGCCCGCCGCGCTGATCGCCTCGACCGCGGCAAGCGTGTCACGAACGCGCACACCACCGCGCAGCGCGATCTCGGTGGCCTTGGCGATGGTCGGGCCGTCCATGCCCGGATCCGAATAGGGGACGCCGACTTCGATGATGTCGCAACCCGATTCGACCAGGGTGGTCATCCCGTTCACCGACGTCGACACGTCGGGGTAGCCGGTGGGCAGATAGCCGATCAGCGCCGCGCGGTTGTCTTTGCGGCAGCCATCGAAAACCGACTCGAGCTTGTCCGCCTCGCTGTGTTTGACCGTCATCGATCGCTGGATCCCAACAGCCCGAACCACTTCGCCGCGGTCTCGACGTCCTTGTCGCCGCGGCCGGACAGGTTCACCACGATGATCGAGCCCCGCCCCAACTCGGGGCCCAATTTCAGGGCACCGGCTACCGCGTGCGCCGATTCGATCGCCGGGATGATCCCTTCGGTGCGGCACAACACGCGGAACGCGTCCATCGCCTCCGAGTCGGTGATCGGACGGTATTCGGCGCGCCCCGTCTCGCGCAGATACGCGTGCTCTGGACCCACTCCTGGGTAATCGAGACCGGCTGAGATGGAATGGGATTCGATGGTCTGCCCATCCTCGTCCTGCAGCAGATACGAGAACGATCCCTGAAACGCCCCGGGTGAGCCGCCGCTGAAAGTCGCAGCGTGCCTTCCGGTTTCGACCCCATCACCGGCGGCTTCGAATCCGATCAACCGCACGTTGGGGTCGTCGATGAACGGGTGGAAGATGCCGATGGCGTTGGAGCCGCCGCCGATACAGGCCACCACGGCGTCGGGCAACCGGCCCGCCTGGGCCTGGATCTGGGCGCGCGCCTCGAGGCCGATGATGCGTTGGAAGTCGCGGACCATGGCGGGAAAGGGATGCGGGCCGGCAGCGGTGCCGAAACAATAGAACGTGGTGTCGGCATTGGTCACCCAATCCCGAAACGCCTCATTGATCGCGTCCTTGAGCGTCTTCGAACCGCTTTCGACCGAGACGACCGTGGCCCCCAGCAGGCGCATGCGCGCCACGTTGAGCGCCTGACGCTCGGTATCGACGGCGCCCATGTAGATCACGCATTCGAGACCGAGTAAGGCGCACGCGGTGGCGGTCGCGACGCCGTGCTGGCCGGCCCCGGTCTCGGCGATCACCCGTTTCTTACCCATCCGCTGAGCCAGCAACGCCTGGCCGAGCACGTTGTTGATCTTATGAGAACCGGTGTGGTTCAAGTCTTCTCGCTTGAGGAAGATGCGCGCGCCGGCCTGTTCGGACAACCGGGGCGCCTCATACAGCGGTGACGGTCGGCCCGCGTAGTTCGCCTGCAGGTAATCGAGGGTGTCCAGGAAATCCTGGTTGACACGTTCCTTCTCGTAGGCGGCGGTGACCTCTTCGATCACGGCCATCAACGCCTCGGCGACGTAGCGGCCGCCGTACACGCCGAAATGCCCGCCCGCATCGGGTTCGTGACGGGTGGGTTCTGCGATGGCTGCGCTCGGGAGCGGAAGGTCCGGGCGGGACAGGTCCACCATCACCAAGGCTCTACGCGGGGATGGCTCATGGGTTCAACGTATCAGCGCAGGGACTTCTGGAGTGACGTAGTGACTAGCGAGCCGGTTTCGGACAGGACGGGTGGGTGCCAGCGGTAACCAGGTCGGCGACCGCGGCGCGCGGATCGCCGCTTTTGACCAGGCCTTCGCCGACCAACACCGCGTCGGCACCTGCACCGGCATACGCCAGCAGGTCTCCGGTACCGCGCACGCCGGATTCGGCGATCCTGATCACGTTGCTGGGCAGCCCGGGAGCGATGCGCGCGAAGCAATCCCGGTCCACCTCCAGGGTCGCCAGATCGCGGGCGTTGACGCCGATTACGTTGGCCCCGGCCTTGAGTGCCCGGTCGGCTTCCTCTTCGGTGTGCACCTCGACGAGCGCCGTCATGCCCAGCGATTCGGTCCGATCGAGCATCGACACCAACGCCGACTGTTCCAGCGCGGCGACGATGAGCAGCAGCATGTCGGCGCCGTGCGCACGCGCTTCGTGGATCTGATAGGGCTGCACGACAAAGTCTTTGCGCAGAATCGGAATCGAGACCGCCGCGCGAACCGCGTCGAGATCGTCGAGCGAGCCGTGGAAACGGCGCTCCTCGGTCAACACGCTGATGATGCGGGCGCCACCGTCTTCGTAGGCACGGGCCAGCTTGGCGGGATCGGCAATGGTCGCCAGGGAACCCGCCGACGGGCTCGCGCGCTTGACTTCGGCGATGACGCCGATACCGGGCTCGCGCAAGGCCGCCATCACATCGCGGGGCGGGGGTGCGGCCGCTGCGGCGGCTTTGATCTCCGACAGGCTGATGAGCGCTTCGCGCGCGGCAACGTCGGCCCGGACTCCCTCGAGGATGGAGTCAAGCACGGTTGCCGGACTCATGCCTGTCGTTTCCCTTCGCCCTGTCGTCCGCTGTCATCCACGGCCACTTCGTGTCCCCAGCCGAATGCGACGACGTCAATGAAGGGTAGCGGCCCGCGGCTTGCAGCCCGTCACCGACCCTCGGTGTCAGACTCACCTGCCTGATCGGTTGGGTCGCGTCCCTCGTCAAGCGCGTCCCAGATCATCCGCTCCGACATTCCCGGCGTCTCCGGCTCCTCCAGCATCGCCCCGCCGGCCTGTCCGCGCCGCACATTCGACCGGCGCGTCGCCGGCGCCGCGTACTTTATTGCACTCGACCGTGCCGACCCCGAGTCCGACGCCGACCGCATGAGTAGGACGGCGGCTACCAGCGTGCACGCCGCAGCGATAACGGTGACGCCCGCACCCCAGTACCGCCGCTCGCTTCCGACCAGCGACATCACCGAGACGTGCGCCAGCTCAGCGCCGCGGACCGCCACGTCCGGCAGTGCCCACAGGCTGACCCCGAGGTAGCCGACCGCCAGACTGACCAGCGCCAGCAGGCCCGCGAGCGCGCGCAAGAGCCGGCCCCGCACGGCGATGGCGGCGACGGCCGCGGCCAGCAGCAGCAACGCCAGCGGAAGCAGCGCCGTCGACCACGCCGCGCCGGCCAATGTCACCTGCTTGGGCGGTCCCAGCCCATCGAACGACCGGATGACGACCCACGGCAGGCGCGAGGCCACCCACAACGTCCCGGCGGCAACCACCAGCACTGCCTGGGCAATTCGGATCAGCCACCGGCTCTTCGGCCGTCCGGTGTCAGCCATCGCCCACGGGTTCGGTCAACGTCTCGGCGGCGGCGATCGCGCTGAGCACCGCGCGGGCCTTATTGGTTGCCTCGGTGTATTCGTAGGGGCCGTTGGAGTCCGCCACCACCCCGCCGCCGGACTGCACGTAGGCGGTGCCGTCGCGCATCAGGGCGGTGCGAATGGCGATCGCGAAGTCGGCGTTGCCGGCGAAGTCCAGGTAGCCGACCACGCCGCCGTACAGGCCGCGGCGGGTCTTCTCCACCTCTTCGATGAGTTCCATGGCCCGCACCTTCGGCGCGCCCGAGAGCGTGCCGGCGGGAAAGCAGGCGGTCACCGCGTCCAACGCGGTACGGCCCTCGTCGAGCGTGCCCGTCACCGTCGACACCAGGTGCATGACGTGGCTATAGCGTTCGATATGGCTGTAGTCCTCGACGCGCACGGTGCCCGGTGCGCAGACCCGGCCTAAATCGTTGCGGCCCAGGTCGACCAGCATCAGGTGCTCGGCGCGTTCCTTCTCGTCGGCCAACAGTTCCTTTTCCAGCAGCTGGTCCTCTTCCTCGGTGCCCCCGCGCCACCGCGTTCCGGCGATCGGATGGGTGGTCGCGGTGCCGTCGGCGACGGTCACCAGCGCCTCGGGGCTGGAGCCGACGATCGAAAAATTAGTTCCGCCAACGTCATTCGGGACGTGCAGTAGATACATGTAGGGGCTCGGGTTGGTGACCCGCAACATCCGGTACACGTCGATGGGATTGACGTGGGTGTCCATTTCGAACCGTTGCGAGGGCACCACCTGGAAGGCCTCGCCCGCGGCGATCTGCTCGACGAGGTAGTCGACGATCTTTCCGTACTCCTCGACGCTGCGCTGCGCGCGATAGCGCGGCTCGGGTCGCCCGAACGTGCCGACGGTCGACGGCAGCGGCTGGCCCAGCGCCGCGGTCATCACGTCCAAGCGGGCGATCGCGTCGTCGTAGGCCTCGTCGACCCGCTCGTCGGTCCCGTTCCAGTTCACGGCGTTGGCGATCAGCGTGATGGTGCCCTCGTGGTGATCGACCGCCGCCACATCGGTGGCCAGCAGCAGCAACATGTCGGGGAGCTGCAGGTCGTCGACCGCCAGTTCGGGCAGTCGTTCCAGGCGCCGGACCATGTCGTAGGCGAAGAACCCCACCATGCCGCCCGACAGCGGCGGCAGCCCCGGGAGCGGGCCGGTGGCCAGCAGCTCGCACGTGGCCCGCAAGGCCTGCAGCGGGTCGCCCCCGGTCGGCGCGTCGTGCGGCACCACGCCCAGCCAGACGGCTTCACCGTCACGTACGGTCAGCGCCGACGGCGCTCCCGCGCCGATGAACGACCAGCGTGACCAGGAACGGCCGTGCTCGGCGGATTCCAGCAGAAAAGTGCCCGGGCGGTCGGCGGCGAGTTTGCGGTAGGCCGACAACGGCGTCTCGCTGTCGGCGAGCACCTTGCGGGTCACCGGAACCACGCGGTGCTCGGCTGCCAGCTGGCGGAAATCCTCTCGTGAGGTCGTCGCGGCGAGGTGGGCGTGCACCGAACCATCCTCCCAGACGCGTGGAAGCCCGAGCGGAGAGCTTGGCGGCGTAGCGTGTCCGCCATGAAACCTGGTGACACCGTCGCGGACTTCGAACTACCGGATCAGACCGGGACGCCGCGCACGCTCAGCGAACTGCTTTCCGGGGGGCCCGTGGTGTTGTTCTTCTACCCGGCGGCGATGACGCCCGGTTGCACCAAGGAAGCGTGCCACTTCCGCGACCTGGCCGCCGAGTTCGCCGCGGTCGGGGCCAACCGGGTGGGGATCAGCGCCGACGCCGTGCAGAAGCAGGCCAAGTTCGCGGACATGCAGAAGTTCGACTACCCGCTGCTTTCGGACAGCGACGGCAGCGTCGCGACCCAATTCGGCGTCAAACGCGGCCTGCTCGGCAAGCTGATGCCGGTCAAACGCACGACGTTCGTCATCGACACCGACCGCACGGTGCTCGAGGTGATCTCCAGCGAGTTCAATATGGACACCCACGCCGACAAGGCACTGGCGACGTTGCGGGCCCGCGCGTAAGCCTCAGGGGTTGATCGCCAGGAACACGTAGGCGGCCAGCAGCACCAGGTGCACCTCGCCCTGCAAGCGGGTCGCCCGCCCGGGCACCACCGTCAGCATGCTGATCACGACGGTCAGGGCAAGCAATACCAGTTGGATGGCGCCGAGGCCGAGCACCAGCGGCCCTTTGAGCCATATCGACGCCAGCGCGATCGCGGGGATCGTGAGCCCGATGCTGGCCATCGCCGAGCCGTACGCCAGATTCAAGCTGATCTGGATGCGGCCCTGCCGCGCCGCCCGCACGGCCGCGAGCGTCTCGGGCAGTAGCACCAGCGCCGCAATGATCACGCCCACGAACGACTGCGGAAAGCCGACCGCGGTCACCGCCCTCTCCACGGCCGGCGACTCTTCTTCGGCCAGGCCCACCACCGCCACCAGAGCGCCGAGCATCAGCGCGAGGCTGGTCAGCGCGGCGCGGGTGGTCGGGGGGTCGGCATGGCTTTCGTCGGCGAACAGGCTTTTCTGGCCCTTCTGCGCGATCGGCAGGAAGAAGTCGCGGTGCCGCACGGTCTGCGTGAAGACGAACACGAGGTAGAGCAGCAGCGAGGCGACGGCGGCGAAGGCGAGCTGGCCGGGCGAGAACTCCTTGCCCACGGTGGTGGTGGTGAACGCGGGCAGCACCAGACTCAGCGTCGCCAGGGTGGTCACGGTTGCGAGCGCGGCGCCGCTGCCTTCGGCGTTGAATATCGTCACGCCGTAGCGCCGGGAACCCAGCAGCAGCGACAGCCCGGCGATCCCGTTGGTGGTGATCATCAGCGCGGCGAACGCCGTGTCGCGGGCCAGGGTCGCCGTCTCGTTACCGCCGGACGCCATCAGCTCCACGATCAGGGCTACCTCGATGACCGTCACCGCCGCCGCGAGCACCAACGACCCGAACGGCTCACCGACCCGGTGTGCGACCACCTCCGCGTGGTGCACGGCGGCTACCACCGCACCGATGAGAAACAACGCCGTCAGCCCGACCAGCACCGGCCCGAGCGTCTTGCCCCAGATCAATGCCAGCACGACGACGGAAAGCACCGGCACGACGACGTTCCAGGACGACCATTTCGACATTGACCGCCATTCTTGTCGAAGTGATGTGCCCACGCCCGCGGAAAGTGACCCTACACACGCCTCGCGCTGCCGAGCGAGGGTCAGCGCTCCGGTGCCAGCAACACGTCGGCGTCGAAGCAACTGTGGTCGCCGGTGTGGCAGGCGCCGCCCACCTGGTCTACGGTCAGCAGCACGGCGTCGCCGTCGCAGTCCAGACGCACCGAATGAACATATTGGGTGTGACCGGACGTGGCTCCCTTGATCCACTGCTGCCCGCGGGACCGTGAAAAGTAGGTCGCCTCACGGGTTTCCAGTGTTCGGGCCAGGGCGGCGTCGTCCATCCAGGCGACCATCAGCACGTCACCGCTGCCGCGCTCCTGCACCACGGCGGTGAACAGGCCCTCGGCGTTGCGCTTCAGCCGCGCGGCGATCTGGGGGTCGAGCGTCATCGCACGGTGATCCCTTCTGCGGCCATCGCGGCCTTCACCTGGCCGATGGTCAGCTCCCGGAAGTGGAACACGCTGGCCGCCAACACAGCATCGGCGCCGGCGGCGACGGCGGGCGCGAAGTGTTCGGCCGCACCGGCGCCACCGCTGGCGATGACCGGCACCGTGACCGCAGAGCGCACTGCGCGCAGCATCTCCAGGTCGAATCCGGCTTTGGTGCCATCGGCGTCCATCGAGTTCAGCAGGATCTCCCCTACCCCCAGATCGGCTCCGCGCGAAGCCCATTCGACCGCATCGAGCCCCGTGCCGTGTCGCCCACCATGGGTGGTGACCTCCCAGCCCGATGGTGTCGGCACCGCGCCCGGCGGAACCGTTCGCGCATCGACGGACAGCACGATGCACTGGGAGCCGAACTGCCGCGCCATCTCGGCCAGCAGCTCGGGACGGGCGATCGCGGCGGTGTTGATGGAAACTTTGTCGGCGCCCGCGCGCAGCAACACGTCGACGTCGGCCACCGTGCGCACCCCGCCGCCGACCGTCAGCGGAATGAAGACCTGCTCGGCGGTGCGGCGCACCACATCGAGCATGGTGGCCCGTCCCGACGAGGATGCGGTCACGTCGAGAAAGGTCAGCTCGTCGGCGCCTTCGGCGTCATAGGCCGCCGCGAGCTCCACGGGATCGCCGGCGTCGCGCAGGTTCTCGAAATTGACACCCTTGACCACCCGGCCGCCGTCGACATCGAGGCACGGGATCACTCGCACCGCGAGCCCGTTGGGGGCAGGGGGCATCTCAGTAGTCCTCCGGTCGGCCGGTGGCGCGCAGGATTTCCAAGATCTCGGCGTGGGCGGCGGGGCCGGCCGCCAGCGCGGAATCGGATGCGGGAGTCCACGGTTCGCCGGCCAGATCGGTGACGACGCCACCGGCAGCCCGGACCAGCGCGACTCCGGCGGCATGGTCCCACACGTGGCCGCCGAAACTTATTGCCGCACCGAGTATTCCGTCGGCGACGAACGCAAGGTCGATTCCGGTGGACCCGTGCATGCGCAAACGCGACGAGACCCGGCTGAGGTTCTCCAGCAAGGCGATTCGATAACGTCCGGGGAATCGGCCCCGCGCATCCGCGCTGAACGACCCGGCGCCGACCAGGGCGTCGGCCAGATCGACGGGGGTGAGCGGCGGCTGCGGCACCCCATTCTTGCGCAACGGACCGCCCGCCACCGCGGTGTAGCGCTGGTCCATGAACGGCAGCCAGGTCAATCCGGCCACCGGTTCGCCGTGCCGCAGCAGACCCAGCAGGATGCCGGCCATCGGCGATCCGGCCGCGTAATTGAACGTGCCGTCCACGGGATCCAAGACCCACACCCATGGCGAGTCGACGGCCGAGCCGCCGAATTCCTCACCGTGCACCCCGATCCCGGTGGCCTCGACGAGCGCGGCGACCACCTGACGCTCGATCGCGAGGTCGACATCGGTGGCAAAGTCGTTGCCCTTCTTGCGGACCGCGGAATCGGCGCGGTGACCGGCAAGGAACGGCTCGGAGGCATCGTCGAGAATCGCCGACGCCTGCGCCACCAGGGTGTGCACGTCCATGCGGTGCTACTCCGCCACCGCGGCCAGCGCCTGCGGCAACGTGAATCGCCCCGCGTAGAGGGCCTTGCCGACGATGGCGCCCTCGACCCCGCGGTCGGTGAGGGTGGCGATCGCGCGCAGGTCGTCGAGGCTGGACACCCCACCGGAGGCGATCACCGGGGCGTCGGTGCGCTCGGCGACGGACGCCAGCAAGTCCAGATTGGGACCGCCCAGCGTGCCGTCCTTGGTCACATCGGTGACCACGAACCGCGAACATCCCTGCCCGTCAAGGCGTTCCAGCACGTCCCACAGGTCGCCCCCGTCGGTTTCCCAGCCCCGCCCCCGCAACCGGTGCTCACCGTCGACGATCTGCACGTCCAAGCCCACCGCGACCTTGTCGCCGTGTTCGCTGATCGCCCGGGCACACCACCCGGGGTTCTCGAGGGCCGCGGTGCCCAGGTTCACCCGCGCACAGCCGGTGGCCAGGGCGGCGGCCAGCGAATCGTCGTCGCGAATCCCGCCGGACAGCTCAACCTGCACGTCGAGCTTGCCGACCACCTCGGCCAGCAGTTCGCGGTTCGATCCGCGTCCGAACGCCGCGTCCAGGTCGACCAGATGGATCCATTCGGCGCCGTCACGCTGCCAGGTCAGCGCGGCATCCAGCGCCGAGCCGTATTCGGTCTCACTGCCCGCCTTGCCCTGCACCAGCCGCACGGCGCGGCCGTCGACCACGTCGACCGCGGGCAACAAGATCAACACATTCCCTCCTGTGTGCCGAGACGCGTCTTGCAGCACCCCGGCTTGTGCTTGGTAGAAAGCGCTTTCGCGAGGTCCCTCACAATGCGTGGACCCAATTGCTCAGTACGGCCGCGCCGGCATCCCCGCTCTTCTCCGGGTGAAATTGGGTGGCCGACAGCGGCCCGTCCTCGACCGCCGCCAGAAACGGGCCCTCGTGGGTGGCCCACGTCAGCACCGCGTCGGGCGAACCCTCCCACTGCTGCGCGGCGTAGGAGTGCACGAAGTAGAACCGGGTGTCCGCATCAAGCCCCTTGAACAGCACTGTGCCGGGCCCGGATTCGACGACGTTCCAGCCCATGTGCGGAATGACCGGCGCCTGCAGTCGCGTGACGTATCCCGGCCACTGACCGCATCCCTGCGTCTCCACGCTGAATTCGACGCCGCGGGCGAACAGGATCTGCATGCCGACGCAGACGCCCAGCACCGGGCGATCGGCGGCGATCCGCTCGGCGATGATGCGCTCGCCGCCGATGTTGCGCAGCCCGGTCATGCACGCCTCGTAGGCGCCGACGCCCGGCACCACCAATCCATCGGCAGCGGCCGCGGCATCGGCGTCGCCGGTCACCTCGACCGACGCACCGACCCGCTCGAGGGCGCGCTGGGCCGACCGCAGATTGCCCGAGCCGTAGTCCAGGACAACTACTTTCTTGTGTGCCGTCACAGAACCCCTTTGGTGGACGGCACATCCGACACCCGGGGGTCGGATTCCACCGCCTGGCGCAGCGCGCGGGCTACCGCCTTGTACTGCGCCTCGGTGATGTGGTGTGGGTCGCGCCCGTAAAGGACGCGCACGTGCAGCGCGATGCGCGCGTTCATGGCCAGCGATTCGAACACGTGCCGGTTGATGACGGTGTGATAGGGCACCGAGCTCCCGGCAATCGTGGTGTGCTGCAGGTGATCCGGCTCTCCGCTGTGCACGCAGTAGGGCCGGCCGGACACGTCGACCGCCGCGTGGGCCAGCGTCTCGTCCATCGGGATGAAGGCGTCGCCGAACCGCCGGATGCCCCGTTTGTCACCCAGGGCCTGGCCGAGTGCGGTGCCCAGCGCGATGGCGGTGTCCTCGATGGTGTGATGTCCCTCGATCTCGACGTCGCCCTTGGTGCGCACGGTCAGGTCGAAGCTGGCGTGACTGCCCAGGGCCGTGAGCATGTGGTCGTAGAACGGCACACCTGTGTCGACGTCGACCTGGCCGGTGCCGTCGAGGTCGAGTTCGACGACGATGTCGGATTCCTTGGTGCGGCGCTCGATGCGCGCACGGCGGGTAGTGGTCGCTGTCACGGTGCTCCTACGGGGCTGGGGGCGAGTTCGGTGGTGGCCAGCTGGGCGCTGGCGCGCAGGAAGGCGTCGTTCTCCTCCGCCAGGCCGGTCGTGGCGCGCAGGTAGCCGGGGATTCCGACGTCGCGGATCAGCACGCCGGCATCCAGATAGCGCTGCCAGGTGGCGGGCGCGTCGGCGAACTCCCCGAACAGCATGAAGTTCGCGTCGCTGGGAATCACCCGAAACCCCATGCCGGCCAAGGCCGTTGAGACACGTTCGCGTTCGGCGATCAGGGTCGCCACGCTGCCGAGCGTGTCATCGGCGTGCCGCAGCGCGGCGCGTGCGGCGGCCTGGGTGAGCACCGACAGGTGATAGGGCAGCCGCACCAGCAGCATCGCGTCGATCACCGCCGGGGTGGCGATCAGGTAGCCAAGCCGGCCACCGGCGAACGCGAACGCCTTGCTCATGGTGCGCGAGACGATGAGCTTCGTCGGATACTCCCTCACCAGCTTCACCGCGCTGGGCTGCGAAGAGAATTCGCCGTAGGCCTCGTCGACGATCAGGATGCCGGGCACGACGTCGAGCAGCCGGCGCAGGTCCGGCAGCGAAACGCTCTGCCCGGACGGGTTGTTCGGGCTGGCGACGAACACCACATCGGGCCGGCGGTCGGCGATGGCGGCCACGGCGGCGTCGACATCCAGGCTGAAGTCGTCGGCGCGGGCGGCCTGCAGCCATTCGGTGCGGGTGCCGTCGGAGATGATCGGGTGCATCGAGTAGGACGGGACGAACCCGATGGCGGTGCGGCCAGGCCCCCCGAACGCCTGCAGCAGCTGCTGCAGGATCTCATTGGAACCATTTGCCGCCCACAGATTTTCGACGCCCAGCTGAACGCCGGTCTGGGCGCTGAGGTAGGCGGCCAGGTCGGCGCGCAGGGCCACCGCGTCGCGGTCGGGGTAGCGGTGTAGTTCGGCGGCGACCGCGCCCACCGACCGCACCACGTCGTCCACCAACGCCTTGCTGGGCGGGTGCGGGTTCTCGTTGGTGTTCAGCCGCACCGGGACATCCAGTTGTGGTGCGCCGTAGGGCGATTTACCGCGCAGGTCGTCGCGCAGCGGCAGATCGTCCAGCGTGGGCTCCGATTGTCCACTCATCGCTCGAACCTCCGCCGCACCGCTTCGCCGTGTGACGGCAGGTCTTCGGCCTCGGCGAGCGCGATCACATGCCCGGACACGTCTTTCAAGGCCGCCTCGGTGTAGTCGACGACGTGGATGCCGCGCAAGAAGGTCTGCACGGACAGGCCGCTGGAATGCCGGGCGCTGCCGGCGGTCGGCAGCACGTGATTGGACCCGGCGCAGTAGTCACCCAGGCTCACCGGCGCATACGGTCCGACGAAAATGGCGCCGGCCGAACGGATTCGGCCCGCGACGGCGGCCGCGTCGACGGTCTGGATCTCCAGATGTTCGGCGGCATAGGCGTTGACGACGTCGATTCCGGCGTCCAGGTCGTCGACGAGGATGATGGCCGATTGGCGTCCGCCGAGCGCCGCCGTCACCCGTTCGCGGTGCACGGTCGTCTGTAGCTGGGCGGCCACCTCGGCGTCGGTGGCGGCGGCCAGGTCCCCGCTGGGCGTGACCAGCACGCTGCCCGCCATCTCGTCGTGTTCGGCCTGGCTGATCAGGTCGGCGGCCACGTGCGCCGGGTCGGCGGTGTGGTCGGCCAGGATCGCGATCTCCGTCGGGCCGGCTTCGGCGTCGATCCCGACGCGCGACCGGCACAGCCGCTTGGCCGCGGTGACGTAGATGTTGCCCGGTCCGGTGATCATGTCGACGGGCGCCAGCTCGGCGCCGTCGACGTCGGTGCCGCCGTAGGCCAGCAGCGCCACCGCCTGCGCGCCGCCGACGGCCCACACCTCCTCAACCCCCAACAGCCGGGCGGCGGCCAGGATCGTCGGGTGCGGCAGGCCGCCGAACTGGGCCTGTGGCGGGCTGGCGACCACCAGGGAGGCGACGCCGGCGGCCTGGGCCGGCACCACGTTCATCACCACGCTGGAGGGGTAGACGGCGTTGCCGCCGGGCACGTAGAGGCCCACCCGGTCGACGGGGACCCACCGCTCGGTGACGGTCGCGCCCGGGCCGAGCGTGGTCGTGACGTCGGTGCGACGCTGGTCGGCGTGCACGGCGCGGGTGCGTTCGATCATCACCCGCAGCGCGTCGGCCACGTCCGCGGCCAACTCGGTCAAAGCCTTCTCGAGCGCGGCATCGGGTACCCGCACGGCCGGGGGCCGGACCCCGTCGAAGGTGGCGCCGAACTCCAAGGCGGCGTCGGCGCCGCGCTCGGCGACGGCCTGCACGATCGGCCGGACCTTCGACAGCACCGTCTCCACGTCGGCGCCGCCGCGGGGCAGCGCCGCCCGCAATCGGGCAGCCGTCAACTCCGCGCCCCGCAGGTCGATGCGGGCCATCGGCGACGCTTGGATGGTGCTCACGGTGTCCATTGTCCCAGAGGAACTCAAGTCGATATCCGACCGGTACAGTGCCGGTATCGAGGCCATACCCCGCGCTGAAAAGTAGAGCCGACTCAGGGAGCCGCCATGTCCGCCAAGGATCACCCCAACAATGCCCCGGGCGTCCCGATGGTCTTCCCGCCGTGGTTCGAGCGTTTCCAGATCAAATACTTCAACCCGGCGCTCAAGCCGATAGCCCGCTTTCTGCCCGGGACGGCGACGATCAAGCATCGCGGCCGAACCTCCGGCAAGGCGTACGAGACGATCGTCACGCCGTACCGCAAGGGCAACACCCTGGCGATCGCGCTGGGCCACGGAAAGACCAACTGGGTGAAGAATGTGCTGGCGGCCGGTGAGGCGGACGTGGAATTCAGCCGCAATCGAACGGTGCACCTGATCAACCCGCGGATCCTGCCGGCCGGCTCGGACGGCGATGGCCTGCCCGGGATGGCGCGCATGCAGCTGCGCCGGATCGGGGTATTCGTCGCCGACATCGCCTAAGGCCGTTTGCTTTCGGGGCCGCCGGTTCTGCGTCGGGTGTGCGCTGGCGGGGTTGAAAGCCCCAGCTACATGTCGAGGCCGATGTCGAGCACCCGCACCGAATGGGTCAGCGCGCCGACGGCCAGGTAATCCACCCCGGTTCCGGCGTAGGCGGCCGCGTTCTCCAGGCTGAGCCCGCCCGACGATTCGAGCAGCACGGCGGGTGCGCGCGCGTCGCGGCGCTGCACGGCCATCTGCGTCTGCCACACCGGAAAGTTGTCCAGCAGGATCAGCTCGGGCTTTTCGGGCAGGACCTCGTCAAGCTGCTCGAGTGAGTCCACTTCCACCTCGCAAGGCAGGTCCGGTGCCGCGTCGCGCACGGCACGCAGCGCGTCGACCACCGAGCCCGCGGCCACCACGTGGTTGTCCTTGATCAGGGCCGCGTCGCCCAGCCCCAGCCGGTGGTTGACCCCGCCGCCGACCCGGACCGCGTATTTCTGCAAGGCGCGCAGGCCGGGCAGGGTTTTGCGGGTGTCGCGCACCTTGGCCTTGGTGCCGTGCACGGCGGCCACCCACTGCGCCGTCGTGGTGGCGATCCCGGACAGGTGGCAGATCAGGTTCAGCATCGTCCGCTCGGCGGTCAGCAGGCCGCGGGTTTCGGCTCGCAGCGTCAGCACCGGCTGGCCCGGCTCCAGGCGGGCCCCGTCCTCGACGCGGTCGACCACCTCGTAGCCGCGCGCACCGAGGACCTCGTCGAGCACCAACAAAGCGATATCGATGCCGGCGATCACACCGGGATCGCGGGGCACCATCGCCGCGGTCGCCATCGTTTCGGCGGGCACCGTCGCCAGGGTGGTGACGTCGGGTCCGTAGCGCAGATCCTCGGCCAGGCCGCGCTCGATGGTTTCGCGCGCCGCGGTCAGTTCACAGTCGGACATCGTGGTCATACGACCGCCGCCAACGCCTCCACCAGCACCGCGTTCTGGTCGTCGGCCAGGCGCAGCACATTGCTGCGTCCCAGCTCGGATGCGGTCTGCGGATATTCCTCGCGGTGGTGGCAGCCCCGGCTCTCGGTGCGGGCCAGTGCGGCGGCGGTGACCGCGCGGGCGGCGACGGCCAGCGCGACATCCTCGAAGTCGCGGCGACCGGACACCGGCCGGATCCGCGCCTGTGACAGCGCGGTGGACAGCCGGGTCAGCCCAGCGGCATCGCGCACCACCGAAGCGTCGCGGCTCATCGCGCGCTGCAGTTCGGCGCGCTCGGGCGCGGTGTGCACGACCGGCTCCGGCGCGACCGCGTGCACTCGCCCGGTCGTCGCGGCATGCGCGGCCGCCGATTTGCCGGCCCGCCCGCCGACCACCAAACCTTCCAACAGGCTGTTGGACGCCAGCCGGTTGGCTCCGTGCAGTCCGGTGCGTGCCACCTCGCCCGCGGCGAACAGCCCGGGCAGCTCCGTTCGGCCGTACACATCGGTGACGATGCCCCCGCAGCTGTAGTGCGCCCCGGGCACGACCGGAATGGGTTGCCGGACGGGATCGATGCCGGCGGCCCGGCAGGCCGCCGTCACCGTCGGGAACCGGTTGGCGAAGTCGTCGATGTGGCGGGCGTCGAGGAAGACGCAGGCATCGCCGGTGGCCTTCAATCGCGCGTCGATGGCCGCGGCGACGACGTCGCGCGGCGCCAGATCTCCCATCGGATGAACACCGGCCGTCACCGAATCGCCTTGCCGGTCAATCAGTTTTGCACCCTCGCCGCGGATGGCCTCGGTGACCAGCGGACGCCGCCCGGTGGGGGCGTCCGGGGCGAAGAGCATCGTGGGGTGGAACTGGATGAACTCGAGATCGCTGACCGCGACACCGGCCCACAGGCCCAGCGCGAGTCCATCGCCGGTGGAGCCCTCGGGGTTGGTGGTCGCGCCGTACAGGTGCCCGAGGCCGCCGGAAGCGAGGATCACCGAAGGCGCGCTGATGATTCCGCACCCGTTCGGGGTGCCGACCAGGACACCGGTCACGGCGGCGCCGTCGTGCAGAACCCGCAGCACCACGTGGGCGGTGCGAATGTCCAGCATGCGAGCGGCGTGGTCGAGGGCGCGCTGCACTTCGGCGCCGGTGGCGTCGCCGCCGGCATGGACGATGCGCCGCCGGGAGTGTCCTCCCTCCCGGGTCAGCGCCCACTTGCCGGGCGACGATTCGTCGAATCGTGCTCCGTCGCCTACCAATTCGGTGACCGCCGCGTATCCGTCGGCGACGATCGAGTAGACCGCCTCGGGATCGCACAGGCCCGCCCCCGCGACCACGGTGTCGGCGACATGGGCTTCCACCGAGTCGTCATTGTCGGGCAGTACTACCGCGATGCCGCCCTGCGCGTAGTGCGTCGCCGTCGCCCCGCGGGCCTGGTCGGCTTTGCTCAGCACCACGACGCTGCGCCCGGCGCGGTGGGCCGCCAGCGCGGCGGCCAGTCCCGCGACGCCGGTGCCGATGACGACGACGTCGGCGCTGTGCGTCCACTGGGGTCGGGCGGTCATTCGCCGCCGCCCGGCTGCCCGATCTCGATCATTCGCTGCACGCTGCGCCGCCCGGCGGCGGCGATCTCGGGGTCGACATCGACTTCGTCGGCCCCCTCGACGAGGCAGCGCAGCAACGCGGCCGGGGTGATCATCTTCATGAACTTGCAGGAGGCCCGGTCATTGACCGCGCGGAAGTCGACTTGCGGTGCGGCCCGGCGCAATTGGTACAACATGCCGACCTCGGTGGCGACCAGCACCTTGCGCGCGTCGGTCTGGTTGGCGGCCTCCAGCATGCCGCCGGTGGACAGGATCTTCACCCGGTCCGGCGGGAAGGCGCCCTCGCCCGCGAGATACAGCGCCGAAGTGGCGCAACCACATTCGGGGTGCACGAAGAGCTCGGCATCGGGATTGGCGCGGGCCTGGTCGCGCAGTTCGTCGCCGTTGATCCCGGCGTGCACGTGGCATTCGCCCGCCCACACATGCAGGTTCTCGCGACCGGTCATCCGACGCACGTGGGCGCCGAGGAATTGATCCGGGCAGAACAGCACCTCGCGGTCCGGGTCGATGGACTCGACGACCTCCACCGCGTTGGACGAGGTACAGCAGATGTCGGTGAGCGCCTTGACCGCCGCGGTGGTGTTGACGTAGGAAACGACGACCGCGCCGGGGTGTTCGTCCTTCCAGGCGCGCAGTTCGTCGGCGGTGATGGAGTCCGCCAGCGAGCACCCGGCGCGCTGGTCCGGGATGAGCACCGTCTTGTCGGGGCTGAGGATCTTGGCGGTCTCGGCCATGAAGTGCACACCGCAGAACACGATGGTGTCCTCGGGCGCCTCGGCGGCGATCCGTGACAGCGCCAGGGAGTCGCCGACGTGATCGGCGACGTCCTGGATCTCGGGCAGCTGGTAGTTGTGCGCCAGGACGGTGGCGCCACGCAGCTTGGCCAGGCGGCGAACCTCGGCCGCCCATTGCTCATCACCGGCCACCCCGGCGTACCCGGTGGGTGAATCCGTGATGTCGGCAACCATGCTTTCGGCGAGCGTGTCCATGCGATTGATAACCGTCATGGCGGGTCCTTTCAGCCCAGGAGGTTTTCGACTTACAATCGAAAACATGGCCCATGGTAGCACCGCCCACGAAGTGCTCGCGGTCGTGTTCCAGGTTCGCGGAGTGACCGGACGGGTTACGAAGGGTCGCCACACGGCAAAACCACAGCTGAACGTGCTGTTATGGCAGCGCGCCAGGGAGCCACAGCGGGGCAAGTGGTCGCTGCCGGGCGGGCAGCTGCGCAACGACGAGGACATGATCACCTCCGTCCGGCGGCAACTCGCAGAGAAAGTCGACCTCAAAGAGCTGGCACACCTGGAGCAGCTCGCGGTGTTCTCCGACCCGCACCGGGTTCCGGACACCCGGGTGATCGCGTCGACCTTCCTGGGCCTGGTGCCCTCCCCCGCCAGCCCCGAGCTGCCGCCGGACACCCGTTGGCATCCGGTGAACTCCCTGCCGCCGATGGCCTTCGACCACGGTCGAATGGTGGACAACGCCCGCACCCGGCTGATCGCCAAGCTGTCCTACACCAATATCGGTTTCGCCTTGGCACCAAGGGAATTCGCGCTTTCCACGCTGCGCGACATCTACGGCGCCGCCCTGGGCTATCAGGTGGACGCGACGAACCTGCAGCGGGTGCTGGCCCGGCGCGGCGTGATCACGGCGACGGGCACCATCGCACAATCCGGGCGCAGCGGCGGCCGTCCGGCCGCGCTGTACCGGTTCACCGACGCGGCGCTGCGGGTGACCGACGAATTCGCCGCGCTCAAGCCGCCGGGGCTCCCTGGCTAGGCTGGTGGAAAAGCGTCGTCGGGCGACGCGGGGGCATTTCGACTTCAGTAGCGCTCTGACCTGGCCAATGTGACGAGAAGTCGCTCACACTGCGGCGATTACGTTTTGGTTACCTGCCGTTCGTGCGCGAGAATGCCGGGTGGCCACGAAGGGAGCCTCAATGGCTGAGCTCGGCAATCTGGCAGGCACGCACGGAGCGGAATGGATCGCCCGGCCGCCGCACGAGGAACTGCAGCACAAGGTGCGTCCGCTGCTGCCCTCCGACGATCCGTTCTACCAGCCGCCGCTGGGGTTTCAGCACGCCGAGCCCGGCACCGTGCTGCGCTCGCGTGACGTCGAGCTGGCGTTCCTGGGGCTGATCCCGCAACCCATGAAAGCCGTCCAGCTGCTCTACCGGACCATGGACATGAACGGCGAGCCGGAAGCCACCGCCACCACGGTGATCGTCCCCGCCGACCTCGCTCCGGGTCAGTCGTGCCCGCTGCTGTCGTACCAGTGCGCGATCGACGCCGTCTCGTCGCGCTGCTTTCCCTCCTACGCGCTGCGCCGCAGGGCGAAAGCACTGGGCGCGATCGGCCAGTTCGAGCTTTTCCTGATCGTCGCCGCCGTCGCCGAGGGATGGGCCGTCTCCGTGCCCGACCACGAGGGCCTGCGCGGCCTGTGGGGCGCGCCGTATGAACCGGGCTACCGCGTTCTGGACGGCATCCGGGCGGCGCGGAGCTCGGAGCGCCTGAACCTGTCCTCCTCGGCCCCCGTCGGGCTGTGGGGATACTCCGGTGGCGGACTGGCCAGCGCGTGGGCTGCCGAGATCTGCGCCGAATACGCGCCCGAACTGGACATCGTCGGCGCGGTGCTGGGCTCGCCCGTGGGGGACCTCGGTAACACCTTCCGCCGCCTCAACGGCAGCTTCCTGTCCGGGCTTCCGGCGCTGGTGGTAGCCGCGCTCGCGCACATCTATCCCGACCTGGACCGGGTGATCCGGGAGCACACCAACGAGGAGGGTCGCGCCCTGCTCGACTCGCTGGAGAAGATGACGACGGTGCAAGCCGTGGTGCGGATGGCCGGCAAGAACATGGGTGACTACCTCGACGAGCCGCTCGAGCAGATTCTGTCCACCCCGGAAGTCACCTACGTCTTCGACCACATCAAGCTCGGCGCCGCGGTCCCCACACCGCCGGTGCTGATCGTGCAGGCAGTGCACGACTACCTGATCGACGTGCACGACATCGACGTGCTTGCCGATGCGTATTCCGCCGGCGGCGCGCACGTCACCTACCACCGTGACGCCTTCAACGAGCACATGATGCTGCATCCGCTGTCGGCGCCGATGGCCCTGCGCTGGCTGACGGATCGCTTCGAGAGCCGCCCGCTGACCGAACACCTGATCCGGACCACGTGGCCGACGATGTTCAACCCGATGACCTACGTCGGGATGGCCCGGCTGCTGAAGATCGCGGCAAAAGTCGTCACGGGCCGCAAGATCGGCCGTCGCCCGCTATGACGTTGGCACTTCCGCGGCGCCTCCGCCTTTCACCGGCAGCGTCTCGGAAGGCCTAGGCTGCGGCGGAAGCGCCCCCAGGTCGTCGCGGGCGTCCGCGGCCGTACGAACGGCGTAGACCAGAGCCGCGATACCGGCCGGCCACAGCAGGGTCACCGCGATCTGCAGCGGGCCGTCCGAGAAGAACACCGGCGGTGCCTGGACGACGTACGCGACCGACGGGCTTTTCGTCAGCGGTATCGCATCGAAGTTCAGGGCGCCAAAGCGCAGCCGAACCAGCCCGGCCCCCACCGCCGAGGCCGCGGCGGCCGCCGCCACCATGCCGCTCGACAGGGCGATCACCATTGCCGGCCCGCGGTGCTCGCGCCACTGCCACACCCCGACCGAGGCCACCACCGCCAGCACGGTCAGCAGCCCCAGCATCAGGGCCGGCGCGACGAAGAAATGCTCGGACTCATTACCCAGGTAGTCATGGACGCGCTCACCCGAGCGGGTGAGCGCCACCACGGCGTGAATCGGCGGGGCGATCCACGCCCACACCCCGCCGATCACCACACCGGTGAGCGCCGAGCCCAGGACGACGACCAGGAGCGCACGCGTACGCGCCCGGCGGGAAGCGGGAACATCCACAGCCTCCGGCCTGGCCGGCTCGGTCACCGCTGCGTCTCCAGATCACCGGAATCGACCTCACCGTGCCGCGAGCAGCGCGCCCGCCAGCCGTCGGGGCGAACCTGTACCACCATCCGGCGCCCGCACGCCGCGCAGAACCGGGGAGGCTCGAGACCCAACTGAGCCGCTGTCGGCACGGAGGTGCCCCCTAATTCCCCGGTGTAGACGTTGTAGACGCCGGCGCTCACCGCAGCGCCCAGATCGCCAACCACAAGTCTTTAACCCTAGCCGCGACAGCCGGCCTACAAGCTGGCGTTGAGGCCCTTGAGGGGCATCTGCAGATCGTCCAGCAATTCCAGGTCGGATTCGGCGGGACGACCCAGCGTGGTCAGGTAGTTGCCCACGATCACGGCGTTGATGCCGCCCAGGATGCCCTGCTTGGCACCCAGATCCCCCAGCGTGATCTCGCGGCCACCGGCGAACCGCAGCATGGTGCGCGGCAGCGCCAGGCGGAAGGCGGCCACCGACTTCAGCGCCTCGCTCGCCGGCATGACCTCGAGGTCGCCGAACGGGGTTCCGGGCCGCGGGTTGAGGAAGTTCAGCGGCACCTCGTCGGGGCCGAGTTCGGCCAGCTCCGCGGCGAATTCCGCGCGCTGCTCGAGGGTCTCACCCATGCCGAGGATGCCGCCGCAGCACACCTCCATGCCGGCGTCACGGACCATCGACAGCGTCTCCCAGCGCTCCTCCCAGCTGTGCGTGGTCACGACGTTGGTGAAGTACGAGCGGGCGGTCTCGAGGTTGTGGTTGTAGCGGTGCACGCCCATCTCGGAGAGCTGCTCGACCTGCTCGGCGGTCAGCATGCCCAGCGAACAGGCGATGTTGATCTCGACTTCGTTGCGGATCGCTTCGATACCGGCGGCGACCTGGGCCAACAGCCGCTCGTCGGGACCGCGCACCGCCGCCACGATGCAGAATTCGGTGGCGCCGGACTTTGCGGTCTGTTTGGCCGCCTCGACCAGGCTGGGAATGTCCAGCCGGGCGCTGCGCACCGGCGACGCGAACAGGCCCGACTGTGAGCAGAAATGGCAGTCCTCCGGGCAGCCGCCGGTCTTCAGGCTGATGATGCCCTCGACCTCGACCTCCGGTCCGCACCAGCGCATGCGTACCTCGTGGGCCAGCGCCAACAGTTCGTCGAGCCGGTCGTCGGGCAGCTGCAGCACCCGCAGCACCTGGTCACGGCTCAATCCCTGGCCGTCCTCCAGCACCTGCTGCCGGGCCACCGCCAAGATGTCCTCGTCGTTGCCGGTTTCGGCCGTCGGTCGAGTTGCCGCTTGCGTCACCAGGTACTCCCCTGCCTCTTTTTCGTGTCCGCGCGAGGCGACACCTGCCACATGGTGATGGCAGCCGGAATGAAAAGTGTTCAGAGTAGGGTAACGGCCGAACGGTCCGACCTAGCTATGGGTATACGACCTTGGTGACTCCGCACGCCGAAATCCTGGCGCACCACATGCTGCTGTTGGCGGCGCCGGCCTTCCTGCCTGCGGTGATCGTGGTAGGGGTGATCTTGTACATCGCACTGCGCGACCGCCGCGAGGGCCGCAACGCCACACGTTCGACAGGCGACGGCCCCCATTCCGACACGCCCGACGAAAAGCGTGATTGACGAGCGCTGCATCGGGGCATTAAACAAGCAATCGCAGACCTACTTGACAGTAATAAGCGGTTGACTTCAATCGGATCCTCCGGGGCAGCCCGGCGCGGTTGGGAGGCACGACGATGCGGTCGAATGAACTGACGATTGTTGCCGAGGCACCGGCTCGCGGTGCGGGGCTGAATCAGGTGATCGGGCTGTCGATCGCCGCGGTGGTGATCACCCTGCTGTTGCTGTGGGTGGGCCATGCCCATCGCACCCGTCGCATCACCTGGTTGACCCGCCTCGCCGACAAGCTCGGCGAGAAGTTCCACCGCCCCGGCTGGGTCGCCCTGCCGGTTCTGGTGTTCACCACGTCGATCATCTGCGCGTTGTTCGGCTTCATCTGGGACGTCAGCTGGCATATCGGCAACGGCCGCGATCCCGGGCCGCTGGCCAACCCGGCGCACTACTTCATCATCATCGGATTGTTCGGCATCTTCCTTGGTGGGATGACGGCGGTCGTGCTGCCGTTCGACCAGCCCGGCCCGGCGGCAGTGCGGATCACGCAGAACTGGCGCGCGCCGGTCGGCGGCGTGCTGATGGCCGGTTGCGGGATGTACGCGATGATCGGGTTCCCGCTCGACGACATCTGGCACCGAATCTTCGGCCAAGACGTCACCCTCTGGGGCCCAACGCATTTGATGATGATCGGCGGTGCCTGCTTTTCGCTGTTCGCGGTGCTGATGCTGGAGCGCGAGGGTGAGGCCGAAGAAGGCGAAGACGTCTACCACGGCGTCTTCATTACCTTCCTGCGTTACCTGTCCTTCGGCGGGTTGTTCATCGGCCTGTCGGTCTATCAGATCGAGTTCGATTTCGGCGTCCCGCAATTCCGCCTGGTGTTCCAACCCATGCTGATCGCCGGCGCTTCAGCCCTGGCGGCGATCGCTGCCCGCATCACCATGGGACGAGGCGCGGCCCTGATCTCGGCCGTCTTCGCCATCGCCCTGCGTGGTGGTGTCGCCTTGCTGGTCGGGCCGATACTGGGCGCTCCCATCAACTGGTTCCCGCTCTACCTCGGACCCGCGCTGGCAGTCGAGCTGGTCGCGCTGACCCCGCTTCTCAAGCGCCCCATCCTGTTTGGCGCCGTCGCCGGGCTGGGCGTGGGCACGGTCGGGCTCTGGCTTGAGTCGCTGTGGATCGCGGCGGTCTACCACTACCCGTGGCCGATGAGCATGTGGCCCGAGGCCCTGGCGATGGCCGTGCCGGTGGCGATCCTGATGGGTATGTGCGGCGCCATGTTCGGCATGGTGCTCACCGGACAGCGTCTCCCCGGGCGCGCCATCGGCATCTCTGTGATCGTCGTGACGGTGTTGGTGATCGGCGGCGCGGTGGCCAACGGCTTGCACATCGTGGTGCCCGGCCAGAACAACGCCACCATCACGTTGACCGATCTGCCCAGTCCGCCGGGGCAGCGCATGGTGTCGGCCGACGTCCAACTGCTACCCGCCGACATGGTCAGCGACAATCCGGACTGGCTGACGATCCTGTCCTGGCAGGGGCGCATGAACAACGACCGCGGCCTCGTCATCGACCGGCTCGCCAAGGTCGGGCCGGGACACTACCGCTCCACCCAGCCGGTCCCGGTCTGGGGAGATTGGAAGACCCTGCTCCGTGTGCAGGACGGCCGCACGATGACGGCCGTGCCGATCTGGGAACCGGCGGACTCCGCCATTCCGGCCCCCGAGGTCCCCGCGCTGGCATCGAGCACCCGGCCGTTCGTCCTGGAGGTCACCATCCTGCAGCGCGAACGCGACCAAAGCGCGCCGGCGTGGTTGTTCACCGCGGGCGGGATCGTGGTGCTGTTCCTGACGCTCATGGTGATCGCCGGCTTGACCTGGGGCGCCGGCCGACTCAACAACTCCCTCGCCGAGCCGGAACCGGTGGAAGACAAGCAGCCGATTCCTCGGGCGGCGTAGGGCCATGTCACTACGGGGCACGCTGGGAGCGGCGGGCGCAGCGGCGCTGGCCTGCGGCCTGGTCGCCTGCGGCGGCGGTTCTACGGGCAAATCTCCGGCCGCACCGCTGACGATCGACGTGACCATCGCTAACGGGCAGGTCACTCCGACCAACGCCACGTTGCAGGCAAAGGTGCACCAGCAGATCACCCTGCACGTGACCAGCGACGCCGCCGATGAGCTGCACGTGCATTCGACGCCCGACCATAAGTTCCAGGTCGCGGCCGCGCCCAACCAGACGTTCGGGTTCGCCGTCGACGTTCCCGGCAACGTCGCGGTGGAGCTGCACCACCTGGACCGCACCATCGCAACCATCCAAGTGCGGTCGTGAGCTCCGCCGCCGCGGCGGTGGTGCTCGCGCACGGACTCGGTGGGTCTGGCGACCTCCCGGTACCCTACGCCTACGCGATGGTCGGGGCGGCCTGGGCGCTGACGTTCACCTTCGCCCTGGTGGCTTTCGCGTGGCGCCGACCGCGGTTCGATCCGCTCAAGCCGGGGCGTCCCTTGCCGGCGGCGCTGACGACGTTGGTCGATTCCCGGGCGGCGCGGTGGTCGGCGGCCGCGGTGGCCCTGGCGTTCGCGGCGTGGGCGGTGGCCGCCGGGCTGTGGGGTCCCGAATCGGAGTCCAACGCGCTGCTCGGCGCGTTCTACGTGCTGCTGTGGGTCGGGCTGGTGGCACTGTCGTTGGCCTTCGGACCGGTGTGGCGGGTGATTTCGCCGATGCGCACGGTGTATCTGCTGCTGCGACGCATCGTCCCGGAGCGGCTGGGCCGCCCACGGCTGTCCTACCCCGAAGGCTGGGGCTATCGGCCCGCGGCGGCCGGCCTGTTCGCCTTCGTCTGGATGGAGCTGGCCAGCCCCAATTCTGCGTCACTGCCGTGGGTCAGGACATGGATAGCCTGCTACGCCGTGCTGATGCTGGTCGGCGCGTGGCTGTGCGGGCAGCGCTGGCTGGCCCGCGCCGACCCGTTCGGCGTTTACAGCGTGGCCGTCTCCCGGCTCTCGCCGTTTCGGCGCAACCGGGGGACCGGCCGGATCGTCATCGGGAACCCGCTCGACCATCTGCCGTCGCTGCCGGTGCGGCCGGGTGTCGTCGTGCTCCTCGCGGTGCTGCTCGGCTCGACGGCGTTCGACAGTTTCTCGTCGTCGCCGACGTGGCGCGGCTTCTCCGACCAGGTCACCCGCGAATTCGGGGCGCCCCCGACCTTGGCGTCATCGACGCTGCGCACCGTCGGCCTGATCGTTTTCATTTGCGTTGTGGCACTGACGTTTTCACTCGCCGCACGCGCCACTGGCGGGGTGACCGCAGAGCAGCGCCGCGAATTGCCCGGCGAGATGGCACATTCGCTGATCCCGATCGTGGTGGGCTACATCTTCGCGCACTACCTGTCCTATCTCGTGGAGCGCGGACAACAGGCGCTCTTCGCGCTGGCCGACCCCTTCGGCCACGGGTGGAATCTGCTCGGCCTGGCGCATCTGCACGTCGCCTACGTATTGTCCATGCACCCCCCGGTGCTGGCCGCGGTCAAGGTGACCTGTGTGGTCACCGGGCACATCGTCGCGGTGATCGCGGCCCACGACAAAGCGCTGCGGCTGCTGCCCACCGGCCACCAGCTCACCGGGCAGCTGACGATGATGCTGGTGATGGTCGGCTACACCTTCACCGGTTTGTATCTGCTCTTCGGGGGGTAGGCGTCGGGGCGTGCGCTTCGTAACGCCATCGCGAGAAGCGGCGCCGTGGCGTCGGGGACACCAGGGGAGTTGATGCGCCCGAAAGAGTCGGCTCCCCCGGACGAGCAGGCCGCGGCCCCCAAGAGGCGCCGCCCGCGCGCGCTGTCGTGGGTCAGCATTCAGTCCAAAGTCATGCTGATGTTGCTGGTGTCCAGCCTGGCGTCGCTGGGTGTGATCGGGACTGTCGAGTACGTCGCGGCGCGCAATGCGCTGCTGCCCGCGGCTTCCGAGCGCATGACGCAGTTGCGCGAGGCGCAGAAACGCGCGATCGAGACGCTGTTCTCGGACTTGTCGGACTCGCTGGTCGTCTACAGCCGCGGATCCACCGCGCTGGACGCGGTGCAGGCCTTCACCGCCGGCTTCGACCAGCTGGCCAACGCGCCCGTCGACCCCGGGCAGCAGCGCGCGCTGGTGGACTTCTACAACGAGCGGCTGATCAAACCGCTGGAGCGCGACACCGGAAACAAGCTGGCTCTTGATGCCCTGCTGCCGACCAACAACTCACAGCGGTATCTGCAGGCGCACTACACCGTTGCGGCACATGGGACTCCGAATGGATCCGCACCCGACGACGCGGGCGACGGCAGCGCCTGGTCGGCCGCCAACGCCCGCTTCAACGACTACTTCCGCGAGATCGCCACCCGCTTCGAATACCGCGACGCGCTGCTGCTGGACACTCGCGGCAACGTGGTCTACACCGTCCGCAAAAGCGCCTCGCTAGGAACCAACGTGCTCACCGGCCCGTATCGACAGTCGAACCTGCGCGGCGCCTACGAGAAGGCGATGGCGGCGAACTCGGTCAATTTCGTGTGGATCACCGATTTTCAGCCCTATCAGCCCCAGCTCGGTCAGCCCATCGCGTGGTTGGTCGCGCCCATCGGGCCGCCGGGCAGGCCCGCCGGGGTGCTGGCGCTGCCGCTGCCGATCGCGAAGGTGAATCGGATCATGACCGCCGACAAGCAGTGGCGCGCCGCGGGCATGGGCCAGACCGCCGAAACCTATCTCGCCGGCCCGGACAATCTCATGCGCTCCGACTCGCGGCTGTTCATCGAAGACCCGCAGCGATATCGGCGGGAGGCACTCGCCGCCGGCGCTCGCCGCGAGACCGTCGACACCGCGATCAGGTGGGGCGGCACCACACTGGTCCAGCCCGTCGCCACCCCGGCCGTGCTTGCCGCGCAACGCGGCGAGACCGGAACGGTGACCGACACCGGCTATCTGGGCCGGCGAGAGCTGGCGTCTTACGCTCCCTTGTCCCTGCCGAATTCCGATTTGCACTGGTCGATCGTGGCGACCAGGGAAACCTCGGAGGCCAATGCCCGGGTGGCGTCGCTCACCCAGACGCTGATATTGACAACTACGGCAATGGTATTCGTCATCTGCGTGGCCGCGCTGCTGGTCGCCCAGATATTCGTGCGGCCCATTCGCCGGTTGCAGGCCGGGGCGCGTGAGATCGGCGCCGGCAACTACGACGTCGCGATCCCGGTCACCTCACGCGATGAAATCGGTGAACTCATGGCCGCTTTCAACGACATGAGCCGCAACCTGCAGATCAAAGAGGAACTGCTGACCGAGCAGCGCAAAGAGAACGACCGGCTGCTCGCTTCGTTGATGCCCGAGCCGGTGGCGCGGCGTTATCGCGACGGGGAACAAACCATCGCCCAGGAGCACCAGGACGTCACCGTCATCTTCGCCGACATCGTCGGTCTCGACGACATCTCCGGCAAGCTCTCCGGCCGCGAACTGGTGGGCATCGTCGACGAGTTGATCCGGGAACTCGATTCGGCGGCGGAATCCCTTGGCATCGAGCCGATTCGCACACTGCACAACGGATACCTCGCCAGCTGCGGCCTGAACTTCCCCCGGTTGGACAGCGTCCACCGCACCGTCGAATTCGCCATCGAGATGCAAGACATCATTGCGCGCTTCAACAGCAGGACGGGTTATCACCTGGGACTGCGGGCCGGCATCAACACCGGCCATGTAATCAGCGGACTGGTCGGGCGATCCAGCATCGTCTACGACATGTGGGGGGCGGCCGTCAACCTGGCCCACCAGACACGCAGCAGCACAACGCAATCCGGAATCTTCGTCACCGCACAGGTTTACGAGGTGATGCGCGACATCCGCCGATTCACTCCGGCTGGCACCATCACCGTCGGCGGGACCGAGCAGCAGATCTGGAAGTTGTCGGAAGGGCAGGAATAGTGAACACCCTCGACTCGTCGTCGCTGTATTGGGCCGCCGGTGTGGTGTTCGGCCTGCCGCTGCTGCTGATCGCGCTGACCGAATGGCACCAGGGGCTGGTCCGCAAGTCGAGTCCACTGGCGCGGCCCGTCCTGCTGTTGCGCAGTTATCTCATCCCGCTTGGCGCCCTGCTGGTGCTGCTGGTGAATGTGGCCCAGATGCCCGCGCAGTTCACGTCGGTTCGGGTGCTTGCGACGGTGTTCGGTTTCGTGGTGCTGGTGCTGGTGTTATCCGGGCTCAAGGCAACGGTTTTCGAAGGTGCACCGCAGGGGTCCTGGCGCCAGCGGATCCCGCGCATCTTCCTCGACGTGACCCGATTCGTGCTGATCGGGGTCGGGCTGGCGGTCATCTTCTCCTACGTCTGGGGTGTGCGCGTCGGCGGCCTGTTCACCGCGCTGGGGGTGACCTCGGTGGTCATCGGCCTGATGCTGCAGAATTCCGTCGGCCAGATCGTGTCGGGCCTGTTCATGTTGTTCGAGCAGCCGTTCCGGATCGGCGACTGGCTGGACACCCCATCGGCCCGCGGCCGGATCGTGGAGGCGAACTGGCGGTCCGTACACATCGAGTCCGGTCACGGGCTTCAGATCACCCCGAACTCGGTGCTTGCCACCACCTCGTTCACCAATCTCAGCCGCCCGGCCGGCGGGCACCAATTGACAATGACCGCAACGTTTTCCGAGATCGACCCGCCGGATCGGGTGTGTGCGCTGTTGGAACGGATTGCCAACGCATTGCCGCAGCGCAGGCCCGACGCGGTGGCGGCGTCGGTGCCGACCGGAGGGGCCGAGTACCGGGTCAGCGTCGGGCTGACGTCGCCTGCGGACGACTCCGCCGCGCAAGCCGCGTTTCTGCGTTGGCTCTGGTACGCCGCGCGGCGCGAGGGCCTGCACCTCGACGGCGCCCAGGACGACATCTCGACGAGCGAGCGCATCGAGAGGGCAGTGCGGACCGTGGTGGCACCGGCGCTGCGGCTCAGCCCACAGGATCAGCAGGCCCTGGTGTCGCACGCGAAAATCGTTCGCTACGGGGCGAATGAGATCGTCGAGCAGGCCGGTCACGTTCCCGCCAGAATGACGTTTCTGCTCGAGGGCGGCGTGCGGTTGACCGCCACAGCGACGGATGGAACGGTGGTCGCGGTCGGGGGGCTGGACGAGGGCTCGTTCCTGGGTGTGACCGCGCTGACCCGACAACCCAACCTGGCCGACGCCCAGGCCATCGGCGAACTGACCGCGCTGGAGATCGATCGCGATCACCTCGTCGAGCTGGTCATGGACAAGCCGCTGCTGTTGCAGGACCTGGGCCGGGCCATCGACGAGCGGCGCGCCTGGGTGCAGGCGGCCACCGCGCCGGTGCTGGCGGACGCCTAGCCACCGATCAGGTGTTCGACCTTTTTGTTGCCATCCCAGCGACGCAAACCCGCGAAACTGCCCTCGATTCGGGTGGGCCGGCCCGCGACGCGCAACGCCCGCCCGAGTTGGGCGCCGCCGACGCGGCGCGCCAGCGTGACGTGCCCGGTCCACTGACCGGGCAGGCTGTTGGGCATCGGGCCGGGCTTGCAGTGCGGAGCACACACCCGGTGCACCTGCGCGTGCAGGGCCAGCAGTTCGCCGGTCGGCACCACCAGCCGCGCGAAAACCGCACTGGCGCGCCCGAATAACACCGGTGCACTGATGAGGCAGCGCTGCGGCAGCCGCTCAGCGACGGGGCGCAGCAGCTCGTCGACGTCGGCGGCGATGCCTTCGGCCACGGCCAATGTCACGTGCGGCCGGCTGGCGGGCGCCTGACTGGGTATTCCCGCCGTGGCCAACGCTTCCCAGATGTTCCGGATGGCCACCTCGGTGTCGCGGTCGAAGACCAGCTCGATGGAGTGGACCATCAGGCCACCAGGGCGGTGACCCAGTCGCGGTCGAACGCCTTGGCGCACAGCGTCGCGAACTCGGCGGTGTCCAGTGACGCCGCACCTTCGGGCAGCACCGCGCGCACCGCGGCCAGCCGGGCCAGCGCGGACCGGTTGGTCGTCTCGACCACCCCGGGCCGCCGGGGCCAGCTGCCGATGACCAGGCCCGCACACGAAAGCCCCTGTGCGGCAATAGATTCCAGGGTCAGCGCGGTGTGGTTCAGGGTGCCCAGCGCCGGGCCGACCACGACCAGCACCGCGGCGCCCAGCGCGACGGCGAGATCGCGTGCGGTGACACCGTTTTCGCCGAGTTCGACCAGCAGCCCCCCGGCGCCCTCGACCAACGTCAGCCGCCCCGGGCGGTCCAGCTCGCCGATGAGCGCCAGCAGCTGCTCGCGGGTGGGCAGCGGCATTCCGGCCGCCTCCGCGGCGGCCACCGGCGCCAGCGGCTGCGGATACCGGCCGAGTCCAGCCAGCTCGCTCACCCCCGACAGCCGGGCCACCTCGGCGAGGTCGTCGTCGCCGGCGTCGGTGCCGGTCTGAACCGGTTTGCACACCGCGACGTCGAGGCCGGCCTGACGAGCGTGACACGCCAGTGCCGCGGTGGCGACCGTCTTGCCGACCCCGGTGTCGGTGCCGGTGACGACCAGGACCGTCACCGGCGCGCCTCAGCCGAGCGTGGCGAGCACATCGGTCAGCACGCGCCGCGCTACCTCGAGTTCGGCGTCGTCCAGCGACGCGCGGGCGGTCAGCCGCAGCCGCGACGTCCCGACCGGCACGGTCGGGGGCCGGAAGCAGCCCACCCGCACGCCGGCATCCAGGCAGGCGGTCGCGGCGGCCACCGCCACGTCCGGGTCGCCCAGGATCACCGACACCACCGCCGACTGCGGCACCTCGGCCACCCCGCACGCTTCGGCGAGCATGGCGGCATGGCGCAGCACCGCGGCCGCCCGCCAGGGCTCCGACCGCAGCACGCCCAGCGCGGACCGCGCGGCGCCCACCGCCGCCGGGGTCAGGCCGGTGTCGAAGATGAAGGTGCGCGCCGCGTCGATCAGATGGGCGCGCACCGACGCCGGCCCGAGCACCGCGCCGCCCTGACTGCCCAGCGCCTTGGACAGCGTGGTGGTCATGACCACGTCCGGCGAACCGGCCAGCCCGGCCTCGTGCAGCAGCCCGCGCCCGCCGCCGCGCACCCCCAAGCCGTGCGCCTCGTCGACGATGAGCAGGGCGCGATGGCGACGGCACGCCTCGTGCAGTTCCCGAAGCGGCGCCAGCGCGCCGTCGGTGGAGAACACCGACTCGGTGATGACGACCGCGCGCTCCTCGGGGCGCGCGGCGAGCGCCGCCTCCGCGGCGCCGACGTCGCGATGCGGCGTGATCGCCACCCGCGCCCGCGACAGCCGGCAGGCGTCCACCAGCGACGCGTGCGAATACTCGTCGGAGACCAGCAGCGAACCCCGGCCCGACAACCCGACGACGGCGCCCAGGTTGGCCGCGTAGCCGGAGGAGAACAGCAGCCCGGATTCGGCGCCGGCGTAGTCGGCCAGCTCGGACTCGAACTGCTGGTGCAACTCGGTGTCCCCGGTGACCAGCCGGGACCCGGTCGCCCCGGCACCCCACATGCGCAGCGCGGCGATCCCGCCATCGATCACGTCGGGGTGTTGCGAGAGCCCGAGGTAGTCGTTGGAGGCCAGATCCAGCTCGGTGGCGACCGCGGGACGCGGCCGCAGTGAACGGCGCAGCCCGGCCTCCCGGCGCTGCCGTTCCACCGCTTCCAGCCAGGCCAGCGGGGAAACCTCGATCGGTGCCTTCATCGGCGTTCAGCCTACGAGGTGGGCGACCTGCACCATCGCCGAGGTGATCTGGGCGACCTCGTCGGGCGTGCAGATGTAGGGCGGCATCGCGTAGACCAGGTTGCGGAAGGGGCGCAGCCAGACGCCGCGGTCCAGGGCCGCGGGGGTGGCGACGCCCAGGTCGACGGGGCGCTCGCACTCGATGACGCCGATGGCGCCGCACACCCGCACGTCGCTTACGCCGGGCAATGCCCGGGCCGGCTCGAGTCCGGCCGCCAGGCCGGCGCCGATCTCGCCGACCCGCGACCGCCAGTCCTGCCCGAGCAGCACCTCGACGCTGGCCACTGATACCGCGCAGGCCAGCGCGTTCGCCATGAACGTGGGGCCGTGCATCAGCGCTCCGGCCTCGCCGCCACTGATGGTGTGGGCGATGTCGGCCGTGCACAGGGTGGCGGCCAGGGTCAGATATCCCCCGGTCAGCGCCTTGCCGACGCACATGATGTCCGGGCTCACGCCTGCGTGGTCGGCCGCGAACAGCTCGCCGGTGCGCCCGAAGCCGGTGGCGATCTCGTCGAAAATCAGCAGCACCTCGTGCCGCCGGCAGATGTCGCGCAGGTCGCGCAGGTATCGCGGGTCGTGGAAGCGCATGCCGCCGGCGCCCTGCACGACGGGCTCGACGACGACGGCGGCCAGTTCGGCGGCGTGCCCGACCAGTTGCTCCTCGAACGCCGCGCTGTAGCCGGCGTCGTAGTGCCGCGGCACCTGCGGGGCGAACACCTGGCGGGCCAGGATGTCGGTCCACAGCGAATGCATGCCGCCGTCGGGGTCGCAGACGCTCATCGGCGTGAACGTGTCGCCGTGGTAGCCCCCGCGCCAGGTCATCAGCCGGTGCTTGCCGGGCCGGTCGCGGCTGCGCCAGTACTGCAGCGCCATCTTGACCGCCACCTCCACCGACACCGATCCGGAGTCGCTGAAGAACACGGTCTCCAGACCCGCCGGGGTGATGTCCACCAGCAGCTGGGCCAGGCGCGCGGCGGGTTCGTGGGTCAGCCCGCCGAACATGACGTGGTTCATGGCGCCGAGCTGGGCGGACAGGGCCGCATCGAGCACCGGGTGGCCATGCCCGTGAATCGCGGTCCACCAGGAGCTCATCGCGTCGAGCGCCTCGAGCGGCTTGCCGTCGCGGATCAGGGTGAGCCACGCGCCGCGGGCGCCGACCGCCACCACGGGTGCGACGGATTCGGCGCCGATGGTGCTGTAGGGATGCCACAGGTGCGCGGCGTCGATCGCGCTGATCTGATCGGGCGTCAGGCCGGCCTTTGCCGCGGGCATAGTGATCGAGGGTAAAGCAGCCGATTCGCGCAAAACTCCGACGTCGGGAAGCATGGGACATCATGGCCACGCCGCAGCAGCCCGACAGCGCAGCGCCCGGAGCCGAGGCCGGGCCGCCGCCGGGGCCGGGCTGGTCCCCCGACACCCACTACCCGCTGCTCGAGTACGAGGACGAAGCGCCTCGGGTGCTGCGCGTGCGGGTGGCGCCCTGGGACATCGCCTGCACGGTCGCGCTGCTGATCTTGCTCGCGGTGCTGGCCACGGCGACGACCTGGCCGACGCGGCTCTTCGGCTTTCTGGCGAATGTGTGCGAGGACGAGACCTGCGGGCCGGTTCCCTATGGGCTCGACCTGTATATCCACCCGGTGGTCTGGGGCGGCATCGGTGCGGCCATGACCGCGGCGGTCATCGGGCCGGTCGTTTCCCTGCTCAAGGGCTGGTACATGTCCTTCTGGCCGGTGCTGTCGCTGGCGCTGGTGATGGTCAGCTCGATAGCCGGATCGCTGCTGACGATGTTCAGCGAACGCTACTGGCTTTGATCACGCCGCCGCCGGCCGTTGGCGGACGTGCGAATCCGTAGCCGACTGAGACCGAAATCACAACTGCGCATACGGAATTGGGCGCGCCCGTCACCGTCCGGTCACGGTACGACAAAAAATCCCGCGTGGACCTGGCGGCTAACACCATCTGTTGTCAAAGTGGCTTTTGTGACTGATGTGAATTGAGCAGCCCGACCGCTGATTCACTCGCAAGTGCCATGGACCGCGTTCGGCCCCAGCGTGGGGGCCTCGCTTTGGTTCATGAACCGGGGGCGGACGCGCGAAGTCACCGCGCCGAGGCCAGTTGAGCGCCTGGAGAGGCCAGGGAAAGGCCATGAACATGAAACGCATCTACGCCTTCGCGATCGGCTTAGCCCTGCTCGGGGCGCCGATGGTGGTTCCCACCACCATCGCGACCGCCGACCCGGGCGCCAGGTCGATGGACTACCAGCAGGCCACCGACGTGGTGGTCGCCCGCGGTCTTTCGCAGCGCGGTGTGCCGTTCTCCTGGGCCGGTGGCGGCATCAACGGCCCCACCCGCGGCACCGGCACCGGCATCAACACGGTCGGTTTCGACGCTTCCGGGCTGATGCAGTACGCCTACGCCGGCGCCGGCATCAAGCTGCCGCGCTCGTCGGGCGCGATCTACCGGGTCGGCCAGAAGATCGTGCCGCAGCAGGCCCGCAAGGGCGATCTGATCTTCTACGGCCCCGAGGGCACGCAAAGCGTCGCGATGTACCTGGGCAACAACCAGATGCTCGAGGTCGGCGACGTCGTGCAGGTCTCGCCGGTGCGCGCCAACGGCATGACGCCCTACATGGTCCGGGTTCTCGGTGCCTCCGCCCCGGCCCAGCAGGCGCCGCTGCAGCAGGCACCACAGCAACTGCCCGCCCAGCAGGCCCCGCTGCAGCAGTCGCCGTACCAGCAGGCACCGCAGCAGCTGCCCGCTCAGCAGGCACCGCTGCAGCAGGCACCCCAGCAGGTCCCGCTCCAGCAGTCGCCGTACCAGCAGGCACCGCAGCAGCTGCCCGCTCAGCAGGCGCCGCTGCAGCAGGCACCCGCCCAACAGGCGCCGCTGCAGCAGTCGCCGTTCCAGCAGGCCCCGGTGCAGCAGGTGCCGACCCAGCAGTCGCCGCTGCAGCCGACCGGCGCCGGCATCGCCAGGTAATTTCGCGGTCCGTTCTCGACCGTCCGACGCCCGCCACCCGCTCCCCCGCAACCCGGCGCGGAAGCTCAGCGACCCACCTGAGCAGCCGCCGCGCCGTGAGCAGTCGGGAGCCGGTGGCGGGTTTTCGGTAAATTGACTGTCGATCATGCAGACCCCGCCACCGCCTCCTGCGCCGGACGCCATCGCCGATCCGCGGGTCACGGGGGTGCGCAAAGGGGGGTCCGAGGGGTTTTATCGGTACGACCTCGACGGCCTGCGCGGTATTGCGATCGCGCTGGTCGCGGTCTTCCATATCTGGTTCGGCCGGGTGTCGGGCGGCGTGGACGTGTTTCTGGCGCTGTCCGGGTTCTTCTTCGGCGGCAAGGTGATTCGCGCCGCGCTGAACCCCGCTGGGACACTGTCGCCGGTGTCCGAGGTGATCCGGCTGGCCCGACGCCTCGTTCCCGCCCTCGTCGTGGTACTGGCCGGGTGCGCGGTGTTGACCATTCTGGTTCAACCGGAGACCCGGTGGGAGACGTTTGCCGATCAAAGCCTCGCGAGCCTCGGCTACTACCAGAACTGGGAGCTGGCCAACACCGCATCCGATTATTTGCGCGCGGGCGAAGCCGTCAGCCCCCTGCAGCACATCTGGTCGATGTCCGTGCAGGGCCAGTTCTACGTCAGCTTCCTGGTGTTGATTGCCGGCTTGGCCTATCTGTTCGGGCGCCGGATGGGCGCCCGGTTGCGCACCGTGTTCGTGGCGGCGCTGTCCGCGTTGACGGTAGCCTCGTTCGGCTACGCGATCATCGCGCATCAGCAGGACCAGCCGGCCGCCTACTACAACACTTTCGCGCGAGGTTGGGAGCTGTTGCTGGGCGCACTCGTGGGCGCGCTGGTCACCCGCGTCCGCTGGCCGATGTGGTTGCGGACGGTATCGGCCACGGTCGCGCTGGCCGCGGTGCTGTCCTGCGGGGCGCTGATCGACGGCGTGCACGAGTTCCCCGGCCCGTGGGCCCTGGTGCCGGTCGGCGCCGCCATGCTGATGATCCTCGCCGGAGCCAATCTGCGGGGTGGTCGGTTGCCGCTGCCCAATCGGCTGCTGGCGACGCGCCCGTTGGTGGAGTTGGGCGCCATGGCGTATGCGCTGTACCTCTGGCACTGGCCGCTGCTGATCTTCTGGCTGTCCTACAGCGGCCACAAGCACGCCGGCTTCGTCGAAGGCGCGGTTCTGCTGCTGGTGTCTGGTGTGCTGGCGTATCTGACCAATCGGCTCGTCGAGGACCCGCTGCGCTACCGCGCGTCCTCGAAGCCGGCCGCGGCGGCACCGACCATTCCGTGGCTGACGCGCCTGGCCCGGCCGACCATGGCGCTGGGATCGGCCATCGTGTTGCTGGGTGTGACCCTGACGGCGACGTCCTTCACCTGGCGTCAGCACGTGACGGTCTTGCGGTCGGCCGGCAAGGAGCTCAGCGTCCTCAACCCGCAGGACTATCCGGGTGCCCGAGCCCTCACCGAACACCTGCGCGTGCCCGCGCTGCCCATGCGGCCCACGGTCTTAGAGGTCAAGCAGGACCTGCCCGTTTCGACCCGGGACGGGTGCATCAGCGACTTCGTCAACCCCGCGGTGGTCACCTGCACCTACGGCGATGTGGCCGCCGACCGGACCATCGCACTCGCCGGTGGGTCCCATGCCGAACACTGGCTGCCCGCGCTGGACGTCCTGGGCAGGCTGCACCGCTTCAAGGTCGTGACGTACCTCAAGATGGGTTGCCCCCTGTCGACCGAGCAGGTCCCGTTGATCATGGGCAACAACGCCCCCTATCCCCAATGCCGGGAATGGGTGCAGGGAACGATGACCAAACTGGTCACCGACCGGCCCGACTACGTCTTCACCACCACCACGCGGCCGTGGAACATCAGGGCCGGCGATGTGATGCCTGCCACCTATATCGGGATCTGGCAAACGTTGTCCGACAACAACATTCCCATTCTCGGCATGCGGGACACGCCCTGGCTGGTCAAAAACGGTCAGCCGTTCGACCCGGCGGACTGCCTGGCCAAACGGGGCGGCACCGCGCAGTCATGCGCCGTCAAGCGTTCCGACATGCTCTCCGACCGCAACCAGACGCTCGACTTCGTCGCGCAGTTCCCGCAGCTCAAGGTGCTCGACATGTCGGACGCGATCTGCCGCGCCGACGTGTGCCGCCCGGTCGAGGGAAACATCTTGATTTATCACGGCGCACACCACCTGTCCCCCACCTACGTGCGGACCATGGCACCCGAATTGGGCCGCCAGATCGCCGAGGCCACGGGTTGGTGGTGACCCGCCTTACTCCCTGGTCTCCAACGCGCGTGAGCGCAACCGGGCGCGGATAAGGTCGATGGGTGTCAACAAACAGTCCCGCTTCAGAAGCAGGCGGTAACCACCAACCCAAACTCGCCACCGTGTGGCCGGGTGACCCGTATCCGCTCGGCGCCTCCTACGACGGCGCGGGAACCAACTTCTCGTTGTTCTCCGAAATCGCCGAGAAGGTCGAGTTGTGCTTGATCGACCATCACGGCGGCGAGTCGCGGATTGCCTTGGAAGAGGTGGACGGATTCGTCTGGCACGCCTATCTGCCCAACATCAACCCGGGCCAGCAATACGGCTATCGGGTCTACGGCCCCTTCGACCCGGCAGCCGGTCACCGCTGTGACCCCAGCAAGCTGCTGCTGGACCCGTACGGCAAGGCTTTTCACGGCGACTTCACTTTCGGCCAGGCGCTGTTCTCCTACGACATGAAGGCGGTCGACCCGGACGGACCCAACGCCGATGGAGCCGATCCGGGCATTCCCCCGATGGTCGATTCGCTGGGCCACACCATGACCAGCGTCGTGAGCAACCCGTTCTTCGACTGGGGATCCGACCGCGCACCGCTGACGCCCTATCACGAAACCGTCATCTACGAAGCCCATGTCAAGGGGATGACGCAAACCCATCCCAGCGTTCCCGAGGAGCTTCGGGGCACCTATGCCGGGCTGGCCCATCCGGCGATCATCGACCACCTCAAGTCGCTAGGGGTCACGGCCATCGAACTCATGCCCGTGCATCAGTTCATGCACGACTCGCGACTGCTGGATCTGGGGCTGCGAAACTATTGGGGCTACAACACTTTCGGGTATTTCGCGCCGCACAACCAATACGCGGCCAACCGAACGTCCAGCGTCGCCGAGTTCAAGTCCATGGTGCGCAGCTTCCACGAAGCCGGCATCGAAGTGATCCTCGACGTGGTCTACAACCACACTGCCGAGGGCAACCACCTCGGGCCGACCATCAATTTCCGCGGCATCGACAACGCCGCGTACTACCGGCTGGTCGACACCGACCTGCGCCTGTACAAGGACTACACCGGCACCGGCAACAGCCTGAATCCGCGCCACCCGCACGTGCTGCAGCTGATCATGGACTCGCTGCGGTACTGGGTGACCGAGATGCACGTGGACGGTTTCCGCTTCGACCTGGCCGCCACGCTGGCCCGCGAACTGCACGACGTCGACCGATTGAGCGCGTTCTTCGATCTGGTGCAGCAGGATCCCATCGTCAGTCAGGTCAAATTGATCGCCGAACCGTGGGACGTCGGCGAGGGCGGCTACCAAGTCGGAAATTTCCCGGGTTTGTGGACCGAGTGGAACGGGAAGTATCGCGATACTGTGCGCGACTACTGGCGGGGCGAGCCCGCAACCCTGGGCGAGTTTGCTTCCCGGCTGACCGGGTCGTCGGACCTGTACGAGGCGACCGGCCGGCGTCCGAGCGCAAGCATCAACTTCGTCACCGCGCACGACGGTTTCACGCTGGCCGACCTGGTGTCCTACAACGAGAAACACAACATGGCCAACGGGGAGGAGAACCGGGACGGGGAAAGCCACAACCGATCGTGGAACTGTGGCGTCGAAGGCCCCACCGACGACCCGGACATCATCGAGCTGCGCTGCCGCCAGATGCGCAACTTCTGGGCGACCCTGATGGTCAGCCAGGGCACGCCGATGATCGCCCACGGTGACGAGTTCGGTCGCACCCAGAACGGCAACAACAACGTGTACTGCCAGGACTCCGAATTGTCTTGGATGGACTGGTCTTTGGTGGACAAGAACGCCGACCTGCTGGAGTTCGCACGCAGGGTGACCACGCTGCGCAAGCGCCATCCGGTGTTCCGCCGGCGCCGGTTCTTCGAGGGCGAACCGATCCGCAGCGGCGACGAGGTGCGCGACATCGCCTGGCTGAATCCAAGCAGCCGCGAGATGACGCATGAGGACTGGGGCGAAAGCATTCACAAGTGTGTCGCGGTGTTCCTCAACGGCGAGGCCATCACCGCGCCCAACGCCCGCGGTGAACAGGTCATCGACGACTCATTCCTGTTGTGTTTCAACGCCGGTGAAGATCCGGTGGACTTCGTGACGCCGAACAGCGACTATGCGAAAGAGTGGGCCGTGGAACTGGACACCAACGAACCGACGGGGCGCAAAGAAGGAGCCGATCAGGTGGTGACCGCCGAGGAGAAGGTGTCCCTGCCGTCGCGCTCGCTGCTGGTCTTGCGTAAGACGCAGTGACGCATGGCTTTACCCGTCATCTCCACCTATCGGCTGCAACTGCGTGGTGAATCGAGTGGGTTCGCGTTCACCTTCGCCGACGCGGAAAACCTGCTCGACTACCTGAACGACCTCGGGGTGTCGCACCTGTACCTGTCTCCGATCATGACCGCGACGGCGGGATCGAGCCATGGCTACGACGTCACCGACCCGACGAGGGTGTCCCCCGAGCTCGGTGGCGCCGACGGCCTGGCGCGGTTGTCGGCGGCGGCCCGAGCGCGCGGCATGGGCTTGATCGTGGACATCGTGCCCAACCATGTGGGTATCGACGATCCGCGGCAGAACCCGTGGTGGTGGGACGTCCTGCGGAACGGCCGATCTTCGCAATACGCAACGTTTTTCGACATCGACTGGGACCTCGACAACGACGGCCGTATCGTGCTGCCGGTGCTGGGTTCCGACGACGACGCCGCCGACCTCACGGTCGACGGGGACGTGTTGCGCCTGGGCGATCTGGCGTTTCCGATCGCGCCCGGCACCGCGGGGGGCAGCGGCGCGCAAGTGCACGACCGCCAGCACTACCGGTTGGTGGGCTGGCGCAACGGCGTGTGCGGCTACCGCCGCTTCTTCTCGATCACCTCGCTGGCCGGGTTGCGCCAGGAGGACCGCGCGGTGTTCGACGCCACTCATGCCGAGGTCGGCCGGTGGTTCGCGGACGAGCTGGTCGACGGCATCCGCATCGACCACCCCGACGGCCTATCCGATCCGTGCGGGTACCTGGCGTGGCTGCGCGAACTGACCGGCCCGGAAGCCTGGATTGTGATCGAGAAGATCCTGGCCGTCGACGAGGCCCTCGAGCCCACCCTGCCGGTGGGCGGCACCACCGGTTATGACGTGCTGCGCGAAGTAGGCGGCGTCCTGGTGGATCCGGGCGGGTCCCGGGCGCTGACCGAGCTGGTCGAATCCACCGGCGTGGACTACTCCGCGATGCCGGACATGCTGGCGGACCTCAAGATTCGTTCGGCCACCGACACCTTGGCCAGTGAGCTGCGCCGGCTGCGCCGCAGCATCGTGGCCGCGGCCGGCGTCGACCACCCGTTGTTGCCCGACGCCGTGGCCGCGCTGCTCACCCGTATCGAGGTCTACCGCTGCGACTACCCCGGCCTGGCCGCTCTGCTGCCCACCGCGCTGGCCGAAACCGAGGCGGCCGCACCGCAGTTGGGCCCCGCGCTGCAGGTGCTGGCGGCGGCGCTGGCCCGCGGCGGGGAGCCGGCCACCCGGCTGCAGCAGCTGTGCGGCGCCGTCACCGCCAAGGCCGTCGAGGACTGCTTGTTCTACCGCGACGCCCGGCTGGTTTCGCTGAACGAGGTGGGCGGCGAACCGCACCGCTTCGGGGTCGGCGCGGCCGAATTCCATCACAGCGCCGCCAGCCGGGCCCGGCTGTGGCCGCGGACCATGACCACGCTGACCACCCATGACACCAAGCGTGGCGAGGATGTGCGCGCCCGCATTTCGGTGCTGTCACAGGTGCCCTCGCTGTGGACCGAGTTCCTCGCCCGCTGGGAGATCGACGCGCCCTCCCCCGATCCGGCGACCGGACAGTTCTTGTGGCAGAACATCTTCGGCGTGTGGCCGGTGAACGGCGAGGTCACCGGCGCGCTGCGCGAGCGGTTGCACAGCTACACCGAGAAGGCCATCCGGGAGGCGGCCTGGCATACCTCGTGGAACGAACCGGACGCCGATTTCGAGGGTGCGGTACACCAATGGCTGGACACCGTGCTCGACGGCCCGGTGGCGGGCCAGCTGACCGAGCTTGTCGCCCAACTGAATCCGCACGCCGCCAGCGACGCGCTGGCCCAGAAGCTGCTCGCGCTGACCGTGCCCGGCATTCCTGACGTGTATCAGGGCACCGAGCTGTGGGACGACAGCCTGGTCGACCCGGACAATCGACGGGCCGTCGACTATGCCGCCCGCCGTGCAGCCCTGCAGGCCCTGGAGCATCCGAAGATCCGGGTCGTCACCACCGCACTTCGCGTGCGCCGTAACCACCCGGACACCTTCCTGCATGGCGACTACGTCCCGCTACTCGCCAACGGCGACGCCGGCCATCACGTGCTGGCCTTCCGTCGCGGCGAGGACATCGTGGTGGCGGTGACCCGCTGGACCGTGCGCCTGGCCGAAACGGGCTGGGGCAACACGGTTTTGCCACTGCCGGACGGCACCTGGAAGGACGCCCTGACCGGGGCGATCGCCGACGGCCCGACGTCGGCCGCCCAATTGTTCGCCGACCTGCCCGTGGTTCTGCTGGAGCGCCACCATGACTGAATTCCGGGTCTGGGCGCCCATACCCGCGCAGGTTCGACTCGACGTCGAGGGCCAGGTGCACGCCATGACCCGCTCTGCGGGTGGTTGGTGGCACACGACCGTCGATACCGCGCCGGACGCCCGCTATGGCTACCTGCTCGACGACGACCCCACCGTGCTGCCCGACCCGCGCTCGCCCCGCCAGCCCGACGGCGTGCACGCCCGCTCGCAATTGTGGGATCCCGCCGCCGCGACGTGGACCGACGGCGGGTGGGCCGGCCGCGCGGTCGAGGGCGCCGTCATCTACGAGTTGCACCTGGGCACGTTCACCGAGGCCGGAACCTTCGACGCCGCCGTCGAGAAGCTGGACTATCTGGTCGACCTCGGCGTCGACTTCGTCGAGCTGATGCCGGTGAATTCCTTTGCCGGCACCCACGGTTGGGGGTACGACGGTGTGCTGTGGTACAGCGTGCACGAGCCCTACGGCGGACCCGACGGGCTGGTGCGCTTCGTCGACGCCTGCCACGGCAAGGGTATGGGGGTGTTGATCGACGCGGTCTTCAACCACCTCGGCCCGTCGGGCAATTACCTGCCGCGGTACGGACCCTACCTGTCGTCGGCGAGCAACCCGTGGGGCGAGGGCATCAACATCGCCGACGCCGATTCCGACGAGGTGCGCCGCTACATCATCGGCTGCGCGTTGCGCTGGATGCGCGATTTCCACGCGGACGGCCTGCGGCTGGACGCCATCCACGCCCTGGTGGACACCACCGCGATCCACATCCTCGAGGAGCTCGCCACCGAAACAGACTGGCTGGCACAGCAATTGAGGCGGCCACTGTCGCTGATCGCCGAGAGCGACCTGAACGACCCGCGGCTGATCACCCCGCGCGACCGGGGCGGCTACGGTCTGACCGGGCAATGGGCCGACGACATTCATCACGCCATCCACGCCGCTGTTTCCGGCGAGCGTCAGGGCTACTACGGCGATTTCGGCAGTCTGGCCACCCTGGCGCAGACGCTGCGCCACGGCTTCTACCACGCCGCCACCTATTCGTCGTTCCGGCGCCGCCGCCATGGGCGGCCGCTGGACAGCAGCGAGGAAACGGGCATCCCGGCCACCCGGCTGGTCGCCTACACCTGCACGCACGACCAGGTCGGCAATCGCGCCCTGGGCGACCGTCCTTCGCAGAACCTGACCGGCGGCCAGCTGGCCGTCAAAGCCGCACTCGCGCTCGGATCCCCCTATACCGCCATGCTTTTCATGGGTGAGGAATACGCGGCCTCGACCCCTTTCCAGTTCTTCAGCTCGCACCCCGAACCGGAGCTGGCCCGGGCCACTGCCGAAGGACGCAAGGCCGAATTCGCCGAACACGGCTGGGACGCCGACGAGATCCCCGACCCGCAGGACCCCCAGACGTTCGCGCGCTGCAAACTCGACTGGAACGAGGTGGACACCGGCGAGCACGCCCGGCTGCACCGCCTGTATCGGGACCTCATCGCGTTGCGGCGCAACCACCCCGACATGGCGGATCCCTGGCTCGACCACCTCACGGTCGACTACAACGAGGACGAGCGCTGGATCACCGTCTCCCGCGGCCGGTTGCGCATCGTGTGCAACCTCGCAGCCGAGCCGGTGCGGGTTCCGGTCAGCGGTCACGTGGTGCTGGCCTGGGACGAGCCGGCCATCGACGCCGGCGGCACTGTGCTACAGGGCCATTCGTTCGCCATCCTGTCGGCTGTGGATAGCTGACTGGCGGCCGCGCGGCCTTACCCCCGAAGATGCCGCCATGAGTCAATTCGGTCAACGACGGGTCTGCCTGCACAACCCGAGCCTTCGCGCGAACACGATGTCGGGTCGGCGTACCGTGCGCCACGACATCGCGCCCACTGCCGGCGTCGAGCCGTTGTGCAGCGGCCCCCGGCCCGCTGCGGCGACCGACGACGACGAGGACGCCTAGGCCGCTACACGATCGCCCGGCCATCGGGGTGCACCGCGCGTGCGACCGCGCCGGCGAGTGGATCGATCTCATCGAGAGCGAGCTCGGAGATCGTGATGCGGATGCCCGCGGGCGTGTTCATCCGGAACCGGCTGCCCGGTGCCGCGGCCCACCCCGCGCCGAGCAGCCGGGAAACCGCGACCGCCTCGTCGGGAACCGGCACCCACACATTGAGCCCCGAGCGGCCGTGCGCCGGCAGCCCGCGTTCGGCCAAGGCGTCACATAGCCGTTGACGCCTGGCGGCGTACTGCCTTTCGGCCGTCGCGACCAGCGCCACCGCCGCGGGGTCGGACCACAAGTCGACGGCGAGCCGCTGCAGGAAGTGGCTGACCCAGCCAGGTCCGAGCCGCAACCGGCCATGCACCCGCTCGACGGTGCGATGGTCGCCGGCCAGGACGGCCACCCGCAGATCGGGGCCGTAGGCCTTGGACGCCGACCGGACGAACGCCCAGTGCGCGGTGCAGCCGGCCAGGGCGCGCAGCGATACCCCGGCAATGCCCGCGCAGTGATCGTCTTCGATCAGCAGCAGGTCGTCGGCCCGCCGCCCCAACAGCTCCCGCAACGACTCGGCCCGATCCGCCGAAAGCGCGGCGCCCGTGGGGTTTTGCGCGCGGTTGGTGAGCACCAGGGCACGTACCCCGCTCCCCAACGCCCGGGCGAGGTCGTCGGGCAGCGGACCGTCGTCGTCGACCCGCACCGGCTCGGCCGAAAGCCCCAGTGCCGCGAGGAGATCGAGCAGGTTCGCCCAGCCGGGATCCTCGACCGCGACGCGATCGCCCGGGCGCAGGTGTGCGGTGAGCGCGCGTTCGATGCCGTCCAGCGCGCCGCTGGTCACGGCCAGGTGATCGGCGGGAATCCCGTCCGCGGCCAGCGCGCGGCGGGCGAATTCCGCCAGCTCGGGCGAGACGGCCTGCTCGCCGTAGAGGACCGGTTGGCCGGTACCCGAGCCGGCCGGCGAGGCGCCGGCGATGGGCAGCAGGTCCGGGTTCGGGTTGCCGGTCGACAGGTCGCGCACGCCCGCGGGCACGTCCAGACCGAGCAGCGAGCGCGGACTGGTCGCCGGGCGGTGGCGCACGCGGGTGCCGCGCCGGCCGGCCGTCTCGACCGCCCCGCGATGGCGCAGCAGGCGGTAGGCCGCTGCGGCGGTGTTGGCGTTGACGCCGAGTTGGCCGGCGAGCTCGCGGACCGGCGGGAGCGCGTCGCCGGGCGCCAGCGCCCCGGCGGAGATCGCCGCTTCGATGCTGGCGGCTATGGACTCAGCGCCCGTTCCGGTTATGCTGTTTTGTACTGGCACGCAACTAATTATGTATTAGAACAAATACGAGGGCAATCCTGTGGACACCGCATATCAGCCGACGGCACGCACCACCCCGACCCGCTACCGGGAGCGCGCGCACTACGACCGCCGCACCATCCACGCCATCCTCGACGAGGCGCTCATCTGCCATCTGGGTTACTCGAGCGACGGTCGGCCGGTGGTCTTGCCCACGACTCATGCCCGGCGCGGCGAGACCCTCTACCTGCACGGTTCGACGGGCAGCGGCCCGTTGCTGGCGGCCAAGGCGGCCGGCGCATCGGGGGCTGGGCTGCCGGTCTGCGTCACCGTCACTTTGGTCGACGGTCTGGTGCTGGCCCGGTCCGCGATGCACCACTCAGTGAACTTCCGCTCGGTGGTCGTGATGGGTGATGCGCGCGTCGTCGACGATCCCGCCGAGAAGGCGCAGGCGCTGCGTTGCCTGCTCGACCACATCGCGCCCGGGCGCGCCGAAGACTGCCGCGCCCCCGACGCCCGCGAGCTCGCCGCGACGGGGGTGCTCGCGCTCGATCTCGTCGAGGTGTCGGCGAAGGTCCGTAGCGGCCCCCCGGCCGACGATCCGCAGGACGTTCCGCTGCCTCATTGGGCGGGTGTGGTGCCGCTGAGCCTGTCTGCCGGAACGCCGGTGCCGGCCGACGACCTCAGTCCCGGCACTCCCGTGCCGGGGTACCTCGGGAAGCACCGCCCCTGAGCCGTCACGGATCCGGCTGCCGTTTGCCGGTCCGCGTGGTGTTGTCCCACCAGAATCCGGCGAGCATGACGGCGCCGGCCCAAGCCACGCCCAGCATCCAGCCGGCGAGCACATCGCTGAGGTAATGGACGCCGAGATAGACGCGCGAGAACCCGATCAGGAACACCGACCCGATCGCCGCCGTCCACACCACCACGCGCCCGGTCCACCACGGGATCAGCCAGCGGGTCAGGATCCACGCAGTGATGGCCATGGTCGCGGCGGTGCCGGTGGCGTGTCCGGAGGGAAACGAATACCCGTCGGCGTCGACCAGGGCGAATGGCACGGGCGGGCGTTCCCGCCCCACCAAGGCTTTGGCGGTGAAGAGGATCAAGGGAATCCCACCGCCACAAACGAGAGCAAGCACCAGGGGCCGCCACGACCTGCATCGCCAGGCGGCGGCAACGGAAATCGGCAAGGCGACCGCCGCCAGCAGAAGGGGACCGCCAGCGTGGGTGACCACCCGCAGGGTGCTGGTCAGCCATAGATCACGGTGGGCCGCAAGCCACCCGGTTGTCGGCTGGTCGATTCCGGCGATGCCGTCGCCCTCGAGCACGTCGTCGAGCACTTCGGTGAAGCCGACCGCCAACGACACGACCGCGGCGAGCCCGAGAAGCACTGAGATGCCGGCGACTTCGCTGGTGGGCAACCGACCGATTCGCCCCCGCACCCATCGCATCGCTTCGCCGATCGCGGGAACGTCGGACATCCGCGCCGTGAGTGCCCGTAACCGCGGCCCGCGGCGAGCGACCCAGATCGCTGCCCACCCAAGCAGCGCGAGCGAAGCTACCGTGGCGGCGCTGACCAGCCCGAAACCGGCGGCACCGGGTCCAGACGGTGGGTGCATGTCGGCGGGGAGGCCCTAGAACAGCAGGTAGCGATAGGCGGGCGAGCCCGGTTTCAACGTCTCGACGTGAAGTTCCGTCGCGCGCATCCGGGCCAGCAGGCCGTCCAGGTCGGCCGAGGATCCCAACTGGATGCCGACCAGCGCCTCGCCGGTCTCCCGGTTGTTGCGCTTGACGTACTCGAACAGGGTGATGTCGTCGTTCGGCCCGAGCACCGTGTCGAGGAAGCGGCGCAGCGCGCCGGGCTCCTGCGGGAAGTCGACCAGGAAGTAGTGCTTGAGGCCGAGATGGACCAGCGAGCGCTCGAGCACTTCGCCATAGCGCGACACATCGTTGTTGCCGCCCGAGACCAGGCAGACCACCGTCGAACCCGGCTCGATGTCGGCGTCCAGCAATCCCGCGACCGACAGGGCGCCCGCAGGCTCGGCGATGATGCCCTCGTTCTGATAGAGGTCGAGCATCGCGGTGCACACCGCCCCTTCGTCGACGGCGGTGATCGACACCATGTCGCCGGCCGCCGCCAAGGCGGCGTAGGTCAGGTCTCCGGCCCGGCGCACCGCGGCGCCGTCGACGAACTGGTCGACGTCGTCCAGCGTCACCGGCTCCCCGGCGGACAGCGCGGCCATCATCGCCGCGGCGCCGGCCGGTTCGACGCCGAGCACCGACGTGTTGTCGGTGCGCTCGGCCAGGTAGGTGGTGATGCCGGCGATGCAGCCGCCGCCGCCCACCGGGACGACCACTAGATCCGGCTCGCCGTCGAGCTGGTCGAGCAGTTCCGCGGCGATCGTGCCCTGGCCCGCCATGGTGCGCAGGTCGTCATAGGGGGGCACCAGGATGGCGCCGGTGCTTTCCACGTCGCTCAGCGCCGCCTCGGCGGCGAGGTCGTAGGTGGCGCCACCCACGATCAGGTCGATGAACTCCCCGCCGTGGTAGCGGATCCGGTCGCGCTTCTGCATGGGCGTCTTGGCCGGCACGTAGACGCGGCCGCGCACCTGCAACATCCGGCACGCGTAGGCGAAGCCCTGCGCGTGGTTGCCGGCCGACGAGCAGACCACGCCCGCGGCAAGCTCCGCCTCGGACAGCTGGACCAGCAGGTTGTAGGCGCCGCGCAGCTTGTAGGAGCGCACGATCTGCAGGTCCTCGCGCTTGAGGTAGACCTGCGCGCCGGTGATCGCCGACAACCGGTCGCTGAACTGCAACGGGGTCGGCGTAACCACCGCGGCGATCCGCTTGGCCGCGCCGTCGATGTCAGCCGCGGATAACGGCGAGACGCTCGGGGGACGGCTCAATTCGGCGGACACTGGTCAATGGTGCCACGACAGCCGACCAACTCTGGAATTCAGCCGACCGGGGTCAGCACGAACACCGGGATCTGGCGGTCGGTCTTGGTCTGGTATTCGGCGTAGTCCGGCCACGCCTCGACGGCACGCTCCCACCACGTGGCCTTCTCGTCGTCGAAGACCTCGCGGGCGTCGTAATCGCGGGTCACCGAGCCGTCCTGCAGCTCGACGCGTGGGTTCTTCTTGATGTTGTGGTACCAGACCGGGTTCTTCGGCGCCCCGCCCAGGGAGGCGACCACCGCGTACTCGCCATCGTGCTCGACGCGCATCAGCGGCGTCTTGCGCAGTTTGCCGGTCTTGGCGCCGACCGTAGTCAGCAAAATGATCGGCTTGCCCTTCATGTCGGCGGCCTCGGTCCCGCCCGACTCGGCGTACCTGTCAGCTTGCTCGCGAGACCAATCCCATGGCGACGGCTCGTACTCTCCTTCTAGCGGCATATCATCAACTCTAGGCGCGGATTTCCCGGCTGTGATCGCCCGCGATCACGGTAACGAGCCGGTGAGGTAGTGGGCGAGCACCGGGCGCAGCCACTCCGTCAGCGTCGTGTCGTCCATCGCGACCAGGGCCGGAACGCCAACAACGTTGCGCGCCATGGCGATTCCCAACACCTGCGACCCCACCATCGCGGTGCGCTCAGCGGCGCGGTCGGGAGTGACGGTGGTCAGGGCCGGCGCCACCTTCTCGACGAACACTTCCAGTAGGGCGTCGGCGGCGGCCCGGTTGGTTGCGGCAGCGCGCAGCAGCGGCAGGAAAGATCCGTCCGGATCCCATACCCGTACCAGGAACGGCACCAGGACGTCGGCGATGCGGTCCGGGGCGAGCCCGGTGAGGTCGGGGAAGTCGATGTCGAGCCGGGAGACCGCGGCGAACAAGTCGGCCTTGTTGCCGAAGTAGTGCATGACGAGCGCGGGATCGACGCCGGCCTCGGCCGCGATCGAACGGATAGTGGTCCGCTCGAAGCCGTGGGCGGAGAACAGGCTGCGCGCCGCACTGAGGATTGTCGCGCGGGTGGCTTTGCCGTCCCGGGTGGGCATGTCGAAAATTGTAGTTCAACAACTGTTGACATCGCTACTACATGCGCTTACGTTGATTTCAACAGTTGTTGAATCGGTTCATCGAGGAGGCCGGACATGACCGTGACCGTCATCCAGATCGGGCTCGATCCCGAGGTGATCGACTACTCGTCACGGGAGTTCGCCCAGTTCGCGGGCCTGTCCAAGGAGGTGCTGCGGGCCGCCAACGACGACAATGTCGCGGGGCTTCGCGCCGCGGGCTACCAGGTCGACAACTGCCTGATCGACTTCGGCGCCCCCGGCGCCGCGAAGGCCGGCGAGTGGCTGCGCGCCAAGCGCTACGACGCGGTGCTGATCGGCGCCGGAATTCGCCTGGTCGCCGGCAACACCCAGCTGTTCGAGTCGATCGTCAACATGGCGCACGCGACCCAGCCCGGCTGCCGATTCGTCTTCAACCGGGCAGCCCAAGCCACCCCCGGCGACATTCGTCGCTGGTACCCCGAACCGGAAGGAGCGATCCGATGAGCACAACCCCTGTTCGCGACGTCGACGTCCTGGTGGTGGGCGCGGGCCCCACGGGCCTGACCGCCGCCGGTGACCTGGCCCGCGCCGGGCGGGCGGTGACCGTGCTGGAGCGCTGGCCCGCCGAGAACACGACCAGCCGCGCGTTCGCCGTCATGCCCCGGACGCTGGAGCTCCTCGACGCGCGTGACGCCGCCGACCAACTGCTGGCGCAAGGCCAGCGCGGACCGGACGTCACGCTGTTCGCCAAGGCCCGCCTCGACCTGACCCGCCTCGACTCCGCCTACCCGTTCGTCTTGGTCACCCCGCAAACCAACGTCGACGCGGCACTGCGCCGCTACGCGGTGTCCGAAGGGGCCGAGATCCGGCGCGGCGTCGAGGTGGTGGCACTCGAGCAGGATGCCGACGGCGTCACCGTCACCGCCCGCCCCAAGGGCGACGACGACCCCGCGCACCGGCAGACGTGGCGGGCGCGCTACGTGATCGGCGCCGACGGCGCGCACAGCACCGTCCGAACGCTGCTGGGCGCCGGCTTTCCCGGCAAGACGGTGCTGACCTCGCTCATGCTGGCCGACGTCAAGCTGGCGCACCGCCCGTCGGCCGGCGGGTTGGTGGTGGGCACCACCGCTGACGTGCTGGGCTTCTTGGCCCCGTACAACCGTCACGACCAGGACGGATCGTGGTACCGGGCTCTGGTATGGGACCGCGACCACCAGCTGCCCGACAGCGCGCCCGTCGACGACGACGAGATCGTCGACGTCCTGGGCCGCGCCATGGGGACCGACTTCGCTGTGATCGAGATCGGCTGGAAGTCGCGATTCCATTGCGACGAAAGGCAAGTCGCGCAGTACCGGCACGGGCGGGTGTTCCTGGCCGGCGACGCCGCGCACGTGCACTCCCCCATGGGCGGCCAGGGCATGAACACCGGTATCCAGGACGCGGCGAACCTGGCCTGGAAGCTCGACGCCGTGCTCGGCGGCGCCGACGATGGGCTGCTGGACACCTACCAGGACGAACGCCACCCGATCGGCAAGCGGGTGCTGTTGCAGTCCGGCATGGTCGCCCGCGGCGCGACGCTGCATCGACGGCCCGCGATCTGGCTGCGTAATCTGCTGGTGCCCAACCTGTTTCGGATTGCGGCGGTGCAGGATTTCGTCGGGGGCAGCTTCGCGGGCACGGCCTTGCGTTACGGCCGGCGCGGCCTGGTCGGCACCCGCGCCGATGCTATCCCCCTCGTCGAGGGGCGGCTGACGCACCTGCAGCGCGGCGGCGGCTTCGTCCTCATCCGCGAATACGGCGCCGCCCCGGTTGAGACACCCGGGACGTTGCAGGCCGAGCGGGCCGACGGCGGGCCGGCCGTGCTGGTGCGCCCCGACGGCTACATCGCGTGGGCCGGCGCGTCGGCGCAGGCGGTCGCCGCGGTCATGAACATCACGAACCGCGGCGGTTACCCTGCCCGCGAAGTGATTCCGTCCTAGCCCCCGTTCGCGGGCCGATGCGTAGCGAAGGACCGCAAGCGACGGCGGGTTTGGTGGTCTTCCGCACCGGGCTCGCCGTCGCTGTGCCTGCCCCGCGTGTAATCGCCCTGCCACGGCGCCTTCTCGTTGTCCGCGTCTTCCTGCTCGCGGCCCAGCGCGCCACGTGAACCGAGGAAGTGCTCGTGCTTTGCGTACAGCTCCTCGTCGGATTCGATGGGCCTGAGCTCGGGTGCGAACTCCTCGAGCTCGGCCCGGCGTTGCGGCACGATCATGCAGATCGGCTCGTCGACCTCGAATCGCACCGGCATGAACTCGCGGGTGAACTTCCAGTTCATGCTGAAACTGGAACTGGACCAATCGGTTTCGACGATGCCCTCCAACGGCGAGATGGCATCCTTCGGATGGTTGGCCGGCCCACGGACCAGCAGGTTGTAGCCGGGCGGGGTACGAAACAACATCGGCAGGTGCCAGGTCAGGATGCCGTAGCCGAAGTGGCTGGAGGGCAGGAACTGACCGCTCTCGCGGGTGTCGGGCGCGATCATCAGGTTCGCGCGGTCGTTGCCGCCCATCCACGTCGCGGTGAACGCGCTGCGGTTGCGCACCTCCCAGCCGCTCTGGTTGGCGATCAGCATCGGCAGGCACCGGTGCGGCCAGCCCTGCCGAATCTCGGACATCCACGTCCGGCCTATCGGCGCGGGGCCGATCGGGGGCGCGATCTCGTGGGTGACATAGCCGATCAGCGGGCGGGACTGCCCACCGGATTTCTCGCTCATCACATCCTCGCTCCACCGGCCTATGCCGACCATCCCTCGCCAACGCACTATCGCGACCAAACGTTAACGGTCCGTGAACCCCGCCGCTCGTCGGCAAACAGCGTCTCAGCGCGATCCGGCCAGCTCCGCAATGGTGTTGACCCGCCGGACAGCCGCCGCGATCTCGTCGGCGAACTCGCGACGCCGCCGGGCGATATCCAGGTCCTCGACGCCGCCCACCAACTCGCGATGCCGTGCCAGGCGCAGCGCCGTCTTGAACAACTCCATCGACCTCGATTCGGCGCTGGCGATCCTGCGTTGCAGCTCCCACTGCTTGCCCACCTCGAGGCACTCGGCCAGAAAAGCGTTCTCGTCGAATGATTCGTCGTCGTAGGCGGCGAGGCGGTCGGCGACGATGTGGTAGGCGTCCAGGAACGGGCGCAGCACGAGGTGCGCCAGCAAGACGTCGGCCTTCTCCAGCAGCCCGCGCACGTCGGCCGCGCCGGCCGCCTTGCTGGTGTCATCGACCCGCCCGAGCAGGCGCACCTCGTCGGCGAGTTCCTTCTCGAACTGCGCGCGCGCCGAGAACAAGAACTCGAATTTGAGCAACTCGCGCAGGCTTAGCGCCTCGTCGCGCACAGCCGTCGGTTGCACCAATCCGTCCACCGAACCCTCGGCGTCCTCTATGGCTGCCAGCAGTGCAGTCTCGGCGATCGCCCGGTCGACCACGATATGAATGGCGGCGTTGCGGTAGAACGCGGCGACCAGGTGCTGCTCCGCCCCGATGCCCCAGACCGGTTCGGTGCCGGCGTCGTACACGCTGACGACGCCGGAGGCGACCAGCTGGTGCAAGGTCCAGCGGATGGTCGAGCGATTCGTCAGGTCGGCTGCGCCGGCCACCGCCCAGTTGCGCGCCGCGATGTAGCTGGCCAACGGCCGCACGGTGGCCAGCACCTCGCTGATGGACAGTGAGCGATCGGCGCCCAGCAGCGCCAGGCTCACCACCGCCGTCGGGGTGACCGGCGTGGCTCGGTTGATGCGGTGCTCGACGTCCAGGGCGATCCGTTCGATCTCAGTGCCCGTGCCGGCCTCCTCGGCGCGCAGCTCCTCGAGCCGCTTGCGCAACGGCAGCGGTTCACCGAAATCGAGGTAGGCGCGGCCGAGCCGCTCGCCTTGCTGTCGCGCCAAGCGGACCAGGAAGCGAAAGTCTTCGGGCCGCTTGGTCGCACCGTAGGCCTCGGTGGTCATGGCCTCCACCTCGTGCAGTTGGTCGTACACGATCGAGGTCGGCACCAAATACACCTCGGGGCCCTCGATTTCGTCGACGGCATCGCTGATGTAGCGCAGGATTCCGAACACCGGCGGCCGCAGCTTGCCCGTCCTGGTCCGGCCGCCTTCGATCGACCAGGTCAGGTTGGCGTGGTTTTGCACCAGCTGCGCCGCATAGGCCCGCAGCACGAAACGGTAGACGGGAAGGTCCTTGGTCTGCCGCCGGATGAAAATGGTTCCGGTGCGTTTGGCCCAGGCGCCCATCGGAAAGAAGTTCAGGTTGGCGCCACCGAAGGTGAGCGCGGGCGACAGCCGGTTGGCCTGGATCACCTCGGGCAGCAACAGCCCATCGAGATAGGAGCGATGCGAAAAGGCAAACGCCAGCGTGGCTTTGCGGTCCAGCTTGCGCAGGTGCGCGATCTGGTCCTCATCGGTCAGTACATCGTAGGCACGCATCAGCCAGCAACTGAAGCTGCGCCACGCCTTCACGGCCCGCTCGTCGAGCGAGGGCGCCATTTCGCGCAGGTAGCAGGCGGCCTCGGCGCGCACGCTATCCGGCTCACGCCCGAGCTGGCGGGCCAACTCGACCAGCCGGTCGTCATACCATGGGGCGCTCAACAATTCGACGACCTCGGCCGGATCCGTCGACAGCGGTGACGCCGATTCCTCGAACATACCGGTGCGCTGCAACAGCTTTCGCACCCCCAGCCGGCCTATTTCCCGGGCGGTCGCCGCCGGTCCCCCGCTCATACCGGCTGCACCTTGGCGGCTTCGGCGGGCTCGTGCACCTCCGGATGCGGTTCGGGTGCATAAAGCTGCTCGATCTCGTCGGCGTATTTCGCCATGATCGGCTTGCGTTTGAGCTTCATCGTCAGCGTGATCTCGTCACCGCCGGGCTCCCACACGGTGGGCAGGATGCGGAACCGCTTGATCTGTTCAACCCGGGAGAGTTTGTCGTTGCCCGCCGCCACCCCGGCCGCGATCTCCGCGACCACCTCCGGGTCAGCCGCCAGGGCCGCGGGCGAGGCGTCGGTCAACCCGCGCTGGGCCGCATACGGGCCGACGGAGTCGGCGTCGAAGACCATCAGCGCGGTGTTGTACGGCCGTCCCTCACCGATGGTGATCATCACCCCGACCATGGGGCAGGAAGCCAGGATGGCGTTCTCGATATTGGCCGGCGACATGTTCTTTCCGGCCGCATTGATGATCAGCTCCTTCTTGCGGTCGACGATGCGCAGGTAACCCTCGGCGTCGACCTCGATGATGTCGCCGGTGTGCAGCCAGCCGTCGGCGTCGATCGCCTCGGCGGTCTTCGCGGGTTCCTTGCGGTAGCCCTTCATCACCAGCGGACCGCGGATCAGATATTCGCCGTCCTCGGCGACTTTGCCCTCGAGGCCGGGAAGCAGCTTGCCGACCGTGCCCAGCCGCGTGTCGTCCGGATGTGCCACGCTGGCAGCGCAACTCAGCTCCGACATGCCCCAAACCTCGCTGATCGGGATCCCGATCCCGGCGAAGAACGCCAGCGTCTCCTTGGGGATCGGCGCCGCGCCGGACACCGCCCAGCGCAATTCGCCGAACCCGAGCCGCTCGCGCAGCTTCGACAACACCAGCTCGTCGGCTTGGGCCCATTCGGCGGCCAGCTCCTCCGAGATCTCACGGCCGGCCACCAGAGCGTCGGCGCGCTTGCCGGCCACCGACAGCGCCCAGCGCAACGCCTGGCGCTTTGTCTCGTCGGCTTCGTTGGCGACAACGAATTCGATTGCGGCCTTGAGCTTCTCCCACACTCGCGGCACGGCCCCCCAGACAGTGGGCCGCACGTCGGGCAGGGCCGCGGCAACGGCACCCGCGTCAGCCACGGGAGTCACCTGGGTGCCGAACACCTCGAGGGGATACAGGGCCATCATCCGGTCGGCAATGTGGGCCGACGGCAGGTACGACGTGGTTCGATCGCCGAACCGGCTGCCCAACACGGCGTCGAGTCCGTACGCCTCGAACAGCAGACTGGAGTGCGTCATCTCCACCCCCTTGGGATTGCCGGTCGTCCCGGAGGTGTAGATGAGGGTGATGACGTCCTCGGGCCGCACCGCCCGCCAGGTCGCCTCGAAGTCGAAATCCGTTTGCGCGGCGCCATACAGGTCGTCCACGGAGAGGGTGCCGGGCGGCGTACCGTCGATGCAGACGATGTGCTCGATTGGCGCACCGCTGGCGCGAATGCGGTCGACGTACTGCTCCTCGCAGATCGCGACCTTGGTGCCGGCGTTGTCGAACAGGTACGTCAGCTGCTCGGCCGGCAGCGTGTTGTACACCGAAAACGATGTGGCCCCGAGGTGTTGGGCGCCGATCTCGAACGGGTAGAACTCGATCCGGTTGGCCATCATCAGCGACACCGTGTCGCCCCGCCGGACCCCCAGGCCGGCCAGGCCGGCGGCGACCTTGCGCACCTGCGTCGCGAGCTCTCGCCACGTCAACACCTGGGCGTCGCCGGGCGTCCGGAGCGCGACGGCCTCCGGATCGACCGACGCGGTGCGCTGGAAAGCCTCGCAGAAGGTGACCGGATCCTGCGCTGTCGTCATTTCCGTCCTCCTCGGCGGCGCGACATCAGCCCTGCCTTCGTGAGCCTACGTCCAGTTCGCACGTTCACGACCCGGGACGCCAGAGTTGCACCGTGCTCGTCGCGCCGCCGGGCAGTTCCACCAGCTCGATCGGCGTCCCGTCGGGGTCATAGACGAAGAACATCCGCACGCCGCCGATGTCGACGGGCGGCTCGGCGCGGACGCCGGCATGCTCGCGCGTCACCGTCTCGTAGGCGGCGTCGAGATCGTCGACGCGAAACGACATGTTGGTGTAGCCCAGGTGCGGACCGCTCGGGCACTCGGGCACCACGCCCAACGACAACAGCTCCACCATCGCCGCCCCGATCAGCCCGCCGATCATGCGGCCCCGCTGGGCGGCACCGCCGGTGACCGAATCCAGTCCCGCGCCTTCGAGTTCGACGTCGAACACCACGTCCATGCCCAGCACCGCGGTGTAGAACGCCAGGGAGGCCTCGATGTCCGAGACGCCGATGCAGACGTGGGAGAAGTTCTGCACCGCGATGGGATGGGTCATGCGGACTCCTTGTCGACGTGGGGTGGATGAATGCCGCAGGTACAGGCGTCAATCGAGGGGCACGTGCAGCGCATCCCCCACTCGATGACGGCCCGGGCGCGCGCCAGCGACTCCATGTGCGCGTCGATCTCGGCTAGTTTGGCCTCGGCCAGGGCGCGGCTGACCGGCCGTCCGGGAGCGTCGTCGGCGAACAGCAGCTGGATCTCCTCCAGCGAGAACCCGGCGGACTTGCACAGCGCGATCACCTCGAGGCGGGCCAGGATCGAGTCGTCGTAGCGGCGCTGGCCGCCCAGCCGCGCCGGCTCGGGCACCAGGCCGATCTGCTCGTAGTAACGCAACGCTGTCGCGGCCACCCCGGCCCGGCGCGCCACCTCCCCGATCGTCAGGCTTGGCGCCATCGCAATCTCCCGAGAATTGGATGCTTGACTTAGAGCCAACTCTAAGTCATTGACTGGCGTCATGACCATCCCCCGATACGCGGAACTCAACCGTTCTCGCTATGCCCTGCTGCGATCATTCCGCCGCGACGGCACGCCCGTCGGCACCCCGATCTGGTTCGCGTTCGACGACGACGGCGGCGTGTTGTTCCGGACCAAGGTCGGCCCGAAGACCAGGCGGCTGGCCGCGCGCCGTGGCGTCGAACTCGTCCCGTGCGACTACCGGGGCCAGGTGCACCCCGGCGCGACGACGGTGGCCGGCCGCGCCACGGTGCTGTCCGGTGCCGAGGCCGCCCGCGCCAACCGCGTGCTGCACCGGCGCTACGGCTGGCAGTGGAACATTCTCCCGCTGATCAAGCTTCCCGGCGTGACCAACGTGCACCGAGACCTGTGCGCGCGAGAGAAGCTGCGGCGCGCCCGCGATCGCGGCGTGTGGCCGGACAGCGTCATCGTGCGGGTGGAGCTGCCATGACGCGCGCCACGACGTCGGACCCCGTCCGCTCCCCCGGCTTGCGCCAATGCTGCGGTGCGGCAGCGGGATTGGTGCTGGGCATGGTGCGCCCTAGGCGGCCCGACGAGCGGTTCCTGCGCAGCGTCGTCGACGCGGGTCTGCCGGATCCCGGCGGCACCGTGACGGTGACGGCGCTGCCCCAACTGCCGCGCCCGGTGCCGACCGCCGCCATCGTGGAGGGCGCCTTCACCCCGGCGCGCATCGAGAACTCGCTCACGTCGTTCGTCGTCACCCACCCGGCGGCGACGTTCATCGTAGACCCCGCGGTCTGCGGCGACGTCGAGCGACGAGCGATCGCCCAGCTGCCCGCCGTGCTGCGGGTGGCGGTCCGCCCGCCGGCCGGCACGATCCCCACCCGCACCGCACTGAACGGCCTGCCCGACGCTCGCCTGGATTTCGCGCTTCCCACCCACGCGCACTGGGACCATGTGTCGGGTCTGCTGGATCTACCGGGTCTCCCCGTGTACCTGCACCGCCGCGAGCACAGCTGGATCGGCTCGGGTGGCGTCGCGCCCGTCGGCGGCGTGCGCGATTCGCTGCGCGACCGGCCCGTCAACGAATACGACCTGGACGGTCCGCCGGTGCTGACCTTCACCGCCAGCCATGACCTCTTCGGCGACCACTCGGTGCTGCTGGTCGACCTTGCCGGGCACACCCCGGGCAGCGTCGGGGTGCTCGCCCACACCGCACGAGGATGGATCCTGATCGCGGGCGACGCCGGCTGGCACTACTTGCAGATCGACAAGATCCGGCAGAAGTCAAGCTATCCAGGCAATTTGGTGGACGAGGATCGTGACGAGACCTTCAAGACCCTGCAGCGCCTACACCTGGCGCGGCATGCGGTCACAATCATCCCGACCCACGATCACCAGGCCGCGTTGCGATTGGCCGGTTAGCCGTCGGCGCTCGAGTGTGAGGTTAGCTTCACATTCGAACGCGAGTGTGAAACTAACTTCACACTCGCGGAGGAGCGGCGGTGGGCGCGCCGGCGTCTACCCGCCCAGGCAGCCCGGGCCGAGCAACGCCTTGAGGTCCCCCATCAGCGCCGGCGACGGCGTAACCCGAAGGGAGGCATCCAGTTCCAGGGTGGTGATCCGGTCCCCGCTGATCAGCCGCAGATGCACCTGCGCCGTGCCGGGGTGACGAGCCAGCACCTGCTTGAGCGCGGTGACCTTGTCGATGGTGCACTGCCGTGTCGGCAGGCTGACCGCCAGCGGCCGGTTCGGCTGCGCATTGGAAAAGTCCGGCACCACAAGTTCGTTGGCGATCAGCGCGACGCGGTCGTCGCGCAGCGATACCTTGGCCTTGATCAGCACCACGGCGTCGTCGGCGATCTCGGACCCGTACACGGAGTACGCCTGCGGGAAGAACATCACCTCGATGCCACCGGTGAGGTCCTCCAATTGAGCGGACGCCCAAGGCATCCCGTTCTTGTTGACCCGCCGGTTGACCGACGCGAGGATGCCCCCGACCCGCACCTGGGCGTCGTTGGGGACATCACCGTCGAGGATGGCCGGGATCTGGGTGTCGACCTGCGCGGTCAACAGGTGCGCCACCTGGTTGAGCGGATGCCCGGACACGTACAGGCCCAGCATCTCTCGCTCCAGGGCGAGCTTGTGCTTGTCCTCCCACTCGTCGTCGGGCACTTTGATGTTGAACACGGAGTCGCAGCCGACCCCGTCTTCCCCGCCGCCGAACAGGTCGAACTGGCCCATCGCCTCGGCTTTCTTGGTGCCCAGCACCGAGTCGACCGCGTCGGTATGCACCAGGAACAGGCCCTTACGGGCGTGACCCAGCGAGTCGAATGCCCCCGCCTTGATCAGCGACTCGGTGACCTTCTTGTTGCAGGCCGCGACGTCGATCTTGTTCAGGTAGTCCGAAAAGTCGGTGAATTTGCCTTTGCCGTTGCGGGTGCCGATCAGCGAGCCGACCACGTTGGCGCCGACGTTGCGCACCGCGCCGAGCCCGAACCGGATGTCCCGCCCCACCGAGGCGAAGTTCACCAGCGACTCGTTGACGTCCGGCGGCAGCACGGTGATGCCGAGCTTTCTGCAGTCGGCCAGGTAGACGGCCGCCTTGTCCTTGTCGTCGCCCACCGACGTCAGCAGGCCGGCCATGTACTCGGCCGGATAGTTGGCCTTGAGGTAGGCGGTCCAGTAGGAGACCAGGCCGTAGCCGGCCGCGTGCGACTTGTTGAACGCGTAACCGGCGAACGGAAGAATGGTGTCCCACAACGCTTTCACCGCCTTTTCGGAGAAGCCGTTGGCGGTCATGCCCTCATAGAAGCCCTTGTACTCGGCCTCGAGCACCTCGAGCTTCTTCTTACCCATCGCCTTACGCAGCGCGTCGGCCTTGCCCATGGTGTAGGAGGCGACCTTCTGGGCGATGAACATGATCTGCTCTTGGTAGACGATCAGGCCGTGGGTCTCGGCCAGGATCTCGCGCAGCGGCTCCTCGAGCTCGGGGTGGATCGGCTTGACCGCCTGACGACCGTTCTTGCGGTCCGCGTAGTCGTTGTGGGCGTTCATGCCCATCGGGCCGGGGCGGTACAGCGCCAGCACCGCGACGATGTCGTTGAACTCGGTGGGCTGCATGCGGCGCAACAGATCTCGCATCGGCCCACCGTCGAGCTGGAACACGCCCAGGGTGTCGCCGCGGCCGAGCAGCTCATAGGTGGGCTTGTCGTCCAGCGGCACCGATTCCAGGTCGAGGTCGATTCCCCTGTTGCTCTTGATGTTCTCCAGGGCGTCGCCGATGATCGTCAGGTTTCGCAGGCCCAGGAAGTCCATCTTCAGCAGGCCGATGGCCTCACACGACGGGTAGTCCCAGCCGGTGATGATCGCGCCGTCCTGGGGCCGCTTCCACAGCGGAATGGCCTCGGTCAGCGGCTCGCTGCTCATGATCACCGCGCACGCGTGCACACCGGCGTTGCGGATCAGGCCCTCCAGGCCGCGCGCGGTCTGGTAGATGGTGCGCACGTCCGGGTCCGTTTCGATCAGGCCGCGGACCGCGGCGGCCTCCTTGAACCGCTCATGGCCCGGGTCGGTGATGCCCGACAGCGGAATGTCCTTGGCCATGATCGGCGGCGGTAGCGCCTTGGTGATCCGGTCGGCGATCGCGAAGCCGGGCTGGCCATAGTGGATGCGGGCCGAATCCTTCAGCGCCGCTTTGGTTTTGATGGTGCCGAAGGTGATGACCTGGGCGACGCGGTCGGAGCCCCACTTCTCGGCGGCGTAGCGCACCATCTCGCCGCGACGACGGTCGTCGAAGTCGATGTCGATGTCGGGCGCCGACGGGCGTTCCGGGTTGAGGAAGCGCTCGAACAGCAGACCGTGCGGGATCGGGTCGATGTTGGTGATGCCCAGCGCGTAGGCCACCAGCGAGCCCGCCGCCGAGCCACGCCCCGGCCCCACCCGGATGTCGACCGACCGCGCGTAGTTGATCAGGTCGGCGACGATCAGGAAGTAGGACGGGAAGCCCTTGTCGCAGATGACCTTGATCTCGTACTCGGCCCGGTCGATGTAGTCCTGGCCGACACCGGACGGAAAGCGGCGCGCCAACCCGGCCAGCACCTCGTGGTGCAGCCAGCTCGCCTGGTCGTGACCCTCGGGCACCGGGAAGATCGGCATCCGGTCGCGCGGCGCCCACACCTCGTCGTAGGACTGCACCCGCTCGGCGATCAGCAGGGTCGAGTCGCAGGCACCGGGGACCTCGCCGTCCCAGATCTGTCGCATCTCGGCGGCCGACTTCAGGTAGTAGCCGTCGCCGTCGAACTTGAACCGGTTGGGGTCCGAGAGCGTCTTGCCGGTCTGCACGCACAGCAGCGCCTCGTGGTTGTGGGCGGCGTCGCGGGTGACGTAGTGGCAGTCGTTGGTGGCCAGCGGCGGGATGCCCAGCTTGCGGCCGATCTCCAGCAGCCCGTCGCGGACCCGCGTCTCGATGGACAGCCCGTGGTCCATCAGCTCCAGGAAGTAGTTGTCGGCGCCGAAGATCTCGCGCCACTTGGCGGCCGACTCCAGCGCCTCGCGCTCATGGCCCAGCCGCAGCCGGGTCTGCACCTCACCCGACGGGCAGCCGGTGGTGGCGATGATGCCCTCGGCGTGTTCGGCGATGATCTCGGCGTCCATCCGCGACCACTTGCCGAGCTGACCCTCGAACGACGCCAGCGAGGACAGCTTGAACAGGTTGCGCAGGCCGGTGGCGTTCTCGGCCACCATCGTCATGTGCGTGTAGGAGCCGCTGCCCGACACGTCGTCCGACTTCTGGCCCGGGTCGCCCCACAGGATGCGCCGCGTGTCGAAGCGCGAGGCCGGCGCGATGTAGGCCTCGACGCCGATGATCGGCTTGATCCCGGCCTTGGTCGCCGCGTTGTAGAACTCGCTGGCGCCGAACATGTTTCCGTGGTCGGTCATCCCGACCGCGGGCATTTGCAGCCGGTCCACCTCGGCCAGCATCGGCGCGATCTTCGCGGCACCGTCCAACATCGAATACTCGGTGTGGTTGTGCAGGTGCACGAAGGACGAGTGGTTCATAGGGACGCCAGTCTATGACCGCGGACCGACACGAGTTCGGCGTGTCGCGGCGTGTGTCTGTGTTTATTGGTGGCGACCCGCCCGCGCCCAGCTTCGCCGCGCTTGCGATCGCCACGAACCGGTTTATCCGTACAACTCGACGAAGTTCTGCAGTGACTTCGCGACGTCGCCCTTGACGGCGCGCGCCGCCGCCGAGCCCACCGGACCGAACAGCGGCCGTCCGCCCAGTTCGAGGCGCAGACCCAGCGTCGAACCATCCGCCGTGGGCCGCACGCTGAGGGTGACGGCGTATTTGGCCCCGCCCTTGCCGGACCCTGACATCGCCATCTCGTGCGGCGGGTCCCACGTGGTGACCGTCCAAGTCACCCGGTTGCGCAGTCCCTTGGCCCGCGCCACGCCGACGATCTGGGTGCCCTCGGCGATCTCGTCGGGCAGTTCGCCACGCCATCCCTCGTGCATGATCAGCCAGTCGCCCAGGTCCGACAGGTCGGAGACGTGGTCCCACATGTCCTGCGGGGTCATCGGGACGTCGGCGGTCAGGTCCACAGCAGCCACGCGAATCCTCCTTGCTCACTCCCCGACCGCCACGCTGGCGTGACGCTAGGTGCTCGATGCCACGCTAGCGTGACGTCCGCAAGCGGGAGGTGCCCCCAGCTCGGCGAAAGATTACTTCTTGGGCCCGCCGCGGAATCGGTTGCCGATCCGGATGCCGGGCAAAAGCAGGCTGCGCGGCGCGAACCGGCCGCCAGTGCTGACCACCTTGGGCACCACGCCGGGCACCACCGTCCGCCGGCCGGACAGCATGCCGCCGATGGCCGCCTCGGCCACGTCGCGCGGCGACACCTGCGCAATGGGGATGCTGAACCGCTCGGCATTGGCGATCTCGGCCCACTCCGTCGGCACCGGCCCCGGGCACAGACAGGTGACCGACACGCCCGTCCCGTGCAACTCCTCGTGCACCGCTTCGGAGAACGTCTGCACGAAAGCCTTGGTGGCCGAGTACACCGCCATGAAGGGCACCGGCTGAAACCCCGCGATGGACGCGATGTTCATCACCGCGCCGGTACCGCGCTTGACCATGCCCGGCAACGTCGCGTGGGTCAGTTCCATCAACGCCAGCGCATTGAGGGTGACCTCTTCGCTCTCGCGCTCCAGCGGCAGCTCGTGAAACACCCCGCTGGTCCCGAAACCGGCGCTGTTGCACAGGCCGGCGATCGGCTCGCTGCGCAACCGGTCCGCCAATTTGCCACGGCCCTTGCTGTCGCCGAGGTCCAGCGGCAGCACCTCGATGGCGACCGAGTACTCCTGGCCGACCTCGTTGGCCAACTCGTCGAGGCGCTCGCGGCGCCGCGCGACCAGCAACAGCGGGAAGCCACGGCGGGCCAGCCCGCGAGCCAGTTCGGCGCCGATGCCGGACGACGCGCCGGTGATGACAACGGTGGTTTGAATGTCAGGTTTTGGAAGGCTCATGGTGTCACCAATGTATCCCTCGGGTCGCCCGCACGAAGTTCTCGCTGCGTCTGTCGAATTCCGTTGTGTCAGTTGATGCTTCACTGCCCTTCGCGGCGCTGGAGTCGCCGAACATGGCGAACGCCCGATTGCGCACCCGATCCATCACCGCCGGGTTGACGGCGTCGGCGACAGCGGCGAACTGCCCGAACGGCGAGCTGGCCCGGCGGGGCCGGTGCACGATCGCGTCCGCGATCACCCCGGCCGCCTGGTCCGGCGTCAGCGCCGGGAACTTGTCGTAGAGCGTGGTCGGGCTGATCATCGGGGTGCGCACCAAAGCCATGTGCACGGTGGTGAACTTGACGCCGTCGTTGACGGTCTCGGCCTGCAGCGAGTCGCACAGGCTGTCCAGCGCGGCCTTGCTGGCGATGTAGGCGCCGAAGCGCGGCGCGCGGGTCTGCACGCCCACCGAGGAGACGTTGACGATGTGCCCGTATCCGCGCTCGCGCATCCCGGGGATGAACTTGAGGATCAGCTGAACCGCGCCCAGGTAGTTCAGCTGCATGGTCCGCTGATAGTCGTGAATGCGGTCGTAGGACAGCTCGAGTGAGCGCCGGATCGACCGCCCGGCGTTGTTGACCAGGATGTCGACGCCGCCGACGTCGCTGAGCACCTGGTCGGCCATGGCCGCGATCGCGTCCATGTCGGACAGGTCGCAGGGATACACCTCGGCGGTGCCGCCGTCGCCGCGGATCTCGTCGGCGACCTTCTCCAGATTCTCCCGGGTGCGGGCGACCAGCGCCACGGTCCCCCCGGCCTCGGCGATCTTCTTCGCGGCAGCCTCACCGATGCCCGACGATCCCCCGGTGATCAGGACGGTCTTGCCCTTGACGGCCTCCTCGAGCGTGCGGCCCTGCACCGCGTCCAGCAGGTTCCGCAGATAGAACGGCCGGTACCGTCCGGCCGAGTTCGGGGTGTTGACGAGGTGAGACACCGTAGCCAGCGGCTTTTCCACCAGGTTTCCGATCGAGTTCTCCACCAAGTTCGTTAAGTCACCAAGATTCATCGGCTTTCGCTCCTGATGATGTGAGCCCCCCGACCGCAACTGGCCTGCCCGTAGACCACGACCGCCTTGCGGGGCTGTGCGAGTGATGTGACGTGCATCATTAAGCCAACCTAGGACATCGGCGGCTCACCCCGATGCGGATTGCGGTCATGTAACACCGCGACCACTCTCACGGCCCGACCAGTACTACCGCCAGCGTTGGGCAATCCGCTTGTTACACAGAGCAATCCGGCCGTGATCGCGCACTTACCGACGAGCAACGCCGAGATGTTCCAATCGTGCTCATGAAAATTCTGGCGCGCTTCCGCAAGCCGGCACCGGCACCCATGTATGACCGCATCGGTGGACACGAGGCGATCGAAGTCGTGGTCGAGGACTTCTACGTTCGGGTGCTCGCCGACGATCAGCTGTCCGGTTTTTTCACCGGCACGAACATGAACCGCCTCAAGGGCAAACAGGTCGAGTTCTTCGCCGCCGCCCTGGGCGGCCCGGAGCCCTACGCCGGCGCCCCGATGCGGCAGGTACACCAAGGCCGCGGGATCACGATGCACCACTTCAGTTTGGTGGCCGGACATTTGGCCGACGCGCTGGCGGCCGCGGGGGTGCCGTCGAAGACCGTGACCGAGATTCTCGGCGCGATCGCACCGCTTGCTCCAGAGATCGCGACGGCCGACGCCGGCAAGGTCAACGTCTGAGTGGTTGCGCCGAGATTGCGCCGAGATTGCCGCGGCGGCTGCGGTCATGGGGGGATCACGACCGTGGCGGCAATCTCGGCGCGTCCCCGGCATCGGCGCGTCCCCGGCAGCGGCGCGTGCCCGGCAGCGGCGCCTAGCATGCGTGACATGCGGCGCACATTTGACGACCTGATCGCCGAGGCGGACGCCGCCCCGGTCGAGGGCTGGGATTTTTCGTGGCTGGACGGCCGGGCCACCGAGGAACGCCCGTCGTGGGGTTACCAGCGCCTGCTCAGGGACCGGTTGGCGACGGTGTCGGCCGCGCTGGACATTCACACCGGCGGCGGGGAGGTGTTGTCCGGCGCGGCGCCGTTCCCGCCCACCATGGCGGCCGTCGAGACCTGGCCGCCGAACGCCGCGCTGGCCACCCAGCGCCTGCATCCGCTCGGCGTGGTGGTCGTCGCGACTTCCGACGAGCCGCCGCTGCCGTTCGGCGATGCCGCCTTCGACCTGGTGACCACGCGTCATCCGATCTCCGTCTGGTGGACCGAGATCCTGCGGGTGCTGCGGCCCGGCGGCACCTACTTCGCCCAGCAGATCGGCCCGGCCACCATGGGCGAGCTGGTCGAGCACTTCATCGGCCCGCAGCCACAGAAATGGGCCGAGTTCCATCCGGACGCCGTGCGCGCCCAGGCCGAGGCGGCCGGCCTGCAGATCGTGGATCTACGGATGGAGCGGATGCGCGCCGAGTTCTTCGACATCGGCGCCGTCGTGTATTTCCTGCGCAAGGTGATCTGGACGGTGCCCGACTTCACCGTGCAGCGCTATCGCGAGCGGCTGTCCGAATTGCACGAGCGGATCGAATCTGAAGGGCCGTTCGTCACTCACTCCGTGCGGCTGCTCGTCGAGGCGCGAAAGCCCGAGTGAGTCAGCCCTCGTCGCGCAGCACGTCGAGCGCGTGCTGCAGATCCGGCGGGTAGGGACTGACGATTTCGATCCGTCTGCCGTCGGCCGGATGGGCGAAGCCCAGCGAACGCGCATGCAACCATTGCCGTTCCAGCCCAAGCCTTTTCGCGAGCTTCGGGTCGGCGCCGTAGACGAGGTCACCGCAGCACGGGTGGTGCAGCGCGGAGAAATGCACCCGGATCTGGTGGGTGCGGCCGGTTTCCAGGTGCACGTCGAGCAGACTCGCGGCGACGAACGCCTCCACGGTGTCGTAGTGGGTGAGGCTGTGCCGGCCGTCCTTGGTGACGGCGAACTTCCACTCGCCGCCGCGATGACGCCCGATCGGCGCGTCGATCGTGCCGCTGGACGGGTCCGGATGTCCTTGCACCAGCGCGTGATAGCGCTTGTCGACGGTGCGCTGTTTGAACGCCCGCTTGAGCACGGTGTAAGCCCGTTCGGACAGCGCCACCACCATCACCCCCGACGTGCCGACGTCGAGGCGATGCACGATCCCCTGCCGCTCGGGCACCCCCGACGTGGTAATCCGATAACCGGCGGCGGCCAGCCCACCGAGCACCGTGGGCCCGGTCCAGCCCACCGACGCGTGCGCGGCCACCGCCGCAGGCTTGTCGACAGCGACGATGTCGTCATCGGAGTACAGGATCGTCATGCCCTCGATGTCGACGGGCGTGTTCTGCAGCGGCGCGGGCGCCTCGGGCAGGCGCACCTGCAGCCATGCGCCGCCGGTCAACCGGTCCGACTTGCCGGCCTGCACACCGTCGAGTTCAACACCGCCGTCTTCGGCAAGAGCGGCCGCCGCGCTGCGCGACAATCCCAGCAGCCGTGCCAGCCCGGCATCCACGCGCATACCCGCCAGTCCCTCGGGGACGGGCATGGAGCGGTCACTCACCCGTACGGTCTCCGCCGTCGCCCTTGCGCCGACCGACGGAGTCGAAGTCGAACCCGAAGATCGACAGCACCACCAGCAGGATGGCGCCGCCGACCACCGACGGATCGGCGACGTTGAACACCGGCCACCAGCCGACCGACAGGAAATCCACGACATGCCCGCGAAGCGGTCCCGGGGCGCGAAAGAAGCGATCGACCAAGTTGCCCATGGCGCCGCCGAGGATCATGCCCAGGCCCACCGCCCACCAGGGCGACACCAGCCGCCGCCCCATCCAGAAGATGCCGACAACCACACCGGTCGCGATCAGGGTCAGCACCCAGGTGTAGCCGGTCGCCATCGAGAAGGCCGCGCCCGAATTGCGCACCAAGGTCCAGGTCACTGTGTCGCCGATGATCGGCACCGGCTGGCCGGGCGGCAGCAGTTTGACGGCGAGGACCTTGGTGACGACGTCGAGGATCAGGACTATCGCCGCGATCGACAGCAGCAGCCGCAGCCGCCGTGGCGCAGGTTCGGGTGCCGCGTCGGTCCCCGGCACCGCGTCCCGCTCGACCGGGGCGGCCGCACCGGCCCCTTCGGCCGAGGTCACCGGCTCGGTCGACTTCGTTGGTTCTTCAGGCACTTCCCCATCATCCCCTACTGTCCCACGCAGGCTAGCCATGTTCGCGCAGCGGCGATGCGCAATGATGCCAGCATGGCCCGGCTCACCGTGATCGCCACCGGAGGCACGATATCGACCGGCACCGGCGCCGACGGGGTGCACCGACCCTCGTACAGCGGGGCGGATCTGACGGCGCCCTTCCGCGAACAGCACGACGTGGACGTCGTGGACCTGCTGGCGCTCGACAGCTCGGAGCTGACGCTGGCCGATTGGGACCGGATCCGCGACGCGGTGACGGCCGCGGTCGACGGCGGCGCCGATGGTGTGGTGGTGCTTCATGGCACCGACACCATGGAGGAAAGCGCGCTGTGGCTCGATCTGACCTATGGGGGCCAGGCGCCCGTCGTGCTGACCGGGGCGATGCGCAGCGCCGACGCCGCCGATGCCGACGGCCCCCGAAACGTGCGCGACGCGCTGGCGGTGGCGGCCAGCCCGGCCGCGCGCGGCCTGGGCGTGGTGCTGTGTTTCGCCGGCCGGGTGCTGCAACCGTTGGGCATGAGCAAGGTGGCCACCGAAGACCTGAGCGGCTTCATCGGTCAGCCGGTCGGCGCCGTGACCGGCCAGGTGACACTCACCGGCCCGAAGACCCGTCCGTACGTCGGCGATCTGCGGGCGGCCGCCGCGCCGCGCGTCGACATCGTTGCGGCATACCTGGGCAGCGACGGGGTGGCCCTCGACGCATGCGTGGCCGCCGGGGCGCGGGGCGTGGTGCTCGAGGCGCTGGGTTCGGGAAACGCCGGGCCGGCGGTGGTCGAGGCGGTGCGCCGGCACTGCGGCGACGGGGTCGTCGTCGCGGTGTCCACCCGCGTCCCGGGCGGGCGGGTCGGCGCCAGCTATGGCCCCGGGCACGAGATGGCGGCCGCCGGGGCCGTGCTGGTGCCGCGGCTGCGACCGCCTCAGGTGCGCGTCCTGCTGATCGCCGCGCTGGCCGCGGAGCTACCGCTCGCCGACGTCGTCGCGCGGTGGGGCTGACAGCGCCTCGGCCTGCAGCCCGCCGGTGTAATCGGGCCAATCCAGCGAGTCCACCGGGTTGGCGCGCACCAGGTCGCCGCCGTCGGCGGGAAACGTCCGGGCCGGACCGGGACCGGAGCTGCGGGTTTCGAATCGCGCGGTGACGACGCCGTGGCCCGCCCCCTGCACCCAGCCGTGCCCGAGCTCCCGGTGGGCCACGTCGTCGCCGATCCGCCACCCCGCGGCCTCCGCTGGGCCCGGGGCGAACATCGCCTCGGTCGCGGTCTCGGCCGACGGTGAATCCGCTTGCGGCTCCGGCAGTTCCAGGTCCGGAAACAGCGACTCCTGGCGCACGTCGCTCAGCCCCGAAAAGCCCACGCCGAGAAGGCGAATGGGGCCGATCTCGCGCGGATCGAGCAGCAGCCGGCGGGCCATGCCGACCAGCGCGGCAACCTCGGTGGTGGCGTAGGGCAGCGTCGCGGACCGGGTCAGCGTGCTCATGTCGGATTTCTTCAGCTTGACGGTCACGGTGCGCGCGCCACGGCCGTCGCGCAGCAGGCGGTGATGGGCGTGCTCGGCGATCGGCTCGATGGCCTCTCGCAACTGCTCCAGGCTGGTCAGGTCGACGGCGAAGGTCGATTCGGAACTGATCTGCTTGGCCTCGGCGCGCTCGGCGACCGGGCGGTCGTCGATGCCACGCGCCAGCCGGTGCAGCGCGGGCCCGATCGTGGCGCCCAGGATGTTGGCCGCCTCGGCCTCGGTCAGCGCGGCCAGCTCGCCGATGGTCTCGATCCCGAGACGATGCAGCCTCTCCTCGGCGACCGGCCCGATACCCCACAGCCGGCGCACCGGCAGCCCGCCGAGCAGCAGTCGTTCCTCCTCGCGGCGCACCACCCGGACCCCATCGGGCTTGGCCAGTCCGGACGCGATCTTGGCGATCTGCTTGCCCGAACCGGCGCCCACGGAGGCGATCAGGCCGGTGTGATCGCGGACCACCCGCCGCAGGTCCTCGCAGAACGCCTCCACGTCCTCGGCGGACGCGCCCGCGAGTTGGGCGGGTTCGCCGAAACCCTCGTCGAAGGACAGCTGCTCGACGACGGGCACCACCGTGCGAATGGTGTCGAAGACGCGCCGGCTGGCCAGTCCGTAGACCACGCCGCGCGGCGGCAGCACCACTGCATTCACACCGACCAGCCGGCGGGCCTGATGCATGGGCATGGCAGAACGCGCTCCGAACACTCGGGCCTCGTAGCTGGCGCCGGCCACGACGCCGCGCCCGCCCACCCCGCCGACGAGCACCGGGCGGCCGCGCAGCGTCGGGCGGGTGAGCTGCTCGACGGAGGCGAAGAACGCATCCATATCCAGGTGCAGCACCCACCGCGACTCCACTCCCTCGATGCTAGGGCCCACCCGCCGGGCCAGTTCGACTAACGTTTTCGCCATGGCCATGAACCTCGCGCACCGCCGGATCTGCAGCTCGAACCGCTGGGCCAAGGCGGTCGAGGAGGATCTGCTGCCGTGGGCGCTCGCCGATGTGGATTTGGGCGACAACACCCTCGAGATCGGGCCGGGTTACGGCGCGATCCTGCGGGTGCTCGTGGACAAGACGCCGCGGCTCACCGCGGTGGAGATCGACCCCCCGATGGCCGAGCGCCTGCAGCGGCTCTACGGCGACCGGGCGCGCATCATCAACGGCGACGCCACGGCCACCGGCTTGCCGTCCGACGAGTTCAGCTCGGTGGTGTCGTTCACCATGCTGCATCACGTCCCGACCGCCGAGCTGCAGGACCGGCTGTTCGCCGAGGCGTTCCGGGTTCTGCGCCCCGGCGGCGTGTTCGCCGGCAGCGACAGCGTGACCTCGCTGTGGTTCCGGATCCTGCATTTTCGTGACACCTGCAACACGGTGTCACCGGATACCCTGCCGGATCGGTTGCGCGCGGCGGGGTTTGGTCGCGTCGAGGTCGGAGTTCGCGGAGGGCGGCTGCGCTGGCGCGCAGTCAAATAATGGACACCGGGCCCGGCGACATGGCCGTTCCGTCCGAGGGTTCGCCGCCCTCGACGCGGTGGGCGCGGCTGCGTCATCAGTGGGACCAGCGGCTGCAGCCAGGGGAACAAACGACGGTGCTGGCCTGGGCGTCGTTCACCCTCACCTTCGCCGGCCTGCGCGGCCTCACCCACTGGATTCGCGCCGGCCATGGCCCCTCGGGTGGCGGTATGTCCCTGGGCGGCAATCACTTCCACCACTACAACATCGGCATCGGCATGCTGGCGACGGTGGCCGGCATCGGCCTGCGCGGCACGGAAGCGCAACGGCGTCATCCCGCGGCAGCGGTGGCGTACGGCGCCGCGAACGCCATGATCGTCGACGAGCTGGCGCTGCTGTTAGACCTCAAGGACGTCTACTGGGCATCGGATGGTCGCAAGAGCGTGGACGTCGCGGTCGGCGTCATCGCCACCGGCGCGACCGTGGTGGCCGGCATGCCGTTCTGGCCGCATGCCCAGCGGGCGCTGCGACCCTAGAATTTTCCGCGAAACTGTAAGTGGCGGCCGGTCATCTCGGAAAACGTGTTGCCAGTTGCAATCTCGCTGTCACACTGGACAGCCGGCGGCCGCCAAAGCACGTCGAACTCGGTCCACGACGACCTCCGGCCGATGTCGTAGTAGGTCGGCGCTGACCCGGACCAAGCGCCATCCCCGTCGCTCCAGTTCGGCGGTGCGATCGATATCGTCGGCGCGAATGCGCGGATCCAGCCAATGCTGCGCGCCGTCGTAATCCACCCCGACAAGCCACTCCTCCCAACCCATGTCGATCCTGGCCAACACCGCGCCCCAGACGTTGCGCACCTCGATTTGGGTCTGCGGCCTGGGCAGACCGCCGCGCATCAGGACGAGCCTGGTCCGCGTCTCCTGCGGCGATTCGGCACCCGCGTCGATCAAGGGCAGCACGCGCCGCAACTGCTTCATGCCGCGGGCGCCACGGCGGGAGTGCACCAGCGGATACACGTCTTTGGCGGTAACTCCGGTGGCCCGTGCAAGAGCATCGATCCGGATCACCGCGACCGTCAATCCTGGCCGCCGCCCAAGGTCAAACGCCGTACGGGCTGGCGAGGTGACCGGCACGCCGTTGACCGCTGTAATCTCCCCGTCGCTCAAGGTTTCGTTGCGGGTGATGATCAACGACGGCGGACGGGTGCGATCACATACCAATTCAGCAGGCGTGTGGGGGTCGATCCACTCAGTGCCGAGCAGCGCTGCTGCAGAGCAGCCTGCCACCACGGCTTCTTTTCCCGACCATAGCCACGCGGCGATCGCGCGATCCCGGGCAGTCAGCTCCCTGCCCGGCCGCTGATACACGTTCCGGTAGATGCGGGTGCAGGAGCGCCGAAGCTCACGTTCCGTGTACGCTCCCGCGCGAACGGCTTCAGTACCGACGAAAAGTTCTGCGCTCACGACAGCAGGGTGCCAGACGCCCCTGCCATCTCACGAAACTGCAACTGCCGACAGCTCCACTCGGGAAATGCGTCGTGGAATACAGTTTCGCGGTCAGGATTTCGAAATGCTCACCCGCACGCCATCACCGATCTCGGCACCGTCGGCCGGATCGCCGAATTCGAAACTGGTGGCCAGGATTTCACCCGCGATGAGGTCGCGGTGGGCGCGCGCCCAGTCGGCGCGCTCGTCCGGCACCGCCATCACCACCGAAATCCGGTCGGAGACATCCAAACCCGACGACTTGCGCAGCTCCTGCAGCTCGCGGATCCGGTCCTTGGCCCAGCCCTCGGCCTCGAGTTCGGGGGTTACCGTACCGTCCAGCACCACCAGGCCCGCCCCGTCGGGCAGGGCCGCGGTGAATTCCGGGTCCGCGGCGACCAGTCGGGAGCTGTATTCCTCGGGTTGCAGCACCGCGGGTCCGGCGGTCAGGGTGCCGTCCACATTGACGACGCCCTCCCCCGCCTTGACCGCCTTGATGGCCGCCTGCACGTCCTTGCCCAGCCGCGGCCCGGCCACCCGCGCGTTCACGGTGAGTTCGAAGCGGCCGTAGGTGTCGATCGCATCGGTCAGCTCCACGCTCTTGACGTTGAGTTCGTCGGCGATGAGGTCCACGAACGGCTCCAGTCGCTGCGGATTGTCCACCGCCACGGTCAGTTTCGGCAGTGGTAGCCGCACCCGCAGCTTCTTGGCCTTGCGCAGCGACGACGCGGCCGAGCAGACCTCGCGGACCTGATCCATCGCGGAGACCAGGTCTGGGTCGGCGGGCACGTCACCGGCTTGCGGCCAATCGGTCAGGTGCACCGACCGCCCCCCGGTCAGGCCGCGCCAGACAATCTCGGTCACCGAGGGAAGCAACGGCGCGGCCAGCCGCGCGGTCACCTCCAGCACGGTGTGCAAAGTGTCGATGGCATCGACATCCTCCGCCCAGAACCGCGAACGCGACCGTCGCACATACCAGTTCGTCAACGCCTCGGTGAACTGGCGCAGTTGCTCGCAGGCCCGCGAGATATCGCAGGTGTCCATCTCGTGGGTCAGGTCGTCGCGCAGCTCGGCGAGCTTGGCCAGGATGTAGCGGTCGAGCACCTGCGTTGAATTCGTCCGCCAGGTACCGACTTTGGGCGCGTATAGGGCCAGGAAGCTGTAGGCGTTCCAGAACGGCAACAACACCTGGCGCACGCCGTCGCGGATGCCCTGCTCGGTGACGATGAGGTTGCCGCCGCGCAGAATCGGCGAGGCCATCAGGAACCAGCGCATGGCGTCGGAGCCGTCGCGGTCGAACACCTCGCTGACATCGGGGTAGTTCCGCAGCGACTTGCTCATCTTCTGGCCGTCGGAGCCCAGCACGATGCCATGTGCCACACAGGTTTTGAAGGCGGGGCGGTCGAACAGCGCGGTCGCCAGGACGTGCAGCGTGTAGAACCAGCCCCGGGTCTGGCCGATGTACTCGACGATGAAGTCACCCGGGTAATGACCGTCGAACCACTCGTCGTTCTCGAACGGGTAGTGCACCTGCGCATACGGCATCGATCCCGAGTCGAACCACACGTCGAGCACGTCGGGGATGCGGCGCATGGTGCTTGCCCCGGTCGGGTCGTCGGGGTTGGGACGGGTCAGCTCGTCGATGAAAGGCCGGTGCAAGTTGGTGGGCCGCACCCCGAAGTCGCGTTCGAGTTCGTCGAGGCCGCCGTACACGTCGATGCGCGGATAGGCCGGGTCGTCGGACTTCCACACCGGAATCGGGGTGCCCCAGTAGCGGTTTCGCGAGATCGACCAGTCGCGGGCGCCCTGCAGCCACTTGCCGAACTGGCCTTCCTTGACGTGTTCGGGGTACCACGTGATCTGTTGGTTGAGTTCGACCATCCGGTCCCGGAATTGGGTGACCGCGACGAACCAGGACGACACCGCCCGATAGATCAGCGGGTTGCGGCAGCGCCAGCAGTGCGGGTAGGGGTGCTCGTAGGTTTCGTGGCGTAGCAGCACCGCGCCGTTGGCCGCGGCCGGACCGCTGCCGTTCTTCAGATCACGGATGATGTGCGGGTTGGCGTCAAACACATGCTGTCCCTGGTAATCCGGGACGGTGCCGTCGAATCGCCCCTTGGAGTCGACCGGCGTGACCGGGGTGATGCCGACCTTGTCGGTGGTCGCCATGTCGTCCTCGCCGTAGGCGGGCGCCATGTGCACGATGCCGGTGCCGTCCTCGGTCGTCACGAAGTCGCCGGGCAGCACCTGAAATGCGTTGGCCGCGTCCATGAAATACGGGAAAGGCGGCAGGTAGCGGGTGCCCAGCAGGTCGGCGCCGAGATAAGTGGCCAGGATCTCGGGTGCATCTCCTTTTTCGAAGCCCAGCTCCTTCGCGTAGGCGGCCAGCCGCGCTTCGGCCAGCACGAAACGCCGCTCCCCAGAGCGCACCTCGACATAGGTCACGTCGGGGTTGACGGCGACCGCGAGGTTGGAGGGCAGGGTCCACGGCGTGGTCGTCCACACCAGCAGGTGGGCCCCGTTCAGCGGTCCGCCGACCACCTTGAATCCGACCGTGAGGGCCGGGTCTTGGCGGCTCTGGTACACGTCGTCGTCCATCCGCAATTCGTGGTTGGACAGCGGGGTTTCGTCGCGCCAGCAGTACGGCAGCACCCGGTAGCCCTCGTAGGCCAGGCCCTTGTCCCACAGCTGTTTGAACGCCCAGATCACCGACTCCATGTAGGGCAGATCGAGCGTCTTGTAGTCGTTGTCGAAGTCGACCCAGCGCGCCTGGCGGGTGACGTAGGCCTGCCACTCGTCGGTGTAGCGCAGCACCGAGGCGCGGCAGGCGTCGTTGAACGCGGCGATGCCCATGTCGTCGATCTGCGATTTGTCGGTGATGCCCAGTTGGCGCTCGACTTCGAGTTCGGCCGGCAGGCCGTGGGTGTCCCAGCCGAAGCGGCGCTCCACCTTGTACCCGCGCATCGTGCGGTAGCGCGGGACGATGTCCTTGACGTAGCCGGTGAGCAGGTGCCCGTAATGCGGCAGGCCGTTCGCGAACGGCGGCCCGTCGTAGAACACGTATTCCGGTGCGCCATCGCGCCGCGCGATGCTGGCCCGGAAGGTGTCGTCGCGGGCCCAGTAGTCCAGCACCTCGAGCTCAAGCGCGGGAAAGTCGGGCGCTCCTGGCTTCGGGTAGGTGTTGACGTCGGCCTTGTCGGTCACGATGCGCGTTGTCTCCTGTGCCACGGTGCAAACCGGGGACGACGACGCGCTGGCTGCGCGAGCGCCGCGGTACCACCCCGCTTGCCGCGCTTTCGCGTGGCCACTCGATGACGGCTGTGACGGGCCTACCCGTTCGGTTCTACTGAGCCGCCGACGGCTGTTCTTCCGAAGGCTCCCCGGTGATGGCCGGATCGACGCCAGTTGATTTTACCGCGAGACTGCAACTGCCCACGCGAACGCCGAGCGAAGTCGTCGGCAGTTGCAGGCTCGCGGCAAGGAAAGTCAGGCCCGGACCTCGAGGACGCCAACCCGCCACAGCGCGGCATACACGTGACGCAGCGGCACGCTCAGCAGCCGAGCGGCGCCGTCCACCAGCAGGTCGCCACTAGCGGCAAACTGCGGGTTGTCCGCCCGGCGGCGCACCTCGGGAGCCGGAGCGGCCGCCGGGAAGGTGTCGGTGTCGCGCACCACGGTCAGCGTGCGGACGGGCGCTACGGTCGTTACTTCGTCGTAGAAAGCTGCGGTCATTTTCGCCTCCTAGAGGGGAGATCCAACGCGGACTGTTTGGACTGACGTGTCCCGCCCCGTGTCGGTTCCGATCTCGAGAACGCTTGGCCGATAACCACTTAGCGTTGCGACGGCTCAGCCGAGAAGGTCGCGCCGGAGACCGGATGGGGACGAAACACAGTTCGGACTTCGATCCGGACTGTCGCTAGAACGCATCTGTCCCTCACCTCCTCGCGGTCACGACGCACACGCGGTTCGCATGCAATCTATGCGCAGCAAACGAGCAGAACCCGACGACCGTCGGAGAACCGCACCCCTCTCGTCAGAGCTTCGGCACCACACGACGTGTCCTGGCCTGGAAAACAATCCGAGCCGGAAGCCACCTGGGCTCAACCCTTAAGCCGGGAGGAGCTGTCCTGACCCGGGGCGTCTTTCGACGTTCGGGGTCAGTGGCCTGTATTCGTGTAGACGCCTCACCTAACGAGGTGCTTACCGGACCGATCATGCACGACGGGTATGTCGCGGTCAAATCCCTGGATGGCGTGTCGGGGATTCTGTACGGATTCCTGCGGCGAGCGCACAGCATCCGGTCAGGTTTGCGACCCTGACCTGGACAAACGACCCGGGATCACTTCTCGACCAGGCCGTCGAGCCGGCCGATGGTGTCGATGAACTCGTCGACCATGTCGAGCACCACAGAGCGCGTCGGGCGGATCCGGTCGAGCGACCCCACCACCTGGCCGACGAAGTAGGTGGCCAGCTCACGCGCCTTGGCGCCCTGGTGCGCGGCGGCCTGGTTGATGCGCATCTGGGGCTCGGTGATCAGCGCGGTCTGTAGGGGCATGCCCAGCGGATCCGGGTTTTCCGGCCGCTCCCACTCGTCGGTCCAGGCCGTGCGCAGCATCCGTGCCGGCTTGCCAGTCATCGAGCGCGATCGCACCGTGTCCGAAGAACTGGCGGCCAGGAATTTCTCCTTGACCACGGGCACCGTCTCGGCTTCTTCGGTGGTCAGCCACACCGAGCCGCACCACACGCCCTCGGCGCCCAGGGCGAGCGCCGCCGCGATCTGGCGACCGCGGGCGATTCCACCGGCGGCGAGGACGGGCACCGGCGCCACGGCATCGACGACCTCGGGCACCAGGACCATCGTCGCCACCTCGCCGGTATGACCGCCCGCCTCGGTGCCTTGGGCGACGATCAGGTCGACACCCGCCGCGGCGTGCCGTTGCGCGTGCCGGGTGGTGCCGGCCAGCGCGGCCACCAGCACGTCGTGGTCATGTGCCCGGCGGACGACGTCCGCCGGGGGCGGCCCGAGTGCGCTGGCGATCAGCCGGATGTTGCTGGAGAACGCCACGTCGAGCAGCGGCTCGTACATCTTGGGCGAGATGCTCAGGCCGCCCCTTGAGCCGGGCGATTCCTCGGCGGACGCCGTGACGCCGTAGCGGGCCAGGAGGTCCTCGACGAACGCGCGATGCTCGTCGGGCAGCAGAGTGCGGGCCTGTGAGGTGTCGATGCCGCCTTGCTCGGCGCCAACGTATTTGGGCGGAAGCAGCAGGTCGACTCCGTAGGGCTTGCCCCCGGTCTGCTCCTCGATCCAGGCCAGCTCGCTCTCCAGGCGCCGGGGACTGTGCGCGGTGGCGCCGAGGACCCCGAAGCCGCCGGCATTGGTCACCGCCGCCACCACGTCACGGCAGTGGCTGAAGGCGCAGATCGGGAATTCGACTCCGAGCAGCTCGGCGACTCTGGTTCTCATTGCCCGACGCTAAGGAGATACGAATTGATATGTCAATCGATTACGGCCTGCGTTGGCCCTCGGCCGTCCGGGGGCCAGCTGGACACGCCCTCTTCAAGCGGGACCTGCAGACTGTGCAGGATCGACGAGACCATCCGCCACGCGCCGATGGCGGTGACGAGCTCGATGAGAACCGTTGTGTCGCCGTTTAATTCACGTTCGCAGGCCGCCCAGCTGTCGGCGCTCACCGCACCGTGGATCACCACGTCGTCGGTCGCGGCCAGCACAGCGCGCTCGGTGGGACCGAAGCCGGCGTGACCTTGCCAGTCGCGCACTCCGAGCAGATCGTCGGCGGCCACGCCCAGCCTCGACGCAACCCGCCAGTGCTGCGTCCATTCGTAGTCGCACGCGGTGAGCCAGCCGATTCGCATGATGACCAACTCGCGCAACCGGGGGTCGAGCGCGCCGTGCCACAGCATGGTGGCGAGCAGATCGTTGATGGCGCGCGCCAGCGGCGGATGGTTGAGAAGCACCTGAAAGATGCTGAGTTCGGCCATGTAGTTGGGCACTGCGGCTTCGTCGGCGGCGGCTTGGGCCTCACCGGGCGGCAGTCCCGGTACACGGGCTGTTGTCATTCTCTGAGCATCCCACGCGCCCGGCGCAAATTCCGCCGACGCCCCAGTGCCTAGGCGTCCAAGCGGGCGAACTGATTCTGCCGGTACTGCTCGACGCAGGCCGCTCGCCTGACCTTGCCGCTGGTGGTGATCGGAATCGAGCCGGGAGCCACCACAACCAGGTCCGCCACGCCCAACCCATGTGAGTTGGATATCGCCGAGGCGACTTTGCGTTTGACGGCGACAAGCTTCTCCGCCGCGACCTCTGCGGAGTCGCCGTTCTTCTTGAATTCGATTATCGCGACCAGCTTTTCGGTCTCCTTGTCGGGAACCGCGATCGCCACGCAGCGGCCCCGCGTGATCTCTTGGATCGTCGCCTCGATGTCGTCGGGAGAGTGGTTGCGCCCGTAGACGATCAAAAGATCTTTGATGCGCCCCATCACGAACAACTCGCCATCAGAAACGAAACCCAAATCGCCGGTCCGAAGCCAAGGTCCCTCGGGTGTGCCCGTCGACGGATCGACGAGTTTCGCGCGGAAGGTTTGTTGCGTCTCCTCGGTTTTGCCCCAATACCCCGACGCGACATTGTGGCCGTGCACCCAGATCTCGCCGGTCGTCCCGTCCGGACACTCGATGGTGGTCTCGGGATCGACGATCCGCACCATCGGCGAGGGCGGCAGCTCGTAGCCGACCAGCGGAGCCCCCCCGCTGGCACAAGGTTCCGCACGCCCGGCGGACAACGCATCGGAATCGAAGCGGACGATCCGTGGGGGTTGACCCGAGGCGCTGGTCGCCACGTACAAAACCGCCTCGGCCAGGCCATACGACGGGCGAAGCACCGTGTGGTCGAGATTGAACTTGGCGAACCGCTCGGTGAAACGCCGCAGGGTCGCCGCATGTATCCGTTCGCTACCACTGATGAACGCCACGACGTCGCCGAGATCGAGCCCGGCCATGTCCTCATCCGTGGTTTTGCGCACCGCCAGCTCGTAGGCAAAGTTCGGTCCCGCCGTGACGGCGCGCCTGTGGGTCGCCATCAGCTGCATCCATCGCGCGGGGCGCTCCAGGAAAGCCACCGGGCTCATGAGAACGGCGTGTACTCCGCCGATCACCGGCTTACAGATTCCCGCCATCAGGCCCATGTCGTGGTAGAAGGGCAGCCACGACACCACAGTCATGTCCATGCCGGAATCGGCGAAGTAGGCCTGTACCCACTGTTGGAAATTGGCCAGCACGTTTTCGTACGAGATCATGACGCCGGCGGGCCGGCGCGTCGATCCGGACGTGTATTGCAGGTATGCGATATCGGACCTGCCGCTGCCGCCGTCGGACGCTGCTCTTGAGTCCAGGTCCAGGGCGTCGATCTCGATGACCGACGCACTGGAACCACCGCCGTTGCGCGCCTCGACGTACTCGGCGACATTGCCGACAACCGCCGACGTCGTGAGGATGACCGAGGGCGAGGTGTCCTGCAGGACCGCGTCCACACGCTCGTCGTGGACGCCGCCGGTGGGCGCCGAAAGCGGCACGGCGATAAGCCCCGCCTGCAATGCGCCGAGAAATGCGACGATGTACTCCAGCCCCTGTGGTGCCAAAATCACCGCGCGGTCACCGCTGGATGCGCTGCGGCCGAGTTCGTGCGCGACGTTTGAAGTCCGGCGATACAGCTGAGACCAGGTCAGGGTTTCGGGGACTCCGGCCCAATCCTGCTCGTAATCCATGAACGTGAACGCTGGGTCATTGGGCTGCAAACTTGCACGTTCACGCAGCACATCCGGGATGGACGTCTCAAACACGTGCCTGAGATTACCGGGGCCGTCGCAGCGGATGTTCGGAAAAGGGCAAATTGGGTGGACAGTGGTTCACCCGGCGCCCGGCCGCGTTCGCAGGGTAAGCGAGGCGCGACGGCGGCTACAGGTCAGCGGCCATTTTGGCTTCCTGCGCCCGCGCCACGTCTTGCGCGCTGTAGCCGATGAACAGCGCCACCGCCGCGAGCAGGACGACCGCCCCGGCGAGCCACAGCAAACCATAGGTATAGCCACGGTCGAGCGCATGGAGCTGGGCGGCGTTCATGGATTTCGCCGGGCCGCTGATGCCGCCCAGGGACAGTGTGTGGGAGGTGATGGCGGCCTGGATGACGGAAAGCACCACCGGCCCGCCCAGACCCTGCAGCACCACCGCGATGGCCGAGGTGGGCCCGATGCGATCGGGGCCGACGCTGGCGATCACCGACAGCGAAAGCGGCACCACGATCAGGGCGACGCCGACACCGGCGACGACGATCGGGAGCGCCAGGTTAGGAAAATATGGGACTCCACGGTGGAGATTCGACGCGTACAGAGCGCCGCCGAACATCAGGATGCTGCCGCCGAGCACGAGCGCCCGCGGTGGGAGCGACACCACCAGCCGCGAGGCCGCGCCGAGCCCGACGGCGGCCGCTACGACGAACGGGATGAAGGCGAGGCCGGATTGGAGCGTGTTGTAGCCCATGATGTCTTGCACGTATACGGTGACGACGAGCATCAGGGCCATGATCAGCCCGCCGGTGAGAAACAACGCCGCGAATGTGGCCAGTCGATTGCGCTCGGCGAACAAGCTGAACGGCAGCACCGGGTTCTCCGCCCTGCGCTCGACAACGGCGAAAGCGGTGAAAGCCGCCAGGGCCACCGCGCCCGCGCCGATGGTGCCGGCCGACAGCACTCCCTTCCCCGACTGCATCGAGAAGCCGAGGACCACCGCCGTCACACCGAGTGTGGCCAGCACGGCCCCCGCGACATCGAGCTTCATCCGCTCCTTCTGCGTTTCCCGAAGCGCGATGTGGGCCAAGTAGAGCGCCAGCAGCCCGATCGGCGCGGTCACGAAAACCGCCAGCCGCCAAGACACTTCGGTGATGATCCCGCCCACCACCAGGCCGAGCACCGAGCCGACGCTGCCCATCGCGGTGAACACCGCCATGGCGCCATTGCGTAAACGGCCCTTAGGAAAGGTCGTCGCGACGAGGGCCAAGCACGTCGGTGCGAGTATCGCGATCGCGACGCCTTTCAACATGCGCGCCACCACGAGGCTGCCTTCGTCCCACGCGATCGCGGACATCACCGATGCGACGGTAGAGAGCACGGTGCCGATGACGAAGGCGCGCTTGCGGCCGATGGTGTCGCCGAGGCGACCGCCGACCAATATCAATCCGTTGCAGGCCAACAGGGTGGCGAACACAACCCAGTTTCGCCCGGCGCTCGACAGGTTCAGCTCATTCTGGATCTTGGGAAGCGCCACTATTCCGATCGTCAGCTCTATCGACGCCATCAACTCCGCGCTGCCGAGAGCGACGATCGCGGCGATGAACCGGCCCCGTGGCAGTTCTTCGCGCGCAGAAGCTGTCTGGGCGACGGCATGGCCATTGCGAGTGACGTCGGGGCCGCTGATCCTGCGAGTGATGTCGTCCAGCGAGATCGTGCCGGCTCTGGGCCGATGGGAACCCCCCGCCATAGCGGGCTACGGTACAGCAAACGTGCAACGCGCAGGCCACGTTCCGTAAATCGCTGGGCTGAACCCATTTTGGCGGGCTCGGCGGCGAGTCGTTTTCTGTCTCGAGGCGTTCACCCCCGCGCGGCAGGGCCGTCAGCAATCCGCATATTGGCGCTGAAGCTCGTCTATCTGCTGCTGGCTGAGTCCGGTAAGCGCGATGTCGGAGGGAGTCAGCCCGCCCCCACCACGGCGCACGTGTGCGCAGATACCGGCGAGGGCGTCGAACCACAATTGGCCGAGCCGGGCTACCTGCGCATGATTGAGGGCCGAGGGCGCCCACGTCCAGTTGGCGTGCAAGCTCGGGCCCGTCTCGGTGTCCATGGTGGCCGCATTGAGCTCTAGGGTGTGCATCAGCGGCATCGGGACCGCTGCGGCCGCCGCTGTCAACGACAAACTCTCTGGGCTGATCTGCCACAGATCACCCGAGGTTTGCGCGCTCGGCTCGCCGAACCGCCCCAGGTAGTTGAATCCGATTGCCGCATCAAACCCATCGAGGTCAACGTCGCTGTTCGAATACCGCAGCAGCCCATAGGTCACACCGTCCGGAAGGTCCCGCAGCTGTTCTTTGGCGCGTTTGATGAGCGCCCCCAGCGCGGCGTCACCCGATCGCACCTGTGCCCAGCTCAGCCGACCAACCGCCAACGACACCGGATATTGGGTGGTAAACCAGCCCACTGTGCGCGACAGGTCGATGTCGAGGCCCAACTCTTCCTGACGCCCGTGGCCCTCGACGTCGATGCCGATCGGCGACCCGCCGGTGCCTAGAAACTCCGCCAACGCCATCCCGAACGCGATCAGCAGAATCTCATTAACCCCGGCATGAAAGGCCGCGGGCGCCTCGCTGAGCAGCATCCGCGTGGTCTCGGGATCCAAATCGGCCGACAGGCGCCCCGCCGTGGCAAACGTGTCTACCGCCGGCTGCACCGCCGGCAACACCGAGGGCGTCGCGGCCACTTCCCGCCATCTCTCGGCCTCCTTGACAACCGCCGCGTCCCCCGCATACTCGGCCAGCAGCGACGACCACCGCGCAAACGACGTCCCACCCGCCGGCAACGCCATCGGCTGGCCGCTCTGGCGTTGTGCCCAGGCGATGTTGATGTCCTCGAGCAATATCCGCCAGGACACCCCGTCGACGGCCAAATGGTGAATGACCAACGCCAACTGCCCCGTGGACGCCACCCATACGGCGCTGAGCATCACGCCGGCACCCAGGTTCAACCGCGACCGCGCCTTGACCAGCGCTTCCTCGGACATCACGTCCACCGATTGCAGGCAGCCGCCGGCATCGACGGCCCCCGCCTCGGGCACCTGCAGCGACCAGCCCCCGGCCCCATCGTCATCCACGCGGAGCCGCAACATCGCATGCCGATCCAGCAACGCCTGCAGAACCGCCACCACATCCGTCTCGCAGACCCGTGCGGGCGCCTGAATCACCATCGTCTGGTTGAACTGCTCGACCCCGCCGCCCACGCCTTGCAGCCAGCGCATGATCGGGGTGGCCGCCACGGGGCCCAGACCGTCATCGGCCACAGCGCCCTCACCGTCGACCACTCGCGCGACCCCCGCCAACCGGGCCACCGTCTGCTCGACGAACACGTCGCGCGGCCGGCACATCACCCCGGCCAGTCGCGCCCGCGCCACCACTTGCATGGACAAAATGCTGTCCCCGCCAAGCTCGAAGAACGACTCGTCAACTCCTACGCGCTCAAGGCCGAGCACCTGCGCGTAAATGGCGGCCAAGGTCTCTTCGACCGCGGAGCCCGGCGCGCGATAACCATCGACGTCCTGATATTCCGGTGCGGGCAGCGCACGAGTGTCCAATTTCCCGTTGACCGTCAACGGCAGCACGTCCAGCACCACCACCGCGGCCGGCACCATATACGCCGGGAGCCGATCCACCAGGCTCGCCCGCGCGGCAACCGGATCCACGACCCCGGTCACATAACCCACCAGACGCTTGTCGCCCGGACGGTCCTCGCGGGCAATCGCTACAGCCTGCTCCACCCCGTCCAGCGCGGCCAGTGCCGCACCCACTTCGCCCGGCTCAATCCGATATCCGCGAATCTTGACCTGCTCATCGGCACGCCCGTGGTAACGCAACTGGCCATCGGCACCCCAAGACACCAAGTCCCCCGTGCGATACATCCGGGCGCCAACCCCGCCGAACGGGCACGCCACGAACCGCGACGCCGTCAACTCGGGCCGGCGCACGTACCCGCATCCGACGCCTCGGCCCGCCACATACAATTCGCCGATCACACCGACGGGCACCGGCCGCAACCATCCATCCAGAACAAACAATGCCGCGCTGGACACCGGATAACCAATGGGCGGACCCGCGGAATCCGAACCGAGAGGGCTGGACATGGTGACGTCAACAGTCGTTTCCGTCGGCCCGTACTCGTTGATCAGGGTGGCGACAGGACCGTACCGGTCCACCAGTTCCTTTGTGCACGCCTCACCCGCCACCACCAGCGTCATCCCGCCCAGTTGATCGGGCGGGAGGGCTGCCAGCGCCGTGGGCGTGAATACGGCGTGGGACACCTGCTGTTGACTCATCAATTCAACCAGCTCCATGCCGGGAAGCGCTTGGTCCTCGACTGGGATCACCGCGGCCGCTCCAGACAGCAGCGCGTACCACAGATTCCCGACGGACGTGTCGAACGACAACGGCGCAAACTGCAGGATCCTGCTGGCGGGCGTAATGCCCAGACGTTCGACGTGAGTAGCGACAAGGTCGGCGATGCCGGTATGGGCAATGGCTACGCCTTTGGGGATGCCGGTGGTGCCCGAGGTGTAGATGATATAGGCGATGTTGTCGGGCGCAGGCGCCGGCAGCCCCGTGCACGCACACGCCTGGATCTCGGCGGCACCGACATCGATGACCGGCAGATCACAGCCATCGAGGCGCTCCACCAAATCCTGGGTCGTGACCGCCACAATCGGCGCGGCATCGGCAAGCATGAACTCCAACCGCGCCGTCGGCAACGCCGGATCCATCGGCAAATACGCCGCCCCAGTCTTCAACACCGCCAAGATCGACACAATCGCCTCAGCCGAACGGGCAAACAACAACGCCACACACTGCCCAGGCCCCACACCCCGACCGGCCAGATGATGCCCCAACCGGTTGGCGGCCTCATCAAGCTCGCGATAGGTCCACCGGCGCTGCCCACACACCAGCGCCACCGCCTCGGGAGCGCGAGCCACCTGAGCGGCGAACAACTCCGGAACCGACGCCGAGGACCCCACCGCCGCGGCCAACACCGACCGATTACCCAGCTCATCGAGCCGCGCCTGCTCGGCCCCATCAAGCAGACCCATCGACGACAACCGCCGCACCGGATCGGCAGCCATCGCCACCAACACCCGTTCTAGCCGCGTGGCCAACTCCCCGAGATCGCAATTGGGCAGCAACTGCCCCGCACCCGGCGTGGACAAAAACAGCTGATCCTCGTCCCGGAAAAAGACCAGCCGGAACTGATCCCCCAACCCGTCATGAGTCAACGTCGCCGTCACCGCAGAGCCATTGAGGTCCGAAAGGTGCGTGGTGGGGATGAAGTTGACGGCCACCCGATTCGACGCCTGCCCGGGACCCCGGAAATGCCCCGCATTCTCCAACGCGTGCACCGGGAACCGCTGATGCTGCAACGCTTCTCGAATCCGCCTGTCGACGTGTTCACAAAAGCCGGCCACCGTCGACCCCGGTGACGCCTTCAACACCAGCGGCACCGCCCCAGAGATCATTCCCGGCACCAGCTTGGACTCCGGCCGCACCCGCCTGCTCACCGGGAAATCGAACACGATCTCCGAATTCTCGATATCGCACCCGCCGACCAGCAGCGCACACGCCGCAGTAATCACCGACGACCGACGCATGCCCAACTTCCCGGCCAACTCGTCAATTCCGGCAACCGCTGAAGGGTCTAATTGCACCGGTGCCGCGGACTCGTTCTCGTTGGGACCTGTTACTGCTTCCACCGACCGATATTGCGACTCGCTTCCCGATTGGAGAATCCGGGTCCAATACTCCTGGTCATCGAGATAATCGCTGGAAGATTCATATTCCAGCTCGCAGTCGATCAGATCAGACAGCGATCCAAAAAAGGTCGGCGGAATCGACGTTCCGGAGGTAATTGCGTTGTAGATGGTCGCGACCCGATGGCAAACAAGAGCGAGACTAATGCCGTCGACCACAATATGGTGGCAGCACGCGAACCAGTAGAATTCATTCGCACCAGTCTGAAACACCGCAAATTTGAATAGCGGCCCGCTGAGCGGCATCACTGTGCGTTGAATAGATGTCGCCAGTCGATAAGCTTCCCGCTCGGGATCCTGCGAGCGTGTGAGGTCATAACGGGCGAGCTCGACGTCGGGATCGTCGATCACCCTTTGGACGATCTGACCATCAACCTCGAAAAAAGCAGCTCGTAGTGGTTCGGCCTCACCAACCGCCTGCTGTACCGCGGTCTCGAACAAATCGACGTCGAGTGAGCCCGCGATTCGCATATACACGCCCAGCTGCCACCTCGCCGCGAAGCTGCCCGTCTCCTCCGCGAGCCATATATCCAGCTGGCCGCGCGTCAGTGGAAGTGGTCGGTCGTCCAGTCTCACATGCTCTCCCAAAGCGCACCCTTTACTCGTCAGCAACCCGGCAATACCGGTCCGCAAATATTTGCCTTTGCGTCAGCGGCTTTCGATTCCTTCGTCTACGTCGCCGGTTGCCAGTGCTCACGCAACAGGTGATTGTCGAACGAAGTTCTGCCGCAAACTGCTAGTTTGGTTATACTTGTGTTCAATACCTGCGGTCGGTATGACTGCTGTCAGCATAATGAAGGTCACCAAGCCGGACGCGGTTTTCAGCTAATGTGTGCGAGACCACAGTCATTCACCGCACGGCAGGTCAGGGGTGCGAAACGCAACCGCTACGCCGGCGGCTATCACTGGCCCGCCAAGCCATGCGGTCCAAGGGGCCAGGTACAGGGATAATTCGGTCGGAACTCGTGGGACCGGTGGATGCATCAGGCAACGCAGCTCGGCGCGCCGATCTATGACGACCTTCGTTATCACGGGAACCGGCAAACTCGCGCACGCGCGAGCGTCGCTCGCCGGACGGTTTCGAGAGCGGCTCCGGCTCGAACCGGTGGCGGCACCCGCTATGGCGCTGAGATGGGCGGCTCGGCGGAATTTATATGCGCAATCGTCAATTGCTGGGCTGGCGGCATGGCCCTAGTGCCGAGTTGGTAAGACGCTTTGCTGGCGTAAGTGGCTATTGTTGCCGGAAAAGTTGCCGACAACCGATCTCGGGCCGCATCGCCAATGACTAGGTGCACGACCTGGTCGATGACCAGCCGGCAGACGCACTCATCACACCGACACCCGCGGGCCTGCGCCCTCGCTGGAGCCCTACAACACTCAAGGCCGCCACAGCGCACTCAACGGCTAGAGCAGGCCGAGCCCCTGCAAGTCGGTGACGTACCTGATGATGATCGGCGCCGAGATGTGCGGAATGTCGTTGTCGGAGCCGATCTTGGCTTCTTGCACCGCAGCACGGAATCGGTCTGCCGGTGCAACGGACGTGCGCTCGGGTTCGAAGGGCCGCACCTCTGCGGCATTGCGCAGAACCGCACGCAACACATCCAGTATTGAGTGCTGGCGCTGTCGATCCGGCAGGGCAACCAAGGCGGCCTCGAACTGCTCGACCCAGTCCGCAAAGTCATCGATGCGCCGGATCGGGTATCCCGCCTCGATCAGCCAGTCGACGTACTGGTCGAATCCGATCCCGTCGTCGTGCGGATTCATCACATGGTAGGTCTGGAACCCGCTGACCGTTTGGGCGCCGAGCGTGGCGACCGCTTCGGCCACAAATCCCACGGGCAGCCCGTCGTAGTGAGCACGCTGGCGGTTCCCGTTACTGTCGAGCTCGTACACGGAATGGGGTGCGATGCCAGTAGCGACGACGCTCAGTACCATCCGGGTGAACAGGTCCGGCACGTTGATCTGACCCTGGTAAGAGGTGTCGACCATGATCCTTCCGCTGCGGAACACCGCGACCGGCAGCCCACACAAATCGTTTGCCTCGCGCAACAGCACCTCGCCCGCCCACTTGCTGTTGCCATAGCCGTTGCCGTAGCTGTCGTCGATCGCGCGGGTGGGGCTGATGACCCTGATGTCGCCGTCCTCAGTGAACGCCGACGCATCGATCTGATCTCCTACGTTGACAGTCGACACGTAGCTGTAGGGCTTCATCTTCGTGGTGAGCGCGATGCGGATCAGCTCGGCGGTGCCCTCCACGTTGGGGCCGAACAGCTCGCTGTACGGCAGCAGACCGTTGACAAGGGCCGCTGAATCAATGATCAAATCGACTGTGGCCGCGAGCCGCTGCCAGGTCTGCTGGTCCAAACCGAGGTCGGCTTCGCCCTTATCACCCGCGATGACCTCTAAATGATCGGCTGCCAACTCACGGAAATAGGCAAGTAGGTCGGGGTCGCCAGAGTCGAAGACGCTCTCAAGACGCCGCCACGCATCCTCATTGGACTTAGCTCGCACCAGGCAAATCAGCGTGCCGTCCACTTGCTCTAACTGCTTCAAACATTCAAGAGCCAGGTAGCGCCCCAGGAAGCCGGTCGCCCCGGTTAACAGGATTGTCCGCACCTCGGCGCTTGGGCCAGGGAGCGTGGGGGCTCCGTTCAGCGTCCCGACATCGAGGAATTTATCCAGCGTGAGGTCACGAGCGTGCACTTCCGCAACATCGCGGCCGTGCACGGACACAAAGCTGTCCGAGAAGGTTTTTCTGGCCAGCTGCTGGCTCAAGCTTCGAACAGACGGCGCGTTGAACAAGGTCGGTACCGCCAGGCGCACGTCTAAAGACTTGTTAATTGCGGCGACCACCCGCATCGCCAACAGCGAATCCCCGCCCAGATCGAAGAATGACTCTTCGACCCCTACGCGGTCGAGGCCTAGCACCTGGGCGTAGATGCCTGCCAGGGTCTCTTCCGTCGCGTTGGCTGGCGCCTGATAATCGCCGGCATCCTGGTATTCGGGTGCTGGCAGGGCACGTTTGTCCAGTTTGCCGTTGACCGTCAAGGGCAGAGCGCCCACCGACACCACGGCCGACGGCACCATATACGCCGGCAGCACATCGACCAGAGCGTTCCGCACCGCCACCGGGTCCGCTGCGCCGGTGATGTAACCAACCAGGCGTTTGTCGCCCGGGCGGTCCTCGCGAGTGATCACCACCGCCTGTTCCACCCCGTCCAGACCGGCAAGGGATGCCTGCACCTCGCCCAGCTCGATGCGGTGCCCACGGATCTTGACCTGCTCATCGACGCGCCCGAGGTACTGCAGCTGTCCGTCGGAGCCCCACCGCACCAGATCCCCAGTGCGATACATGCGCGTCCCGGATGTGCCGAAGGGGCAAGCGACGAAGCGCGACGCGGTCAAACCGCCTCGGCGCCAATACCCGGCGCCGACCTGCGGACCGGCCACATACAGTTCGCCGACCACTCCGGCGGGCACCGGCCGCAACCACCCGTCAAGGACGAACAATGCCGCCGTCGGCAGTGGCGATCCGATCGGCACCGCGCCCGACCCGGGTTTCAGCGAGGCATTGATCGTGACCCACATCGTCGTCTCGGTCGGGCCGTATTCATTGATCATCACCCGTCCGGGCGCCCACCGATCCATCACCTCTGGCGGGCAGGCCTCCCCACCCACCAGCAAAGCCACCGACTCCAGGCCCTCTGGTGACAATGCCCCGACCGCCGAGGGGGTTTGACTGAGGACATTGACGCGCTGGGCGAGCAGTAGGGCGCGGAAGTCGTCCGGTGAGCTGGCGACCGACTCGGGCACAACCACCAGCCGTCCACCTCGAAGGAGAGCGCCGAAGATCTCCCAGCCCGAGATGTCGAAGCTATAGGAGTGCCACTGCGACCACACACGTTCGGGTCCCGACGGCAAACCTGTGCCGTCGAGTGAGTTGGCCAACTGGATGACATTGCGATGGGTGATGGCCACGCCCTTGGGCACACCGGTGGTACCCGAAGTGAAGATGATGTAGGCAAGATCATCAGCCGCCGGCGCGGGCAAAGCGGAGGCGGGTCTGGCGTCCACCGGAGCGTTGACATCGATCACCGTCAGGTCGATCTCGTCCAGCCGGTCAGCCAACTCAGCGGTTGTGACCGCCGCGATCGGCGCGGCATCGGCAAGCATGAACTCCACCCGGGACCGCGGGTGCGCGGGGTCGATCGGCAGATACGCCGCGCCAGTCTTGAGCACAGCCAGTATTGACACGATCGCCTCGGCCGACCGGGAGAACAGCAATGCAACACACTGCCCTGGACCCGCACCCTGCGCAGCCAGCAGGTGCGCCAACTGGTTAGCTGCCTCGTCTAGCTCGCGGTAGGACCACGACCGTTGTCCGCAGACCAATGCCACGGCCTCCGGGGCGCGCGCCACCTGCTCGGCAAACAACGCGGGGATGGACACATCTGGCATAGCCGGCTGGGTCAACACCGCTCGGTTGCCAAGGTGATCCAGCCTGTCACGCTCGGCCGTATCGAGCATATTCATCGACGACAACCGGCGCCCTGGATCAGCTGCCATCTCCAGCATCACGCGCTCTAGCCGCTCCATCAACGCGTCGATGCTTTCCGCATCAAACAGCTCGGTGTCGAATTCGACGCGGAGGTTCAGTTCACTACCCGGAACCGCCTGCACCGCAAGGGGGTAGTGGTTGTATTCGCGCGCAGCGAATTCAGTGATGGCCAGCTCACCGACACCCGACAGTGCGGCCGTATCGACTGGGTAATTCTCGAACACGAGGAGGGTGTCGAATAACTGGTCATGGCCAGCCGCGCGATGGATCTCGCTCAACGCCAAGTGCTGGTGCTCAAGGGTCTGGTTGTGGACGTTTTGCAGCTGGCTCAGCAATTCGGCGGTGGTAGTGGCGGGCGTGATGTTCGCGCGAACCGGCACCGTATTGATCAGCAAGCCCACCATCGAGTCTGCGCCGGGCAGTTCGGCTGGCCGTCCCGACACCGGGAGGCCGAACGCGACGTCGTGCTGGCCAGTGAGCGAAGTCAGCACCTGCGCCCAGGCGCCTTGCAGCACGATGTTGACTGTGGTGTGGTGCGAGCGCGCCAATTCGACGAGCGCCCGTGTCGTTACTTCCGGCACCCGGAACGATGCGACGCTCCGTCGTCCGACCCCGGGCCGGCTTGGCCCGGCGACCAGCGTCGGCGTGTTGAAGCCATCGAGCACGTCGCGCCAGGTCGTGAAGGCGGCATCGCGATCGCGATCCACCAGCCAACTGACGAACCTGCGATATGGGACCGCCGCGGGCAGCCGCTGACCGTGGTAACTGGCGAAGATCTCCCCCAACAGAACTGGCATTGACCAGCCATCAAGCACGATGTGGTGATTGCTCAGCACAAATCGGTGCCGGTCTTCCGCGATCCGGATCAACGCCACCCGAACTGGCGACTGGTCCAGGTCACAGGCGGCCGCGCGCTCCGCGACGCACACCTGCCGCACCTGCTCATCTACCTCGTCTTCTGCTGCGCTGAGGTCAACATAACGCCAGGGCACCACGGGATCAGCCGGGATGATCTGGACCGGTTCGTCGAACTCTTCGCTGAATCGGGCCGCCAGGTTCGGATGCCGGTTGATAACCGTTTGCACCGCGTCGCGCAAGCGCTGCTGGTGGAGTGGACCGCTCACGGTGATATCCAGCTGCACTGCATACAACTCACTCAGATCGCCGGGGCTTTGCGCGAAGCTGGCGTGAAATAGCATGCCCTCCTGCAATGGCGTGAGTGGTAACACGTCGGCAATCGAGTATTGCGTCTCGAGCTCGTCGATCTGTCGCTGGCTGAGCCTGGCAGGCGCGATATCAGAAGGAGTCAACCCGCCTCCGCCGCTCTGCACATGGGCGCAGATACCGGTCAGGGCGTCGAACCACAACTGGCTAAGCCTTCTGACCTGCGCTTCGTCGAGCGCTGAGGGCGCCCACGTCCAATTGGCATGCAGATGCGGGCCGGAATCCGTATCCACGGTGCTGGCGTTGAGCTCCAGCGTGTGCGCCAACGACATGGGCACCGCCGCGGCAGCGACGGTCAACGACAAGCCGTCCTCGCTGACCCGCCACAGTTCGTCCGATAGCTGGGTCGCCGGGCCACCCAATCGGCCCAGATAGTTGAAACCGATCGGTGGATCGAACTCGCCGAGGTCAGCGTCGGCGTTCAGGTAGCGCAGCAGACCGTAGCTGAGCGGGTCGGGCAGGGCGCGGAGTTGTTCTTTGGCGTTCTTGATCACCGCTCCCAGCTCAGCCTCGCCGGCCACGATCTGCTCCCACGACAGCCCGCCCACGGCAAGTGACACCGGGTAGATCGCCGTGAACCATCCCACGGTCCGCGACAGGTCCACGTCGGGGGCCAGTTCGTCGTGACGCCCGTGTCCCTCGACGTCGATGCCGATCGGCGCGGCTCCGGTTCCCAGAAACTCCGCCACCGCCATCGCGAACGCGATCAACAAGATGTCTTGCACCCCGGCGTGGAACGCCGATGGCACCTGACCGAGCAGCATGCCGGTGGTGTCGGCGCCCAGCTCCACCGACAGCAACCCTGCGGTGGCGATCGTGTCCATCGCAGGCTGTACCGCCGGCAGCATGGCGGGAGCAGACTCCGCGACCTGCCGCCAGGCACCGGCCTGCTCTGCGACTTCCGGGCGGCGCGCGTGCTCGGCCAACAGCGACGCCCACCGGGCAAACGACGTCCCGCCGGGTGGCAACGCTACGGGCTGACCTGAGTGATGCTGCGCCCAAGCGATATTGAGGTCTTCGAGCAGGATCCGCCAGGACACCCCGTCGACGGCAAGGTGGTGGATGATCACCACCAACCGCCCCGTGGAGCCCTCCCACACCGCGCTCAGCATCACCCCAGCGGCCGGGTTCAACGAGGACCGCGCCTCGACCAGCGCCGCTTCAGACAGGACGCCCACCGACTGCAGGCACCCGCCGGCGGCAACCGAACCCGCCTCGGGCACGTGCAGCGACCAACCGTCTGCACCGTCGTCCTCGACGCGCACCCGCAGCATGGCATGCCGATCCAGCAATGCCTGCAGCATCACCACGACATCGGCCTCGCCGGCTCCCACCGGCGCCTGCACCACCATGGTCTGATTGAACTGATCAACCGCACCATCCAGCCTGTGCAGCCAGTGCATGATCGGCGTGGCCAATACCTGCCCGACGCCCTCATCGATCACGGTTTCCGAGCCGTCGGTCACGGTGGCTACCCTGGCCAGCCGGGCAACGGTCTGTTCCACGAAGATGTCACGCGGCCGGCAAACCACCCCGACGGCACGGGCCCGCGCGACAACCTGCATCGACAGAATGCTGTCGCCACCCAGTTCGAAGAAGGAGTCGTCGACCCCGACCCGCTCCAGCCGAAGGATCTGCGCGTAGATGTCGGCCAGCTTCTCCTCGACGGCGTTGGTCGGGGCACGGTAGCCACCGGCCTCCTGGTATCCCGGTGCGGGCAGTGCGCGGGTGTCCAGCTTGCCATTCGGAGTCAGCGGCAAGGCGTCGATCGGCACTATCGCGGTGGGGACCATGTACGCCGGGAGCCGCTCGGCCAGGGCCGTGCGCAGCGCGGCCGGCTCGGCGGTCCCGGTGACGTAACCGACCAGGCGCTTGTCGCCGGGGACGTCCTCGCGTGCGATCACCACCGCCTGCTGCACCTCGTCCAGTGCGGCCAGTACCGCTTGGACCTCACCGAGCTCGATGCGGTAGCCGCGGATCTTGACCTGCTCATCAGCACGTCCCAGATATCGCAGTTGGCCGTCCGCGCCCCACGACACGACGTCCCCGGTGCGATACATACGACTTCCGGGCGCTCCCGCTCCGCCGAACGGGCAGGCCACAAATCGTGACGCCGTTAGCCCCGCCCGACCCACATACCCGTAGGCCAGGCCGGCACCGGCGACGTACAGGTCGCCGACCACGCCGGCGGGTACCGGGCGCAACCAGCTGTCCAGCACAAAGAAGGCGAGGTGGGCCAGCGGCACGCCGATCGGGCTGGCGTTTCGCTCGACGTCGCTGCTGACGATCTCCCTGAACGAGGCGTGCACCGTCGTCTCGGTGATGCCATACATATTGATCAGCCGGGCCAATCCCGGATGGTTGTCCAGCCAGGTTGCCAGACGCTGGGGCTCGAGCGCTTCACCACCGAATACGACGGTGGAGAGCTTGAGTTGGTCCGCGAGCTCGGGGGCGAGCGCGTCGGCGGTCTGCAGTGCGTAAAACGCCGAGGGCGTCTGACTCAACACACTGACTTGTTCACGAACCAGCACGCTGAGCAGGTCTTCCGGTGAGCGGACCACCGACTCGGGCACGACCACCAGCCGGCCGCCGTACAGCAGCGCACCCCAGATCTCCCACACCGAGTAGTCGAACGCCAACGAATGACACTGCGACCACACCTGCCCCGAAAGTTCGAGGTCGGCGTCCAACGTCTCCAGCAGCCGTGTGACGTTGCGGTGACTGACGGCCACGCCCTTGGGGACACCGGTAGTGCCCGAGGTGTAAATGAGGTAAGCGATGTCGTCCTCTGCCGGCCCGGGCAGTCCGGTGGCCGGTTGGGTGCCGATGCTGGGATCGTTGACATCGATGACGGAGAGCTTGTAGCTCTCGAGACGCTCGGCGAGATCGGCGGTGGTGACGGCGACGACGGGAGCCGCATCGCCGAGCATGAAGTCCATCCGCGCCGCCGGCTGT